>CALEDY010000160.1 GCA_937949355.1 uncultured Collinsella sp. | reverse complement strand
TTACGCGTTCGGGCCGCAAAAAGGCCGGGACCCCACTGCGAGGTCCCGGCCCATGGCCAAAAATGTTGCTGTTGATCGCACGTGGCGGGGCTTACTCCTGCTCGGCCCTCTCGGCGCGACGCTTGACGTGGCTGCGCCAGGCCGTAAAGCCAATCAGGCCGAAGCCCACAACGCTCACGCCCGTCGCAACCCAACGCACGACCTCGAGCTTCTGCGAGCCGTCAACCCACACGCTCCCGTGCATGGCCCCGTTCATGACGTGGCTATTGGCCGTGGTATAGAGCAAGGAGACCGGATTGCCGTTGCCGTCGGTGCCGTTAATCTCGTTGCCCCAGGTAGAGATCTGGCCAGCCATGGGCGTGCCGTCGTGCTTGGGGAAGGTGCCCTCCCAGTCGGCGCGAGTCAGGTAGGTGGCGTCGCCAGCGGCGTCGTCAAACTGGTTGGTGGTGGCGGCGCCGGTCATGGAGTCGGTGGCATACGTGGTCACGTAGTAGGTGCCCGCGTTCAGGATGTAGGTCTTGGCGCCATTGGCGTCATAGACC
Organism: uncultured Collinsella sp.; assembly: GCA_937949355.1. Taxonomy (GTDB): domain Bacteria; phylum Actinomycetota; class Coriobacteriia; order Coriobacteriales; family Coriobacteriaceae; genus Collinsella. Next base: position 909 of record CALEDY010000160.1, on the reverse strand, counting down.
TTGAGCTGCTCACGGTCAAACTCAATGGAGAGCGTCTGGCTCTCAGTCGCCGTAGTTCTGCGCGACGGATTGATGCCCCCCGCCATGATGCCCGCGAGCGAGTCCGTGCCGTAGGTGCCCAGGGAGGACACAAAGAGCACGGACTTAATGTTGGGCATGTCGCGCAGGAACTCCAGGTCAAGCGGGAGGCGGAGGCGCGCGTCCACGCGGAGCGAGAGCGCCAGTATGAACTCAGCCGAGCCGACATCGAGGCCATCAACATCAAATGCCATGACGTCAAGCATCAAATTAAAGCGCTCGCAGGCGACGGGGCCAACCACGGCTTTGGGCTGCGCTCCATGCGGCTCACCGTCGAGAGCTACGACGGCACGCTGGCCACCCTGGTCGACCGCCAGGGACGCACCTTCCACGTCAACGCGATGATTCCGCTGCCATAGCCGCTGTTGCAGGGCATAGATTCGCGAAAATGGGTTACTCAATTCAATCCAGCGAGTAGACCGCCCTTTTGCCAAGCGTTTTCCCAGTTGGTAAAGAACAAAACGGGAGGGGCTATTCACCCCCTCCCGAATTAAGTCACCCATTTTTGCAAAATCATCCGTGTACGGGCCCCGAGCACGCTCCAAACCGGAATAATCCCAACCGCAGCCTACTTGCAAGCCGCCGCCTCGCCCGCGCAGCCGCCCGGCCTTCCCCAAGTGCTTCTCACCAGGCCCACGACGGTGGGGATGATGCTCACGAGAACGATGCCAACGATGAGCAGCTCAAAGTGCTCCTGGACAAACGGGATGCCGCCAAAGAAGTATCCCAGCAGCGTGAACAGGGTGGACCAGGTGATGCCGCCCAGCACGTTGAAGATCACGAAGTTGCGCCAGTGCATACCGCCCATGCCAGCAATGAACGGCACGAAGG
>CALEDY010000159.1 GCA_937949355.1 uncultured Collinsella sp. | reverse complement strand
TGTAACGTCTTGCGCAATGCAAGCGTTCATTGCTGGCTATTGCGAAATATCATTGTTATCCCAATGATCTTTCGTGCCATGTGCGTGATCCAAAGGTTTGGTGCGCCGACGTTCCATGCGGACGATATCTTATGGTGCAGGGAGCACGTCGTCGTGTCGATGCTGGGAATGAGCGTCTTCAGGGGTATGTCTCCTCTCGTACGGAGCTGTTCAAGCGTTTTAATGGTGCCAATTGCTTCTCTGACCAGGGGGAGGTCCTGCTGTTTTCTTCTGACAATCTTGCCGATTGGAAGCTGCAGAACCGAATCACGACTGCCCAACAATTTGGGTTTATGTGGGAGTGCCCTGACTATTTTGAGCTGTCTGACATTAGGGTATTGTCCGTCTGCCCCCAGGGATTGGTTGGTTCCGATTGGGATCGACGCAATCTGTATCATTCGGGGTACTTTACGCTCGACGGAGATATCTGCTCTGATTATGAGCTTGGTGAATTCCTTGTATGGGATGCTGGCTTTGATTTTTATGCACCTCAGACTTTTATGTCGGAAGATGGTCGACGTATTCTGATCGGTTGGATGGGTCTGCCGAGCGATGGTTCCTATGGCAATGATCCGACTGTTGCCGAGGGCTGGCAGCACTGTCTGACGGTGCCGCGTGAGCTTACGGTTGGTGCCGATGGTGTTGTGCTGCAGCAGCCGGCGTGCGAGATCGAGCATCATTATCTCTCGGTGCGCGTGGGCGCGGGATCGCTGGAAGTTGCTGGCGATACCTGCTTTGATGTTAGGGTCGACGACGTTGATGGTGCGTTTGCCGCGACCGTTGATGGCGAGCTGAAGCTGGCGTTTATGCCGGCCGAGGGCGAGCTGCCCGCGCGCTTTGAGATGCGCTTTGTTGACGAGGGGCGCGCTTCTGCCGGCTGCGGCCGTACCGTGCGCTGGGAGCCTGTCGACGAGGTGCGCAACGTCCGTATCGTTGGTGACGTGTCCTCTGTCGAAGTGTTTGTCAACGACGGTGCACTCGTGTTCTCGACGCGCATCTACCCTGAGGCATATGGCGTGTCCGTTGATGCTCCTGGCGCGAACGTGACCTATCACATGCTCAGCATCTAGGCGATTGATTGTGTATCGGCGCTATACTGCAGCCGTTGCCCACGGTGCGGGGAACACCCGCACCGTGGGTTTTTGTTTTTGAAGGGACGGTGCCGCATGGGCGTAGGGCAGTTGGAAGAGGCATGGGCTGCAAGGGCCGGCGCGCGTGAGGCACGACTGGTTGCGGCCTCGCATGTGCCGGCGGCGCTGTCGCAGCTGGGGGTCGTGCGCCCCGGAGATCGTTTGGTTGCGTTTGCCGATGACTTTGGGGATTCGTTCTCGAGCGGTTTTGAGGGCTGCGATGTGGCAATGGTGGGGGAGCCGTCTGTCGGGGCGTTTGCCGCGGCGTCCGATGGCTTTGCCGGCTCGTTCGATACTGAGGGCCCTCACCTGTGGTGGTTCGTCAACTCCATCGGCGGTTTTGGCATGCGTGTTCCCGATCTTCGCGCGCTGGGACGTGCGGCCCGTGAGGCGCATGCGCTGCTCGTCGTGGATAACACGGTGGCCAGCGTCTTTGGATGCGATTCGCTGCGACTTGGTACCGTGCTGTCGCTCGAGGCGCTCGATCGCGTGTGCGCCGGCGAGTCGCCGCGCAAGCTAGTTGCGGTGTCTGTCTCGCGCTCGCAGCTCAAACGCCACCGCGTGGACGCCGCCGGCGAGTGCGCGCATGCGCTGCTCGTGGGGTGCGGTTTGCCTGCGCTCGATCTGTCCACCGATGAGTCCGACGTGCTGTACCGCGCGCTGTCCTCGCTCGACGTCCGCATGCAAGCGCACTTCGATCGCGCCCGTGCGCTGGCGGAGTATTTTGCTGCGAATGAGATGGTGCACAACGTGCGCTATCCCGGGCTGACCTCGCATCCCGATCACGCCGTCGCGACGGGCGTCTTAGAGCACGGTTTTGGCCCGGCAGTAGAGTTTGACCTGATTGACCGTACCGCGGGCGAGCTGTTCGAAGCGCTGCCGGACGAATTCCGTACGTCACCCGCCGGCGGCGTAACAACGCGCCTCTCAGCTCCGCGAGGCAAGCGGGGGAGCACCGTCCGCCTCTTCGCCGGCACCGACGACCCTCTCCAGGTAGCCGTTGCGCTAGATACCGCCCTCCGAAGGTAGTCAGTATTCTGCTTTTGTCAGTGCTGCTGGTATCGCCACCTACATTTTTCGAGTTGCGCGGTTTTTCGCCGCCCTATTCCAGGCTCCCCCGAAACAATTTGGTCCCATTTGTCCTTATTTGGTCATATAAAAGTCTTGATTCTGAATTACTTAACAGAACCAAACACCGTAAAGAACGTAATTGGTTTCAATATGGATACTTCTGGCAGCGAAGGGCCTCCGGATGACCGCGCAACTCGATTTTTGTTGGTGGGCGGGAAACGCAGTCCGCTAGTGCATACAATAATAGTTACTTTTTGATGCTGGCGATCAAGTCGTTCGCCCTGGCGGCGATGACGTTGTTAATTTCGGCCTGCAGCGTTTCATAGACCTCAATGGCGCGCTCGCCGGCCGGCGTGAGCGTGGATCCGCGGGCGCCATCGCGTTCGATGAGCTTGCAGCCCAGCTGTCCCTCGGCCTCGTTCACAATGCGCCATGCTTTGGAATAGGCCATGCCCATGCTCTTGGCGGCGCGGTTGAGCGAGTGCTCGCGGGCGATGCCCTGCAGCAACAATACGCAGCCGTGGCCGAACACGCCCGGCAAATCTTTGTCGCACGCTTGAATGACCAACTTTGCCGTCGTCTTGTACTCCATGCGCTCCACGTCTCCCCGCTAAAGTATTTGCTGGGCAAACGCAAAGCCTGCGTCAAGCCCTCGTGTGCTCTTCTTAAATCATGCATTGTAGCAGTCAAAGTGCGCTAAGATATTTCCCCAGTATTGGGCGCCCAAGGTTGGGCTGGGTCCTACGAGGCCTGCAGCCGACCGGTCGCATGGAAAAAGGAGAAACATGGCTACGTTCTTTCCCGGTGAGTCCCACACGTTTTCGGAGTATCTGCTGGTCCCTGGTTACTCGTCCTCGCAGTGCATTCCCAACAACGTCTCTCTTAAGACGCCGCTAACCCGCTTCAAGCGCGGTGAGAAGCCGGCAATCACCCTGAACATCCCCATGGTTTCCGCCATCATGCAGTCCGTCTCGGGCGTCGACATGGGTGTCGCGCTCGCTACCGAGGGCGGCCTGTCCTTCATCTACGGTTCCCAGACTCCCGAGTCCGAGGCCGCCATGGTCAAGGCCGTCAAGGATCACAAGGCTGGTTTCGTTCAGTCCGATTCTACGCTGACCCCCGACATGACCATGGAGCAGGTCATCGAGCTCAAGGAGAAGACCGGTCACTCCACCATGCCGGTCACCGACGACGGCACCCCCAAGGGCAAGCTCCTGGGTATCGTCACCAGCCGTGACTATCGTCCCAGCCGCGATGACCACCAGAAGAAGGTCTCCGAGTTCATGACCCCGCGTGAGCAGCTCATCGTGGGCGATAAGAACATCAGCCTCAAGGTTGCCAACGACGTCATTTGGGACAACAAGCTCAACGCTCTTCCCATCGTCGACGATAACGACCACCTCATGGGCATCGTCTTTCGCAAGGACTACGACAGCCACAAGACCAACCCCAACGAGCTGCTCGATGGCGACAAGCGCTATATGGTCGGCGCCGGTATCAACACCCGCGACTATGCCGAGCGCGTGCCGCTGCTCATCGAGGCCGGTGCCGACGTCCTGTGCATCGACTCCTCCGAGGGCTTCAGCGAGTGGCAGAAGCGCACCATCGAGTGGATCCGCGCCAACTACGGCGAGGACGTCAAGGTCGGTGCCGGTAACGTCGTCGACGCCGAGGGCTTCCGCTTCCTGGCCGACTGCGGTGCCGACTTCATCAAGGTCGGTATCGGCGGCGGTTCCATCTGCATCACCCGCGAGACCAAGGGCATCGGCCGTGGCCAGGCCACCGCACTGATCGACGTCTGCCGCGCTCGTGATGAGTATTACGAGGAGACCGGTATCTACGTGCCCGTTTGCTCCGACGGCGGCATCGTTTACGACTACCACATGACGCTCGCCCTTGCCATGGGTGCCGACTTTATGATGCTGGGCCGCTACTTCGCCCGCTTCGACGAGAGCCCGACCGAGCGCGTCAACGTCAACGGTCAGTACATGAAGGAGTACTGGGGCGAGGGTTCTGCGCGTGCCCGCAACTGGCAGCGCTACGACCTGGGCGGCGCCGCGAAGCTCAGCTTCGTCGAGGGCGTTGACTCCTATGTGCCTTACGCTGGCTCTCTCAAGGACGGCGTGGGCGGCACGCTCTACAAGGTCAAGTCCACGATGTGCAACTGCGGTGCCCTCTCGATCCCCGAGCTCCAGGAAAAGGCACGCCTGACCCTGGTGAGCTCCACCTCCATCGTCGAAGGCGGCGCCCACGACGTGGTCGTAAAGGACTCTCAACAGTCCGTGTCTTATCGATAAGGTAATAGCTGCATATAAAGGTTGATTTCCAACCACGTTATTTAGATAAAGCGAGATGCCGGCAAGTCGCAGGCATCTCGCTTGTTGTATTTGTTATCATCAGTCAAGTTAACCTTAGGGTCGGTCGGCTTGGCTTTGTTCGCTACAAGTTCCGCACGCAAAGAAGAGCACTAAATGTGCTCTTCGTCTTGCGCAGGACTGTCCGCAGTAGCGAATAAAGCCAAGCCGACCGACCCCAGCTAAGATTAAAGGAGCTGATATGTGCGATTGCACAGATCATAAGGACGAGATTCCTGCCTACGACGCGCAGGCCATTGAGTCCAAGTGGATGAAGGCCTGGGAGGACTCCAACCTCTTTGCTGTCGACACCGACGACAGCAAGCCCAAGAAGTATGTGCTCGAGATGTTCCCGTATCCGTCGGGCGACCTGCACATGGGCCACGCGCGCAACTATACCATCGGCGATGCCATGGCCCGTCAGGCCCGCATGCGCGGCTACGACGTGCTGCATCCCATCGGCTTCGATGCCTTTGGCCTGCCCGCCGAGAACGCCGCCATCAAGCACAACACGCAGGCTGCCGCCTGGACGTATAAGAACATGGATCAGGCGCTTGCCACGATGAAGCGCATGGGCTTCTCCTACGACCTGGATCGCACCGTTAAGACCTGCAGCCCCGACTACTATCGCTGGGGTCAGTGGATCTTTGAGAAGATGTGGGAAAAGGGCCTGGTCTACCGCAAGAAAAACCCGGTTAACTGGTGCCCCACCTGCAAGACCGTTCTGGCCAACGAGCAGGTGACCGAGGGCAAGTGCTGGCGCTGCGGCACCGAGCCCGAGAAGCGTGACCTCGAGCAGTGGTACTACAAGATTACCGATTACTCCCAGGAGCTGCTCGACGACCTGGAGAAGCTCCCCGGCTGGCCCGAGCGCGTCAAGCAGATGCAGGCCAACTGGATCGGCCGCTCTGAGGGCGCCGAGGTCGACTTTACCCTGTGCGACAAGGATGGCGAGCCCATCGAGGGCGACGAGGGCAAGATCACCGTCTTCACCACGCGCGCCGACACGCTCTTTGGCGTTTCCTTCTTTGTCCTGGCTCCCGAGTACGCTCGTCTGCACGAGCTCGTCGAGGGTACGGAGTACGAGGAGGCCGTCACCAAGATCGTCGAGGACTCCAAGCATATCTCTGCCGTCGAGCGTGCCCAGGGCACCCTCGAGAAGCATGGTGCCTTTACCGGCCGCTACGTGGTGAACCCCGTCAACGGCGAGAAAGTCCCCGTGTGGGTTGCCGATTATGTCGTGTCCGACTACGGCACCGGCGCCGTCATGGCTGTTCCCTGCGGCGACCAGCGCGACTTTGAGTTCGCCCGCAAGTATGACCTGCCGATCGTGCCGATCATCCTGGACGATGACGACCGCGCTGCCGTCGAGGCCAGCGGCGAGACCATCGATACCTTCCATGCCGAGACCGTCGACTGGGATTGCGCCCATGCTGCCGAGGGCACGCTCGTCCAGTCCGGCAAGTACACCGGCATGCGCGGTGGTAAGCACTCCGAGGGCGAGGCTGCGATCGTGGCCGACCTCGAGGCCATGGGCTGCGGCCGTCGCAAGGTCGAGTTCCGTCTGCGCGACTGGCTCATCAGCCGCCAGCGCTACTGGGGCAACCCCATCCCGGCCATCCACTGCGAGCACTGCGGCATCGTGCCCGTGCCCGAGGACCAGCTGCCGGTGACGCTGCCCGAGAACCTGGACCTGGGTGCCGGCGAGACCCTCGCCGAGTGCAAGGAGTTCTACGAGACCACCTGCCCGGTCTGCGGTCGCCCGGCCAAGCGCGAGACCGATACCATGGACACCTTCACCTGCTCCAGCTGGTATTACCTGCGCTATACCGACCCGCACAACACCGAGCTGCCCTTCTCCCGAGAGGCTGCCGATCGTTGGATGCCCGTCGATAACTACATCGGTGGCATCGAGCACGCCATTTTGCACCTGCTCTACAGCCGCTTCTTTACCAAGGCGCTGCGCGACCTGGGCCTGCTGACCGTTGACGAGCCCTTCACCAACCTGCTGTGTCAGGGCATGGTCAAGGACGAGAACGGCGACACCATGTCCAAGTCCAAGGGCAATGTTGTGCCCCCGAGCTCGGTTATTGAGCCCTACGGTGCCGACACCATGCGTCTGGCGATCCTGTTTATCGCCCCGCCAGAGAAGGACTTCGACTGGGATCCCAAGGCCGTCGAGGGCGCTAACCGCTTCATTAAGCGCGCCTGGCGTATCGTGTGGCAGCTCGTCCAGTCCGGTGACGCCAACTTGGCCTTCGACAAGTCCGCGCTCGACGAGGTCGCGATGAAGCTTTATCGCGAGCGTCACCGCACCATTGCCAAGTGCACCGAGGACTTTGACCGCGGCCAGTTCAACACCGCGATCTCGGCCGTCATGGAACTCGTCAACGCGGCGAGCGCCTACCTCAATGCCGCTGAGGGCGCTTCCCGTGACAAGGCGCTGTGCTACGGCGTTGCCAAGGATATCGTGAGCGTCCTTGCCCCCATCTGTCCGTTCTGGGCCGACGAGCTGTGGCACGAGGCACTCGGCTGCGAGGGCAACGCCT
>CALEDY010000158.1 GCA_937949355.1 uncultured Collinsella sp. | reverse complement strand
GCACCCCTGCGCGGCGGTGGTCAATCTGGGCTGCGGGCTGGACAACACCGGCAGAGCCTGCGACAACGGCAGATGCAAGATCTACAATCTGGACTTCCCGGATGTGATCGCCTTGCGGCAGCAGCTGCTGCCCGCCGGGGAGCGGGAGCAAAACATCCCCTGCGACCTGAAAGACCCCGCATGGTTTGACAAGATCGATGCCTCCGGCGGGGCGGTGTTCTTTGCCTCCGGGGTGTTCTATTACTTTCTGACCCAGCAGGTCCGGGAACTGGTGCGGGGGATGGCGGACGCTTTCCCCGGCAGTGTGCTGGTCTTTGATGCTGCCAATCGGGCGGCAGTAAAGATGATCGCAAAAACATGGCTAAAGACCGCAAAAATCAAGGATGTGGGGGCATATTTTGCGGTTTCGGATGCCGCCAAGGAAATCGGCACGTGGGACAGCCGTCTGCAGGTCACAAGTCGCGGCTATATGCTGGGCTACAACGATTTGAGAGACCCTTCTGTCAGCGGCTTTTTCCGGTTTCTCGCAAGGGTCGGTGACAACGGGATGAAAATGCAAATCGTGAAAATAAGATTTTAAGAGGCAAAAACGAAGCGCATTCACTTTGACGTCGAAGAAGACGGCTTTTACGGCGCATATTGGGCGTGCAAGGACACGCATGCAGCAGCGGGCACGGATTCAATTGAAACCGTGCCCGCTATCTGATACTATATTATTTTATCGAACGTCTGTTCTATTCCCACTCAATCGTCGCGGGCGGCTTGGACGTGATGTCGTAGCACACGCGGTTGGCGCCGGGAACCTCGGCAACGATGCGGCCGGAGATGCGGGCCAGTACGTCGTAGGGCAGCTTGGCCCAGTCGGCGGTCATGGCGTCGCTGGACTCGACGGCGCGCAGGATGATCGGGCGCTGATAGGTGCGCTCGTCGCCCATAACGCCAACGGACTTAATGTCGGGCAGGACCGCGAAATACTGCCAGCAGCTGTGCTCGGAGTTGCGCTCGCCGGTCTGCTCAAACAGACGCTGGTTGTAGGCGTCCAGCTCCTCGCGCACGATGGCGTCGGCATTCTTGAGAATCTCGAGCTTCTCCTTGTCGACCGCACCGATGATGCGGATGGCCAGACCCGGGCCCGGGAAAGGCTGACGGAACACGATGTGACCCGGCAGGCCTAACGCCAGGCCAAGTGCGCGGACCTCGTCCTTAAAGAAGTGGTCGAGCGGCTCGATAAGGTCGAAGTGCACGCCCTCGGGGAACGGAATCAGGTTGTGGTGGCTCTTGATGGTGGCCGTCTTGCCGCCCGTCTTGCGAGCGCCGGACTCGATGATGTCGGGGTAGATGGTGCCCTGAGCCAGGTACTTGACCGGCTTGCCATCGGTCTCGAGCTGCTGCGCCACGGCGAAGAACTCTTTCCAGAACTGCGTACCGATGATGCGGCGCTTCTCCTCGGGCTCGGTCACGCCGGCCAGAAGCTCGGCATAACGGTCCTCGGCGTGGACGTGGATAAAGTCGACATCGAACTGCTTGGTGAAGACCTCCTCCACCTGCTCGGGCTCGCCCTTGCGCAGCAGGCCGTGGTTGATGAACACACAGGTCATCTGCTTGCCCACGGCGCGAGCGCCCAGCGCAGCCACGACGGAGGAGTCGACGCCACCGGACAGGGCCAGAATCACGCGGTCGTCGCCAACCTTCTCACGGAACTCGGCCGTCATGGTCTCGACCAGGTTGTCCATGCTCCAGTTGGGCTCCAGGCCGCAGATCTCAAACAGGAAGTTGCTCAACAGCTGCTGACCGTACTCGGAGTGCTTGACCTCGGGGTGGAACTGCGTGGTGAAAATCTTGCGCTCGACGCACTCCATGGCGGCAACCGGGCACACGTCGGTGCTGGCGGTAACGGTAAAGCCCTCGGGCACCTCGGACACGGCGTCGCGGTGGCTCATCCACACGGTCTGCTCCATGGGCGTGGAGTTAAAGAGCTTGGCGCCGGCCGTACGCGTGATGGTGGCGCGGCCGTACTCGCCCACCTCGGAGTGGCCGACCTTGCCGCCGAGCGTCACGGCCGTGATCTGATGGCCGTAGCAGAAGCCCAGGACGGGAAGGCCAAGGTCAAAGATAGCGGGATCGATGGACGGAGCGTCCTCAGCGTACACGGAGGCCGGGCCGCCAGAAAGGATGAGCGCAGAGGCGTTCATCTCGCGAATCTCGTCGGCCGAGATGTCGCAGGGAACGATCTCGGAATACACGTTGAGGTCGCGGACGCGACGGGCAATGAGCTGACCGTACTGCGCACCAAAGTCGAGTACGAGGACCTTTGCGGAAGCCTTTTGATCCATGGTTTCCCCCTCTTGTTGGCGGGGAGCCGGTGCCCACCCGCGTGAATGAACGAAAATAACTTTCATAGTGTACACGTTATATGGGGTTTCTCGTCCCTCGCAGCCATCAGCGCACGGCAAACGCACGACCTGGGCCCCTATTTGACGGCAATTGGAGTGTTACCAAACGTTACAGATGATGTAATACGTTTGAACATTGGACGCCCTGTGCCACAATACTGCCGAACGACTCCGCCTCTGCGGCGGCAAATACGATAGGAATACCAGCATGAAGCGCATCCTTCTCATCGCCACGGGCGGCACCATCGCATCGACCGAGGACGGCAACGGCCTCTCCCCCGCCCTGACCGGTGAGGAGCTCGCCCAGAGCGTCCCCGAGATCTCGGGTCTTTGCGAGCTCGACGTGGTGCAGCCCATGAACATCGACAGCACCAATATGCGCCCCAGTGACTGGATGCGTATCCGCGACGTCATCGTCGAGGGTTATGCCGACCACGACGGTTTCGTGATTCTGCACGGCACCGACACCATGAGCTACACCGCGGCAGCGCTTTCCTACCTGATTCAGGACAGCCCCAAGCCCATCGTGCTCACCGGCTCGCAAAAGCCCATGGGTAACCCTTTTACCGACGCCAAGCTCAATCTGTACCAGAGCCTGCTCTATGCGCTCGACGAGCATTCGCACGACGTCTCGATCGTGTTTGGCGGCGTAGCCATTGCCGGCACGCGCGCCCGCAAACAGCGCACCATGAGCTTTAACGCGTTCATTAGCGTCAACTATCCGCCCATTGCCTATATCCGCAACGACCGCATCGTGCGCAACGGGCTTCACGGCACGCATCAGGGTGAAAACCCGGTGCGTTTCTACGACAGCATCGATCCGCGCGTATTTGTGCTCAAGCTTACGCCCGGCGTAAACCCGGGCATCCTCGACGCCCTTGCCGATGGCTACGACGCCGTGATTCTGGAGACCTTTGGCATTGGCGGTATCCCCGAGTTTGGTGAGTCGGGCGAGTCGTTCCAAGAGGCAATTTTCCGCTGGGTCGATTCGGGCCGCACCGTCGTTATGACCACGCAGGTCCCCGAAGAGGGCCTCGATCTGGGCGTTTATGAGGTCGGCCGTGCTTACGCCGATCATCCGGGCATTCTGCGCGGCGACGACATGACCACCGAGACGCTCGTGGCCAAAACCATGTGGGCACTCGGCCAGTCACGCGATGCCGCCGAAATCCAGCGCCTGTTCTACAGCCAAGTCAACCACGACCGCATCCCGATGGCGTAATTCAGTTGTCGACGAGTATCCCCTATTCGATACCCTCGAGAAGTTCTGACACCGTCATGCCGAGTGCGGGCGCGATCTTAAATAGAACCTTGAGCGTGAAATTTGCCGTTCCATCTTCGATTCGGTCGAGGTAGGGTCGGCTGATTCCTGTCGCCACACAAAAATCAACCTTGGAGATACCAAGGTCTCTGCGTGTCTCTTCGACCCGCCTGCCAAGAATCTGTTTCGCACGTTCGTCCATGCAGCCGAGTTTGAAATGGAGCCGAACATAAACGTAAACTATAGTTTACGTTTTGCCGAATACACAGGAGTTTTCTATGTCGGGTTCTTCGGTCCGCATGTGCCGAACCACGCTGCGCACAAACAGCGCACCGCCCAAGCTCGTCGTCGTTGAAGCAGAATGCCTTTCGCCCGATGAGCGCACGGCATTTGCATTGCTATCAAGTCGCGTCGCCGCCGTTCTGGTCCCTTGCCCGGCGCAAGGTGAACTTGCCATCCAATGCCAAGCGCACAGCTGCTCGCTCAATCAGACTGCCGTAATCGCAACCAGCCAACGCGGCCTGCCCCTTCTCCTGGAAGCCGGTATCGCGCTCGCCCTTCGCGGCGCCGGATACGAAAACGAGGCCGCCGCCGACATGGTCTTTAAACCACGATCGAGCGGCGGCCTCGCAGCAGCCATTGAATATGCGTGCAGGCTCGTTGCCTAAAAGGACAAGCTAGAAACCAAAGCCAAAGCCCGTTCCGGTAATCGCCGAATACATAAAGTAAACGTTGATCACGTTGAGGAACACACCCGTGATGCAACCGTTGCGCAGGTAGCGCTCGCACACGATGCGTGCCATGGCGGCGGAGTCATCATTGTTTTTAGCCTGGCGTCCTGCCGTAAAGTACGTCGCCACGCTCAGCAGCAGGTTGAGCACCGGCAGTGCCAGCAACTCATAGCTCTTGCCCCAGCGCGTCACCTCGCCGGCGGCATTAAACTTTGTTGCCACCTCGGGACCAATGTTGGGGATAACACACGCTGCGACCACCAACGGAATCACCGCAAGCACCAGCAGCGCGATGCCCATGTAGCCAGCTTTTTTGCCGTATTTAAACATATGCGTCGCCCTTACACGTTAAAGCGGAAGTGCACGACGTCGCCATCGGCCATGACATAGTCCTTGCCCTCAATACGCAGCTTGCCGGCAGCCTTGGCGCCCTGCTCGCCGCCGAGCTCGATGTAGTCGTCGTAACCAATGACCTCGGCCTTAATAAAGCCGCGCTCAAAGTCGGTGTGGATGACGCCGGCAGCCTGCGGGGCGGTTGCGCCCTGACGAACCGTCCAGGCCTTGACCTCCATCTCGCCGGCCGTAAAGAACGACTGCAGACCGAGCAGCTTATAGGCCGCCTGCGCGAGCACGTCCAGACCGGGCTGCTCCAGGCCCAGGCTCTCCAGGTAGTCGGCCGCATCCTCGGGATCGAGCTCG
>CALEDY010000157.1 GCA_937949355.1 uncultured Collinsella sp. | reverse complement strand
ACCAAGGGCGGCGGCGAGCTGGTGGTCAGCACCCTCTCCCCCGGCGATCTCTATGGCGCGGCGGCTCTGTTCAACGACGAGCCGGACTATGCCGCGCGATTCAGGCCGATCGGCCTCAGGGACGAAGCCGTGCCGGGATTTCACGGTCTGAGATCAACCCCTCTTCTTCCCAACTGGACGATCGTCTCCACGTCCAGCGCTCCGTGGCAGGTAAGCCGCGACGTGACGTTTGCGCTCCTCTCCATGCCGCCGCTTGCCAACGGCACCTCCTGGGCCGTCGTTTCGGATTTCACCAGAGTGGACGACCTTTACCGCACGCTTCGCCGGGGACCGTTCGAATATCTGAGGATTCGCTCCGTGAGCGACTTCTTCAATGCGTACTGGCCGGCATTTCTCGCGGCCCTTCTTCTGGTCTTCGGGCTGGCTCTGCACAGCTGGCGCACCGCCGTGCTGATCCGACGCCGCACCAAGGAGCTTCGCGATGCGATGGAAAAAGAGGAACTCGCCAGAGCGGCCGCTGAAGAAGAACGGCGTCAGAAGGAAGTGCTCGAGCGCGTGAGCGTGATCGGCGCCATGTCGAGCCTCATCACCCACGAACTCAATGCGCCGCTCAACGCCATCGGCAACAGCGTGAGAAGTCTCGAGCGTTTTTACGAGTACGATCCGCCCGCCCCCATCGTCCTGAAGGCGCTTGATCTCATCAGAAGGCAGTGCGAACACGCCGCGGCCATCGTTCAGCACGTCAGAACCTACGCCAAGCGACGTGAAATCGTCCTGATCCCGGTGGACATGAAGGCCGTCGCCGCTTCCGTTGCCGCCGATCAGCAGATGACGCACCCTGCTGTTGCGATCAAAACCGCCCTGCCCGCGAATCCGGTCACGGTTGCGGCAGACCCGCTCGAGATGGAACTCTGCGTCACGAATCTCGTCAAAAACGCCATTGACGCCGTTCAGGATCAACCGATTCGGGAGGTCGAAGTGAGCCTGAGCCGAGATGCCGGACATGCTGTTCTGAGCGTCACCGATCACGGCACGGGAACCCGGGAAGATGCGGAAACCCTCTTCTCCAGACGCCTCAGATCATCAAAGAGCAACGGCCTCGGACTTGGACTGATGATTGTCCGAACGATTGTGGAAAGAACCTCTGGGAGTATTGACGGTGCATGTCAACCTTTCTTTCCGAGAAATTGCTCGTCTTTTGACGCTGATCAGACAGGGGCTTTGCCCCCTCCGCCTTCGGCGGATTCCCCCAAGGTTTTCCTGGACCACAAAGAGGTCCGCTGTACGTCACGGGGGATGCCGCCTACAATGCAGCCCGCACGGATAGGAGAGGTCCGACTCCGTGTGACCGCGAAGATGTTCGTATAGGCGCCGTGTGGAACCATCTGTACGGCGCCTGCCTCAAGCGTGCCCAGCCGGTATAACTTCTTCCAACTGCCCGTTTTCCGGATTCAGCCAAACAACGCCCACAGGGTCGCAATTGAGCATCTTCCCCTGAATCCAGCGCCGCAGCGCCTTTTCTCGAGCCACCTTCATCGTCTGGCGGCGGCGCTTCAGGATTTCAACATCTTCACCACGGTAGCGTTGGCCCGGCGTCACCATGCGAGTACCTCGGTGTCGATGGTGCTCGTTGTAATGCTCAACGAAGCCATCAAGCCAATGCTGGGCCTGCTCAAGGCTTTCAAATCCATCCCGCGGGTACAAGTAATCGCCGCTGTACTTGAGCGTTCGAAAGAGTGGCTCGCTGTAGGGGTTGTCGTTGCTAACCCTTGGGCGGCTATGCGAAAACGTGACTCCGGACCTGCTGAGCAACGCCAGCGTCTTGCCGGCCTTCATGCTCGCGCCGTTGTCCGAATGCACGTATAGCAGTTGACCATAGTGCATAAGGCACTTCGGCGGCGCTCGGTGGTGGGGTGAGAGCCTTACCACAACGTGCATCAAACTCAGACGCACCCGAACAATCTCCACGAAACAGAGCAATAAATCATGTTATTTTTGGGTACACCCAAACGAAGCACGCATTCGGTTCTGAAGTCATGCACCTTTTAAGTCATTGGGTGATATAAATACCATGTTTGTAACATAACGGACTTTTGGCACAAATGATCGTTGGGTATATCAGAGTCAGCACTCTCGACCAGAACGCCGACCGACAGCACGTCGCTCTTAATGCGGCCCATGTAGAGAAAATCTACGAGGATCATATATCCGGGGCGAACACCGATCGCGCACAATTTCAGGCCATGATGCAGTTCCTGCGCGAGGGTGACGAACTTGTCGTTCTGAGCCTTGACCGGCTTGCTCGCAATCTGCGGGATCTGCTGGACACCGTGGAGACACTTGGCAAGCGAGGCGTTAGCGTCCGGTTCCTGAAAGAGAACCTTCTGTTCGATGCGAGATCGAATGCAGATCCCACTTCAAAGCTCATGCTTTCTATGGTCGGTGCATTTGCAGAGTTTGAGCGCTCCATGATCCGGTCGCGTCAGGCCGAGGGCATCGCACTTGCCAAGGCCCGTGGTGCGTACATGGGGCGTCCCCGCTCCGTGACTGACGAGCAGATCTCCAAGCTCAAGGCCACTCTCGCGCAAGGGGTGCCACTGACCAAGGCAACGCGCAAAGTAGGCATCAGCAGAACAACAGCGTACCGATACCTTGCAGTTACCAAGCAGTTGGGAGCTAAGCATGAGTGAGCAACCTGAAAGCACTGAACGGGTAGAAAACTTTCAGCGGGAGCAGATTAAGCTGGTCGATTTCAATAGTTATCCGCTTGCCGATGTGTTACCTGACTTACTCAAGGATAGGACGCTCGGAAAGAACATTGTGTTTGCAACAGATGGATACGAAGACCTGATTACTGGGGGCACGGCTCGTTCAGAAATCACTGCGGAAATCCTGAGAGCAAATTCAGGACTTATTCAGCCGCGAGTTTGTAAGAGCCAGTAACAGCAAGCAGCCAGGACAAGAGAAAAGGCAGAGGTTTTCACGCCTTCGTGGCTGTGCAACCACATGAACAACCATTGCGACAAGGAGTGGTTCGGTCGAGACGGCGTGTTCAACGTAGAAACCGACCAAGGCTGGACAACCAATGAAGAAGCGGTGGTCTTCGATCCCCCCAAAGGTTGGAAAGAATACGTCCAATCCACGCGTCTTGAAATCACTTGCGGGGAGGCTCCCTATCTTGTGTCTAGGTATGATGCTGCGACTGGGGTTCTTATTCCCGTTGGAGATAGAATCGGGATACTCGACCGTAAATTGCGCGTGGTGAATGAAAACACCAAGCGGCAGGATGATTGGTTGAGATGGACGCTGAAAGCGTTTCAGAGCGTTTATGGCTATGAGTTTCAGGGGGACAGTCTGCTTCTTGCCAGAGCCAATCTCCTGCTGACCTTTACTGAGTATCTGAAAGTACGCTGGGCAAGAGATGCGACCATAGATGAGCTGAACAAAATTGCCGATGTTATTTCATGGAACTTGTGGCAGATGGATGGATTGAAGTGCTGTCCGCCCTTCTACGAGCCTACCAAGGAAAACGAGCAGTTCTGTCTGTTCGACATATCTGAAAGCAAAGAGGAATCTGCCGATTCAATGATCTATGACTGGGAAGCAAAAGCCACCGTTCCTTACAAGAATCTCAAAAAGAGGGAAAGATGAAGTTTGATTTTGTTATTGGCAACCCTCCATATCAGGAGCAAACGATTGGTGACAACAAGGGGTTTGCTCCGCCAGTCTATGATAAGTTTATTGATGGGGCGATGGCTATTTCGGACAAGGTTGAGTTAATCCACCCAGCGAGATTTTTATTCAATGCAGGCAGCACGCCAAAGGCATGGAACGAGAAGATGCTCGATAATTCTCATTTCAAGGTCTTGCGGTACGAAGAAAACGCATCAAATATTTTTAGCAACACTGACATCAGGGGCGGTGTTGCCATATCTTATTATGATAAGTCTCAGAATTTCGGGAAGATTGGTGTGTTTACAAAACACAAGGGGATTAATGGAATATTGAAAAAAGTTTACTCAAAAGACAAATTTACAAGTCTGACCTCAATAATTCACACACAGACAAAGTTCGACCTCGATAAGCTCTACGCCGACTATCCTGATGCAAAGAATATTATCGGAAGCGGGGGCGCGGACAAGCGACTCAGAAACAACATTTTTGAGAAAATTGAATTGTTTACCGACGCGAAAACCAGTCGCACGGATGTTGCCATTCTTGGAGTGGAGAAGAACAAAAGAACAACAAAATACATCCACCAAAAGTACATAGATCAGACTCATGGAAACCTGAATGACTGGAAGGTTCTGGTCGTTCGAGTTAATGGTTCTGGAGAATTCGGAGGAGTCTTGAGCACCCCGTTCTTGTCCAAGCCCCATGAAGGGTACACGCAGACATATATTGGCATCGGCGCGTTTGAAAACGCACAGCAGGCCGAGAACGCTCTGAAATATGTCAAAACCAAGTTTTGCAGAACCATGTTGAGCATCCTCAAGGTTACGCAGGACAACAGCAGGGATACATGGAAATATGTTCCTTTAGAAGATTTCTCTAGCAATGGCGAAATAAATTGGGGTGTTGATGTTTCTACTGTTGACAGACAGCTTTACAAAAAATACGGCTTAACAGAGGCTGAGATTTCCTTTATAGAGGCGAATGTTAAGGAGATGGAGTGATGGCTAAGATTTCTCTGAAGACATCCTCTCGCATTATTCCGATGGTCTATGCCTACTCTACGCCCCAGATTAAAGAGCACAACGGCTGGACAAAGATTGGTTACACGGAAAAACAGGACGTAGATACGCGCATTGCACAGCAGACACACACGTCCGACACTAAAGTGAAACTTGAGTGGAAGGGCAACGCAACCTACGACGATGGATCCGGCCGAAGGTTTACCGACAAGGAGTTCCATGCCTACTTGCGCAAGGATGGCGTTGAGAACAAAAAGGGAACGGAGTGGTTCCACATCGACGGCCCGAACGGATTTTCCAAGTTTACGGCTTTCCGCATGGACGGCGGTGTGCATACCCAATACGACGTTATTCCGTACACGCTGCGCAAGGAGCAAGCTGAGGCGGTTGCTCTCACCAAGAAATATGTTGAGGCCAACGCGGAGGACGGCCAATTCCTGTGGAACGCCAAGCCCCGCTTCGGCAAGACGCTTTCCGTCTACGACCTCTGCAAGCAACTCAATTTCAAGAAGGTCTTGATCGTTACGAATCGCCCTGCAATCGCTAACTCGTGGTACGAGGACTACGAGAAGTTTATGGGCGATGCCTCCGGGTTCAAATTCGTCAGCGAAAGCCCTGCCCTTCGCGACAAGCGTCTTGTGCTGACCAGGGAGCAGTATGTCGGATGTGGCAACTTCGGACTGATTGAGTTTCTGAGCCTTCAGGATTTGAAGGGATCGCTCTATTTCGGCGGCAAGTTCGACAAGCTCAAGGAACTCACCGAAATCACTTGGGACATGCTTGTGATTGACGAGGCCCACGAGGGCGTCGATACGCTCAAGACCGATACCGCATTCGATCACATCAAGCGAAATTTCACCCTGCACCTGTCGGGAACTCCGTTCAAGGCTCTCGCGAACGACAAGTTTGCCGACAACGAGATTTACAACTGGACGTATGCCGACGAGCAGAAGGTCAAGCGTGAGTGGGCCGGTGCCCCGGACGAAAACAATCCGTATGAGAAACTGCCCTGTCTGAACCTCTTCACCTACCAGATGTCCGAAATCGTCCGTGACGAAGCCAAGCGCGGTGTCGAGATCAACGGCGAGACGGAGGAATATGCGTTCGACCTGAACGAGTTCTTCGAGACGAAGAATGG
>CALEDY010000156.1 GCA_937949355.1 uncultured Collinsella sp. | reverse complement strand
CCGCCGTCTGCCCGGGAAGCCCACACATGAGGTCGCACGACACGTCGAGCCCGGCGTCTTTGACCGTCGCGACAGCCGCGAGCGCCCGGTCGGCATCGTGGATGCGGCCGATAGCGGCGAGCTCGGTATTGTCGAGCGTTTGTACGCCTAGCGAAATGCGCGTGACGCCCGCCGCGCCAAGCGCGCAGGCAAGTGGCGCGGTCAGCGACTCGGGATTGGCCTCGCAGGTAAACTCAACGGGCTTGCACCACGCAACGATACGACGGGCGAGTTCCACCAGGCGCTCCCCTGCTAGCGACGGCGTGCCGCCGCCTACGTAGACGGTGCGGACCTGCGCAAGCGCCCCAGCCCTGCCAAAGGCATCGAGGCGCGCGCACAGCTGTTCAAAATAGGTATCGAACGCAGCATCCAGGTCACACGGGGCAAAGCTGCGCGAGTCAAAGTCGCAGTAGCGGCACTTTTGGGCGCAAAACGGTACGTGCACGTACAGCGCGGTAACGGCCACTCTTAGGCCTCCAACGGATGCGCGGGCACCGACTCGCCGGCGGCAAGTGCCGCCTCGCAAGCCACCACATCGCGCTCGATATCATCGACCAGTGCCATAAACTCCTCGTACGTGGAGCAGCGCACCACCTGGGCGCGCCAGGCGGCGGCATGGGGCATGCCTTTGAGATACCAGCTCGCATATGTGCGGGCACGCGACATGAGCGGCAAGAGCTCATGCGTCAGGGTCAGGTGCTCACGCAGCGCGTCCAGGCGCTCAACGGAACTGCGCACCGGCACAGGCGTGTCATCGAGCGCAAGGGCACGCGCATCGCCAAACACCCACGGATTGCCGTAGATACCACGCGCGATAAACACCGCGCTGGCGCCCGAGCCGTGCAGATGCTCAGCCGCGTCCTCGGCCGAGAACACATCGCCCGAACCGATTACGGGTATCTCGACGGCGTCGGCCACCTCATCGACGACTGACCAATCGGCCTGGCCCGTGTAGAGCTGCGTGGCGCAACGACCATGCACCGCCACCGCAGCGGCCCCGGCTCCCTCGAGCATCTGGGCGAATGTCGCGGCATTGCGATCCTCGGCATAAAAGCCCTTTCGGATCTTTACGGTCACGGGCACATGCGCCGCACCCACCGCTGCCTCGACAATCTTCTCGGCCAAGTCGGGCGTGCGCATGAGCGCCGAACCCTCGCCCTTGGTAACGACCTTGCGGGCCGGGCAGGCCATGTTGATGTCGATGAGCGACAGGCGGTCGCCTACGCGCTCCTCGACGGCAGCGACGGCGCTCGCAAACTGATCGGGCTTGGAACCAAAAAGTTGCACGCAAATCTGCTGCTCCTCGTCGGCCGGCAGCACCAGGCGCCACGTCTTGTTGCTGGCATAGGCAAGGCCGGCCACGCTCACCATCTCGCTGTAGGCAAGGTTGGCACCGCGGCGGCGACACATGATGCGATAGGCGGGGTCGGTAACACCTGCCATGGGAGCCATGAGGAACGGCTGCTCGGCATAGGCGCCCAGCAGCCGCTTGCTGTATTCAGAAAGCGCCATGAACCTACTCGTCCACCTTGAGGATCGCCATAAAGGCCTCCTGCGGAACCTCGACCGAGCCGATGGCCTTCATGCGCTTCTTGCCCTCTTTCTGCTTCTCGAGCAGCTTGCGCTTGCGCGAGATATCGCCGCCGTAACACTTAGCCAAAACGTCCTTGCGACGGGCCTTGACGGTGGAGCGGGCGATAATCTTGTTGCCGATGGCGCCCTGGATAGGCACCTCGAACAGCTGGCGCGGAATGATTTCCTTGAGCTTGTCGCACAGGCCGCGGGCCAGGCCATAAGCCTTGTCCTTGTGGACGATAAACGACAGTGCGTCCACCTCGTCGCCCGAAAGAAGAATGTCGAGCTTGACGAGCTCGGAGGGACGGTACTCGTTGAACTCGTAGTCGAGCGAGGCGTAACCCTTGGTACGGCTCTTGAGCTGATCGAAGAAGTCCAAGATGAGCTCGGCAAGCGGCATATCAAAGCGCATCTCGACCGATTTGCTCGTCAGGTGGATCATATCGGTCGTAACGCCACGGTGCTCGATGGCGAGCTGCATGACGGCACCCGTATACTCAGGCGGGCAGATGATCTTTGCCTTGAGGTAGGGCTCTTCGATGCGATCGATGCGTGTGGCCTCGGGCAGATCCTGTGGGCTGCGGACATCGAGCATCTCGCCGTCGGTCTTGTACACATGGTAGTCGACCGAGGGGCTCGTGGCGATCAGGTCCAGATTGAACTCGCGCTCCAGGCGCTCCTTGACGACCTCCATGTGCAGCAGGCCCAGGAAGCCCACGCGGAAGCCAAAGCCCAGCGCCACCGACGTCTCAGGCTCCCACACTAACGACGGATCGTTGACGTGCAGCTTATCGAGCGCGTCGCGCAGGTTCTCGTAGTCCTTGTTGTCGATGGGGAACAGGCCCGTGTAGACCATGGGCTTGGCCTCGCGGTAGCCCGGCAGCGGCTCGGGGCAGGGGTTCGAAGCCCACGTAAGGGTATCGCCCACGCGCACGGCCTCGGGGTCCTTCAGACCTGTAACCACATAGCCAACCTCGCCGACGGTCAGAGCATCGACCGGCGTCTCGGCAGGGCGCTTGACGCCCACGCCGTCGACCAAGAAGTCACCCTTGGCCTGCATCATGCGCAGGGTATCGCCCTTTTTGATGGAACCGTCAAAGACGCGCACCGTGGCGACGACGCCGCGGTACTCATCGAAGTACGAATCCAGAATGAGTGCCTTGAGAGGGGCATTTGCATCGCCCTTGGGAGGCGAGATCAAAAAGACGATGGACTCCAGCAGATCGTGGATGCCCTCGCCGGTCTTGCCCGACACGCACACGGCATCGTCGGCGGGAATGGCCAGATCGTCTTCGATCTCGGTCTTAACCTCGTCGGGGTGCGCCGAGGGAAGGTCGATCTTGTTGATGGCCGGAACAATGTCCAAGTTGGCGTTCATGGCGAGCGTCGCATTGGAAACGGTCTGCGCCTCGACGCCCTGAGTGGCGTCCACGACGAGTACCGCACCCTCGCATGCGGCCAGCGAACGCGAGACCTCGTAGGTGAAGTCAACGTGGCCCGGCGTATCGATCAGGTTGAACTGATACGTCTCGCCGTCGTCGGCGTCATAGGACACGCGGACGGCATTGGACTTGATCGTGATGCCGCGCTCGCGCTCGATGTCCATCGTGTCAAGCAGCTGCGACTCCATGTCGCGCTCATCGACAGTATGGGTGAGCTCGAGGATGCGGTCACTGATCGTGGACTTGCCATGGTCGATATGCGCAACGATCGAGAAGTTGCGGATGTGGGAAATGTCAATTGAAGTATTCATGCGGACTATCTTACCCGAGCGGTACAAAAAATGGAGCCTGTTCCATAAAACAGGCTCCATTTATGCGCGTAATCTGTGTGGTGTGAAATTTACAACTTAGGCGTTGATGCTGTTCACGAGCTTGGCAAGACCGGACTTGCGGTTGGAAGCCTGGTTCTTGTGGATAACATGCTTGGCGGCAGCCATGTCGAGACGCTTGGTGACGGTCTTGAGGGCAGCCTGGGCCTTCTCGGCGTCGCCCTCGGCGACGGCGGACTGGACGTGCTTGGTCAGCGTCTTGAGCTCGGACTTGACAGCCTTATTACGCATGCGAGCTGCCTCATTGGTGCGGATACGCTTCTTCTGAGACTTGATGTTTGCCACTTCTGGAGTTCCTTTCGAGTTCCTTGCAAAAAATGTATGACACCTCTGAGACACGGTGAGGTCATGCAAGCGCCTACTATAGCACGCTCCCCCTCAAAGGGATAGAACGAATTTGTCAAATAGGCAGGTATCATCACGATTTTCTCAAGATGTTCGTAATCCAGAGCAAAAGCGCGGTCTCCGAATCGGCCGAACCCTTGAGAGCGAGCTCCACATCGACGGCACCCTCGAGCGCGGCAACGAGCTCTGCCATCGAAAAACGACGTGCCCAGGTAAGGTGATTCTTGACCTGCCAGGCCTGAAGCTTGAGCGTCGCGGCGAGCTCACGCCCCTGCCCACGCCCATCGAGCGCCTTGGCGACGATCAGCTCACGGATACGACCGCATAGCAGCGTGTAGGTCCACACGTAGCTCTTGGAGGGCAGAAGCTTAAAGAGCTCGAGCGAACGCCGCATATCGCGAGCCGAGACGGCGTTGAGGAAGTCCCAGGGCTGAACCTCAGCCGTACGCACGATCCAACGCTCCACGTCGGCAAGCTCAATCTGGGGCGCCTCGACCATCTGGGCGAGCTTTGCCAGGTCGTTATCGAGCATGCGCGTGTTTTCGCCAGAGCGCGAGACGAGCTCCTCGGCAGCAGCCGTCGAGATGGACTTACCGTGCTGCGTCGCCATCTGCTGGACGCGGCGCGGCAGTTCCCAGCGCTTGGTACCCGAGCAATCGACGATAGCCTTCTTGTCGATCTTGGCGATTGCCTTATACAGGCGCGTATTCTTGGCAAGTGAGTCGGCGATAATGAGACAGACCGTCGTGGGGCTGGGACTTGCGAGGTACTCGACAAGCGGTTCCGAGACCGCCTTGGCGAGCTTGGAGCAGCCGTCGAGGATCACCAGGCGAAACTCGCTACCCATGGGAAAGGTATTGAGCGAGCCGATGATCGACTCGATATCGGGATCTTTCGTCATGTCGCGTTCATCGAGATTGAACTCAACCATACCCGACTTTTCCAAGCGAGCTTTCATACGCGAGACGGCGTGGTCGCGCTTGACCCCATCGGTACCGACGATCAGATATGCCGGCAGCAGACCGGTTTCGGACATCGCGCTCCCCTCTCGCAGACACTCGAATTCGTACTGTGCCATTTTAGCCCAGGGGTTGTTCCTGCGCCAACGGCAGCATCACGGTCGCTGGCATCGCATCGCAAAGCCCTTTGCAGTCGGCGTGACGGTAATGTCGCCGTGTTCGATGGTGCATGCGAACGCACCATCCGCTTCCTTAACGGCATCGATGCAGGCATCCGACGGATGACCGTAACGATTCCCCTCGCCGGCACTCGCGATAGAGAGCTCGGGCTTAAGCGTGCCCAGCAGGGCTGTGTCGACGGAAACTTTTGAGCCGTGATGCCCTAGCTTGAGCACATCGATATCACCCACCTCCTGTACAAACTCGCGCTCTTGATCGAGCTCGGCATCACCAGTGAGGAGCACGCGCAGGCTCTTGCCTTCCTGAGCATAGGAGAGCAGCAAGACAAGCGAGTCCTCATTGCCCTCGCCATCCACCGTGTCAAACGGCCACATCACACGTGTCCGAAACGCGCCGATATCGACCGTGTCTCCGCAAGCCACCTGCCGATACGTTACGCCGGGGCGATTCAGGACCTCAGCAGGCGCGCCGTCAAGCGCATCGGCCGCGACCACAATGGTTCCAACCGAAAACTGATCGAGCACATCGGGAAGACCACCCCAATGGTCTTCGTCCCAATGTGTCACGAAGACGGCGTCGATATGGTGGACGTTATTGCGAACCAACGCCGACATCACGCGCTCATCGAGCCCACAGTCCACGAGCGCCACGGCGCCACCCTGACGAACCAGGATCGCATCGGCCTGCCCCACATCGAGCACCGTCACCGAAGGCGGAGCGAATCGATCCCAATAGACATACGGAACGGCCGCTGCAAGCATCAAACACAGCAGCCCCACCGCCACAGGACGTGCGCGGGGACGCGGCCACCAGACCAGCAGAACCGCAAGAAAACACGGCACTAGATAAATCCACATGCTATCGGGCGGCACGCTCACGGATGCACCCGGCACGGCGGCAAACAGCTGCTCAAAGAACAGTGCGCAACGGGCGGCAATCATGGGCACAACGAGTGCCCATGATTGCAACGGCTCCACGAGCGAAAAGGGAACCAGCACGATCGACACAGTGAGCAGCAGACTCACCACCGGACCGATGACCGCATTCGCCAGCGGAGCAATGAGCGAGAACGCACCAAAGGCAGGAATGGTGATGGGAAGTGTCGCCAGTTGCGAGCACAGCGTAACCGAAAGCATGCTGGCAACGCCCGATGGCACACCCAGCTCACCCAAAGCGAAGGTCACATAGGGGCAAAAGCACAGAATGGCAAAGACGCTGGCACATGAAAGCTGAAAGCCCATCTCGAACAGCACCGTCGGCCGCAGTAGCACAAAGATGGACATAGTTACGAAGAGTGCCGAATGGCCGTGCCGGCGACGCCCCGCGCCGTTTACGACAAGCGTCGCGAACACCATGCAGCACGCGCGCACTGCAGAGGGAGACGCGCCCGTAAAGGCAGCGTAACCCACAAGCGTTATCGCCAATATCGCCCGTTGAAGACCGCGTGAACACCGAGTCTTTTGTAATACGCACTCGCTTACAAACCCCACAATAGCCAAATGGCTGCCCGAGACGGCAATAAGATGCGCCGTTCCCGTCACCGAAAACCAGTCGCCCGCCGGCTGGGCGCGCAGCTCGGCCGAACGACCGCAGACGACACCGGCTATGAGCGAACGCGCCGGGTCGGTCGCAGGCGCGATGGACGCAAGTAGCCCATTTCGCAGCCGAAGCAGCGGCCCCGGAGAGCCCTCGTCGACCGACGCCAACCGGATGACCCTCACTTTTCGCAGCTCGCCTCGAAGCACGCGTGAACGCCCATACGCATCGTTCTCAAAGCGCGAAACGCGGCCGATAACACGCACATGAGACCCGGCACCAAGCTCGCGGTCGCACGATAGACGAACCGTTGCCAAGTTCTTACCGTCCGCGCGAGCCTCACAAGAATAGGAATACGCGTCGTCGTTTATGGATGGATCACCCTGCACGACAAACTCGAGACTGCTTGCCGCTCGACCATCAAGCGCCTTCGTGGCACTTAGCGCACCCGCAGCCCACCACGCCGAGACGACCGCTCCCGCAACGAGACCGACGGACGCGGCATACAGCCACCGCCTCAAGGGGGCAAGCCGCGCACATGATTGAGCCAGCACAACGAATACCGCCGCCACAACGGGAATGGTCCATAGCGGTCCGACCGCCGATGTCTGCTCCCCCAATATCGCATCGGCGGCCACGTTGAGCACCAAGACACAACTAACGCACAGGCCGGCACACAAGGCCATCGTCCATGGCATGAGGGGCCGCGGAGGCATCACATGCTCGCGCTTGGGCGCGCTCATACGCAGATACAATCTTTGATTTTGGCGAGCTTCTTCTCACCGATCCCAGATACACGCATCAGGTCATCGACTGAGGCAAAGGCCCCGTTCTTTGTCCGCTCGTCGATTATCGACTGCGCCATAGAAGGTCCAATGCCCGAGAGCGTCTGCAGTTCCGCCGCGCTCGCCGTATTGATGTTGACGAGCCCCGCTACATCATTCGCGCCCGAAGCCAAGACAGCTCCGCCATCGGCTCCACCGTCCGCGGCAACCGCCTGCTGCTCCCCCACCGTCGGAACATAGATCTTTTGGCCATCTGTGATCTTGGACGCACGGTTAAGCCCTGTCACATCCGCCTCGACCGTAAGCCCTCCGGCGGCATCGAGCGCTTGGGATACCCGTGCTCCTTCTTTGAGCCGATACACGCCAGGCCTCACAACGGCGCCATCCACATCGACGTACACCTCCGCAGCAGAGGAACTCTTGGCCGAAGACTCATCATCAGGAGACGCATCCCCGGACCCGCGCACATCCGAGGCGCTCGCCTCATCACTATGCTCAAACGACACGCCGCTGGAGCGGCTACTAAAACTTGCCATCGCCAAGCCGCTCGCGGCGGCAATGACAACCAAAATCGCCACCACCACCGCTTTATGCCCGAGCAGCTTTTCTGCCCAGCGGTCCATACGTTTAACCCGTTCGTGTTGCTCGCGCTGCGCCATAGCAAACACCTCCCAACACCATCGTGTCAGGAAACGAGCGCCGAAGCCTCCGCACGTCCACACTGGTTATCGCGGTCAAACCAAAATCTGACAAAAACCTTGCGGAAAAGTGTCCATTTATTCAGCCACACGTCAGCGAATGAACATCTTGGCATCATTTGCCCAGATAGCAAAAGACCGACGATACGGGCGCATCGTCGGTCTATGCAGGCAATTACTCGTGATCTTGGTAAATCTCACGCGGAGCAAGCTCCGGATGTTTGCGTTTTAAGGTCTTAGGGGCCTTATACGTGTTGCTGGAGAAGTCGATGTACTCGGTCTGCTTAAGCAGGCGCTCGATCATCTCCTCGTGGTCGAACAGCTCCCAGGCCTCGTGCACGGCATCGAGCTTGGCATGCGTCTCGGGACGACGCGGCATAAAGAGCGTGCAGCAATCGGGCGCCGCCTCGGTCGAGATATCAAACGTACCGATCTCCTGGGCGCGCGCGATGATCTCCTGCTTATCAGAACCAATGAGCGGACGGAAAACGGGAATCTTCACGGACTCGTTGACGGCCATGATGTTCTCGAGCGTCTGGGAGGCAACCTGACCAAGCGACTCGCCCGTCACAATGGCCTTGGCGCCCTCGATATGCGCGATGCGCTCAGCAACCGAATACATAATGCGGCGATACATGATCACACGCAGGTTGCTGGGACAGGTGACGGAAATCTCGCGCTGGCAATCGCCAAACGGAACGACATACAGACGGCCGATCTGGACGCCCGGCTCAAGGGCGCGAATGATGTCCTGCACCAGATATTCGCTGGTATCTGGCGTCTGCGGACGACCGGAAAAATGCACCGGCACGCACACGGCACCGCGACGCGCGAGCATCCAGGTCGCCACCGGAGAATCGATGCCCGACGACAGAAGCGTCACGACCTTACCGGCAGACCCCACCGGCAGACCGCCCACACCACGCTCGGAGCGCGCGTACACGTAGACGCTGCCCTGAACCACGAGCACGTGCACCATCGCGTCGGGATCGTGCATCTGGACCTTTTTATCGGGGAACGCCTCGCACAGCACCTCGCCAACCTGTCGATTGATATCAATCGAGGTGAGTTCGTAATCGGTGTTGGAGCGCTTGGCGTGTACCTTAAACGAGTCGAAGGGGCCAAACTCACGCAGCGCCTTTACAGCCGCCGCGCAGTACTCCTGCGGGTCGCGATTGGTGTGATAGGCCAGGGAGACACGGGCAACGCCGGGGACGGTGCGGATGACACGCGCCGCCTCGTCGGCTTGATGCTCGTTAAAGGTCACGAGGATATAACCGGAAATTCGAGACACGGCGTTCACGGAAAAGGCGGCCAAAGCCGCCTTAATGTTATCCATGAGGATATGCTCAAAATGTGCGCGGTTCTTGCCCTTCAGTCCAACCTCGTGATAGTGGACCAGGCAGACGCGAGCTGCCATTTAGGCTTCAGCAACCTTATGGCCGAGCGCCTTCTCGTAACGGGCCTCGTCGTAGGAGATATCGCCGTCGACGATCTCGTCCATAGCCATCGAGATGGTATCGGCACCGGAGAGCGCGATGGTGATGTCGTCGACATCCTGGACGGCAAGCACGCGGTTATGCTGGCCGCGCAGCATGCTATTGATGTCGCAGGCACGCTTAGAGGCAAGCGAAGCGAGCAGGAAGCGGTTGTGATCGGTCTTCTCCAGAAGATCGTCAATGCAAGGCTTTACAACGGACACGGACCTCAGATCCTTTCATGCATATCGAGAACGCGAACGAGCTCGTCGGTCGCGCGGTCGAGATCGTCATTCACCACGACGTCGTCGTAGCGGTCGGCAAGGGCAAGCTCATGGGCGGCGTTTGCCATACGCAGCTCAATCGTCTCGGGCGTTTCGGTACCGCGACCGACCAGACGCTCGCGGAGCACCTCGAGCGAGGGAGGCTTGATAAAGATCAGCACGGCCTCGGGAAAACGCTCCTTAACCTGCAGGGCACCCTGGACATCGATCTCCAAGATGAGAGACGCGCCCGAGGCGAGCTTGGACTGAACGTCGCTCACCAACGTGCCATAGCAGTTACCGTGGACCTCGGCCCACTCAACAAACTCACCGTTTGCCACGCGGCGGTCGAACTCCTCGCGCGTCAGGAAAAAGTAATTGACGCCATCGATCTCGCCTTTGCGTGGGGCTCGCGTGGTAGCCGAAACCGTCAGGCCCAGGTTAGAGCGACGCTCGCGCACACGAGTGACGAGCGTGCCCTTGCCCGCGCCTGACGGTCCAGAAATCACAAAGAGCTTTGAATCCTGAGCGCTCACTTATTTGGTCAGCTGCTCGAGGAGCTGCTCGCGCTGACGGACGCCAAGGCCCTGGACGCGACGGGTAGCGGAGATGCCGAGCTCCTCCATGATCTTGGCGGCCTTGGCCTTGCCATAACCGGGGAGAGACTCGATGAGGGTGGAAACCTTCATGCGGGAAGCAATGGGGTCATCGGAGTTGAGCACGGACTCGAGGGACTTCTCGCCCTTCTTGATCTGCTCACGGAGCTCTGCGCGAGCGTGACGTGCGGCGGCAGCCTTCTCAAGAGCCTGCTTGCGCTGCTCATCGGTAAGCTGAGGGAGTGCCATTCGTACCTCCAAATAGTTGGGTTATATCTGATTCAATATTTGGCATTTTAGCACGTAAAACGTACAAAATGCTCAATCGCGGCTCCATAGGTTAGACGATACCCGCAAAAAGTGCAATATATCGCGCTAAAAGAAGAGCCCCCGACCTGCGATTCCACACAAAGGATGGGAAAGTTTTCGCAGGCACAGGGGCTAATTTGTGCTAATGAGACCCAAAAGTGGTGACTTGAGGGAATCTTTTATGCGACGTTTTCGACCAGCTCGGCAACGATGGCGTCAAACGCGGCAACCGGATCGTCGGCGCCGGTAATGGGGCGGCCCACCACGATATGGCTCGCGCCGCGCTCGATAGCCTGGGAAGGCGTGGCCACGCGGGACTGATCGCCCAGCGCAGCACCAACCGGACGCACGCCCGGGGTCACAATCAACGCATCGGGGCCCAGCAGCTCACGCATGTCATGAGCCTCCATCGGCGAGCACACGATGCCGTCGATACCGTTGGCCTGGGCGAGTTTTGCCAGACGGGCGGCCTCCTCGGCAACGGGCGACTCGACGCCGATCTCGCTCAACGCATCCTGATTCATGCTCGTAAGCACGGTAATGGCGACGAGCTTGGCTCGATCCTCGCGTGCCTCCTCGGCACCCTCACGACAGGCGGCGAGCATAGCACCCGAACCCAAGCCGTGAACCGAAAGCAAGTCGGCACCGGCAAGCGAGGCCGAACGGGCGGCACCGCGCACCTGATGCGGAATGTCATGGAACTTGAGGTCGAGGAAGACCTTAAAGCCAAGGTCCTTAAAGGTCTTAACGATCTGGGGACCCTCGGCGTAATAGAGCGTCATACCCACCTTGAGCCAAGCGGCATGACCAGAAAGCTCGTGGGCGAGCTCGAGCGCACGCTCACGATCGCAGTCGAGGGCGACGATAACGCGGTCGCGGGCATCGGTCTCTAGCATTCGAAAGCACCTACCAGCTCGTTGATGTCCTTCACGCCCTGAGACTCCGCCCAAGCCTCGAGCTCGTGCGCGATCTTGAGCGAAGCGCATGGATCGACGAAGTTGGCCATGCCGACCGACACGCAGGTAGCGCCAGCCAGGATAAACTCGGCCGCATCTTCGCCCGTCATGACGCCGCCGACACCGTTGATGGGGATATCGACGGCCTGGGCAACCTCCCAGACCATGCGCACGGCGATGTGGTGGCAAAGCGGGCCCGAGAGGCCGCCCTTGGGCTTAGCCACGCGGGACTTGCGGGTATGAACATCGATGGCCATGCCCTGGATGGAGTTAATGACCGAAAGGCCGTCGGCTCCCGCGGCCTCGAGAGC
>CALEDY010000155.1 GCA_937949355.1 uncultured Collinsella sp. | reverse complement strand
AACCCTGGACCTTGGGATTAAGAGTCCCCTGCTCTACCAACTGAGCTAACGACCCGATATCAACACGAAGCAAGAACTGGGGTGGGTAAAGGGACTCGAACCCTCGACCTACGGGACCACAACCCGTCGCTCTAGCCAACTGAGCTACACCCACCGTGTCCTGTGCGCTTCGCGCTCGACTATTATTGCAAGGAACGCCACGCGATGCAAGCCCCAATTTTCAAGAATTTTGAAAAGAGTTTTTCGAGCCGGTTTCGAGCAAATCCCATCGGTTTCATAGGAGTAAACTTGCCCCACTGCAAATGCTCGAAAGGACTGGCATGAAAGAACTCTCCAACCGCACGGCGACATTCACCGATTCGATCATCCGCCGCATGACGCGCATCTCCAATAAGTACGGCGCCGTCAATCTCTCGCAGGGCTTCCCCGACTTCGACCCCCCGGCACAGCTGCTCGAGAGCCTGAGCACCATCGCGACCGACCCCAAGCCCCTCTACCACCAGTACTCCATCACTTGGGGCTCGCAGGCCATGCGCGAAGCGCTCGCGGCCAAGCAGGAGCACTTTATGGGCATGCCGGTGAACCCCAACGAGAACATCGTGGTCACGTGCGGCTCCACCGAGGCCATGATGGCCGCCATGATGACGGTCACGAACCCCGGCGACAAGGTCGTCATCTTCTCACCGTTCTACGAGAACTACGGCGCCGACACCATCCTCTCGGGGGCCGAGCCCATCTACGTGCCGCTGAACCCGCCTACCTTCGACTTCGATCGCGAGGTCCTCGAGGCGGCCTTCCGCGACAACGACCCCAAGGCGATCGTCCTGTGCAACCCGTCCAACCCCTGCGGCAAGGTCTTCACGCGCGAGGAGCTCACCTTTATCGCCGACCTGTGCAAGAAGTACGACGCCTACTGCATCACCGACGAGGTCTACGAGCACATCGTCTACGCGCCCCACGAGCATGTCTATATGGCCACGCTGCCCGGCATGTTCGAGCGCACCATCAGCTGCAGCTCGCTTTCCAAGACCTACTCCATCACCGGCTGGCGCCTGGGCTACACCATCGCCCCGGCCGAGATCACCGAGCGCATTAAGAAGGTCCACGACTTCCTCACCGTGGGCGCCGCCGCTCCCCTGCAGGAGGCTGTCGTCACCGCCCTCAACTTCGACGACAGCTATTATCAGGAGGTCCTCGACCTCTACACCGCCAAGCGCGACCTGTT
The DNA here is from genome assembly GCA_937949355.1 of uncultured Collinsella sp. Lineage (GTDB taxonomy): Bacteria > Actinomycetota > Coriobacteriia > Coriobacteriales > Coriobacteriaceae > Collinsella. The sequence goes on along the minus strand of CALEDY010000155.1, from coordinate 8,419 downwards.
CTGCCAGGGACTCGATAGCATCGGCCTTGAGCACAACGTGCCACAGGGTGCTTACTACGTGATGATGGACATCTCCGAGTTTGGCTACGACAGCGACCTCGACTTCTGCGAGGACCTGGCCTCCAAGGTTGGCGTGGGCGCCGTTCCGGGCTCGAGCTTCTTCCGCGAGCCCGTCAACCACCTGATCCGTTTCCACTTTGCCAAGCGCGACGAAACGCTCAACGCAGCACTCGAGAACCTCAAGTCCCTGCGTGATAAAATCAAGCCGCGCGGGTAAGGACAGCCCAGCAGCTAAAGGCACAAAAGAGACCTCGCACCGCCCCTTGGGCTGCGAGGTCTCTTTTTTATAGCGCTTTCTTAATTATTTTAGAGCACTATACTTTAGAGGTGGAGTAAGTCGTCCCGGAGAGAGGAACACTATGGCAGAGCAGCAGCTTATCGGAGCGCTCGAGGCCGGCGGCACCAAGATGGTGTGCGCCACGGGTTATGCGGACGGCACGGTCCTGGAGCGCGAGCAGATCGCGACCACGACCCCGCAGGAGACCGTCGAGACCGTCAATGCATGGTTTGCAGACAAGGGCATTGCCGCCCTGGGCATCGGCGCCTTTGGCCCCACCGCGGTCAACCCCGCCTCGCCGCAGTACGGCAAAATCCTGGAAACGCCCAAGACCGCATGGCGCTACTTTGACCTGCTGGGCACCATCAAAAACGAGCTCAACATCCCCTGCGGCTACGATACCGACGTCAACGTCGCCTGCCTGGGCGAGGTCAGCTTTGGTTGCGCCAAGGGCCTTACCGACGTGGTCTACCTGACGATCGGTACCGGTGTGGGCGCCGGCGTGCTCTCGGGCGGCCAACTCGTGCACGGCATGATGCACCCCGAGGCCGGCCATATTCTGGTCACGCGCGACCCGCGCGACACCATCGGCGAGCACAGCGGCTGCCCCTTTCACGACAACTGCCTGGAGGGCCTCATCGCCGGCCCTGGCGTCAAAAAGCGCTGGGGCGGTAAGTCTGCCGGCGAGATGGCCGACGACCCGGAGGCCATGGACCTGCTTGCCGGCTATCTGGCACAGGCGCTCATGACCTACACGCTGTGCTATGCGCCGCAGAAGATTATCATCGGCGGCGGCGTGGCCGACCATACCCCCATCGTACCGCTCGCCCGCAAAAAGTGCGCCGAGATGCTCAACGGCTATATCGTCACGCCCGAGGTCAACGATATCGATAGCTATATCGTCAACAACAGCCTCGAGGGCAAGCAGGGCATCATGGGCTGCCTGGCCCTGGGTGCCGCTGCGCTTTTGCAGTAGACGCGGCAAAGGGGCACCGCGGCGTCCCGCAGTCCCAACGTACTGGATGACGCCGCCACGCCCCGTATAAGCCCCTCAAATAAAAAAGGCCGCCTAGGACCAAGCAACGTGTCCTAGGCGGCCTTTTTGGCGCATATGAGCGATCGCAGAAGGTAACGGAGCACGACGCCCGTCGTCGCTCCGCAGCAGTCGATCATCACATCGGTGATCATGCCGGCGCGACCGGGCACAAAGAGCTGGATCGTCTCGTCGATCGAGGGAATCAGCAGCAGAAACACCGCCGTGGGGAGCAGCACGTCAAAAGTGCGACGGCCCTCAATGTCAAAGGCGTGCGTCGCCAGGATGCCGAGCACCATATACTCGGTAAAATGCGCGCACTTGCGCACGACGAAGTTGGTCACCCACTCATACGGGAGCCCCATGCCGTGCAGAAAGCCGCGAACGGCCTCCATGATCGACAGGCTCAGCGAGCCGGACCCCGTACCGGGAACCAACGAGTTGCCCCAGATGAGCAGCACCATAAGGCAGGCAGCGATTGCCCACCTGCGATCGACTTTCACCATGCAGACGCTATGCCTCCGCGCAGAGCGGCTCGAGGCTGGCGGTGCCGCCCTCGATAACGCTCAGATACGCACGGCCCGTGCGCCTCACCGCGGCAGACTGAACGCGATTGATCTCTTCCTCGAGAATCTGGTTGACGCGCTCGTGGCGACGGTTCTCCATGACGCCGGCGGCGATGGCCTCGGCACGTTCGATGCCCTCGCGGGAGATGCGGGCGGTGTCCTCGGGGAACACGGCACTGTGGCGGCCGACATAGGCGGGAGCCGCGGGCGCGGGAGCAGGAGCAGGAACGAAGGTGGCCACGGGAGCAGGCTCGCTGATCTCATCCAGGATTGCGGCTGCGGCTGCCCACATGCCCTCATGGCCGGTGTAATCGGCCATGGGCACGTCTTCCTCGGCGGAAGCGTCGGCGGGCTCGTCGACTGCGACGGACTGGTTCGCAGAGACGGGGGCATCTGCCGGAGCGGCTACCGTATACGGCATGTCGCTCGAGATCGCCGGCTCGTCCAGGTCATCGAGGTCGATGGCCACGGCGGCAGCATCGCTGATGATGGGCATGTTTGCGATGTTGGTGTTATACGGCACGGCGGCGGCAGCCTGCTGCTGGGCGGGGGCGCCCCAAAGCGAGCTCTCGGCAGCACGGCGGGCAGCAATGGTCTCCTCGTCGACAGCCAGCGGCTCGTCGGCGTAGGGGTCGACCACAGAAGCCGGGGTCACGGGCACGGCAGTGTCATATGTAACGGTCTGAGCCGAAGCATAGGCAGCGCCAGGGGCCGCATAGCCGGTGCCCGAGGCGGCGGAATACGCGCCGTTGCTCGACGCAGCGTTGTTGGCGGCGGCGTTGGCCACGAGCGCTACAAAAGCGGCCGTGCTGCCTGCGGGGGCAGTTTGCGAGCCCGAAACAGCACGTGCGGCGGCGGCGATGTCATCGCGGTTGTAGGAACCGGTCTGTCCGCCATAGGTCAACTCGTCGATGGCGACCTGGTAGACGTCGCGAGAACGCGCGGGGTCGCAGCTGACCGGCGAATCGTCGTCGAGCATGCTATCGATCATGGACCAGGCGTCGGCCTCGCTCATGGCATCTGCGGCACGGGCGATGGTGGGGACGCCGTCGTCGGCATGGCGGCGCTGGAAGGCACCGGTCAGGCCGGAAAAGACGGAGGAAGGCTGCTCGGCATTAGGCTGACCGGCAGACGCGACGGCCTGAGGGGCGGCATACTGCTGAGCCGGCATCGAGGCAGTCTTGAACTCGTTGTGAGTCCGCCCGAACTGAGCGGCGCCACCCATGGCGTCGGGCTCGAACAGGCGCTCGGCATGCTGAGCGCGATACTCGGAAATACCCAGCGAGGCGGCATAGATTCCCACGCCTGCCACGGCACCCACGGCAAAAGGAACAGCGCCCGCGACCACTGTCTCGTTCACCGACGAAAACGGCAGCGTGGCAGCATACATCACCACGGGAGCGGCAAGGCCGATTCCGCAGGAAAGTCCAGCAAGGACTGCTCGTTGTGTTGCATCAGAAGAAGCCATGAGCTCTCCCCATCTTCCAGCACCCAAATCGCATCATTCAGTTGGCTGCGCGAGAGAAGATGAAGCGGGGCCTGGACCCCAAAGCAACGGTATATGGTTCGTTTCATCTGCGTTTTCCGTCGCGAAGCTTAAAAGCTATTATGCGAAACCATACCCTCGATTGCAAGCAAAGATGCCGGATTGAAATGCGAAAAGCGCTGGCCGCCGGTCGCAAGGTCAAATAATGCGTCCGGCGACACAATGCAAAAGGGCCGGGGCGCAAACCCCGACCCTTCAAAAGAGCGTGTATCGACTTTCGCGAACGGCAAACGACCTAGAACGTCTGCTCGTAATCGCTGTGCTTTTTGGCCGAACGAACCAAGAACTCCTGGTTGGTATTGGTGCCCTTGAGGCCCTTGATAAACGACGCGGCCGCGCGCTCGGTATTGTTCATGCCGGCGAGGATACGGCGCAGGCCAAAGACAAACGGACGCATCTGCTCGTCGACCAGCAGGTCCTCGTTGCGCGTGCCCGAGGCGACGGGGTCGATGGCCGGGAAGATGCGGCGATCGGCCAAATCACGGTCAAGCTTGAGCTCCATGTTGCCGGTACCCTTGAACTCCTCAAAGATGACCTCGTCCATCTTGGAGCCGGTGTCGATGAGGGCGGATGCCAGGATGGTGAGCGAGCCGCCGTTCTCGATGTTGCGGGCAGCACCCAGGAAGCGCTTGGGCGGATACAGGGCCGCCGAATCGACGCCGCCCGACAGGATACGGCCCGAGGCGGGAGCGGCCAGGTTGTAGGCGCGGGCAAGGCGCGTAATGGAGTCGAGCACCACCACGACGTCGCCGCCCAGCTCCACAATGCGCTTGGCGCGTTCGATCACGAGCTCGGCCACGCGGGTGTGGTTGTCCGCGGGCATATCGAAGGTCGAGGCCACGACCTCGCCCTTGATGGAGCGCTGCATGTCGGTGACCTCTTCGGGGCGCTCGTCGACGAGCAGGCAGATGAGGTGCACCTCGGGGTTGTTGATCGAGATGGACTGACAGATCTTCTTGAGGATCGTGGTCTTGCCGGCCTTGGGCGGCGACACGATCAGGCCGCGCTGGCCCTTGCCGATCGGCGAGACGATATCGATGGCACGGCCGGTGATGGAATCCTTGCCATGTTCCATGCGCAGCGGCTCGTTGGGATAGACCGGCGTGAGGTCGCCGAACTTGGGGCGGTTGCGAATCTGCTCGGGATCCAGGCCGTTGACGGTCGTGATTTTGGCGAGGCCGGCGCGCTTGTCGCCGCCGCGCGAAGGACGCAGCGAGCCCTCGATGACGTCGCCCGTGCGCAGGCGCGCGGAGCGGATGAGATATGCGGGCACGAAGGCGTCGTCGTTGGACTTCATGTAGCCGTGGGCATGGATGATACCGGAGCTGTCAGGGCGAATCTGCAGGATGCCCTTGATGTCGCGGAAGCCCTCGGCCTTCGCGGCGGTGGTGTAGATTTCCTCGACGAGCTCGGCCTTCTTTTTGCCGGTCGTCTCGATCTCGAACTCCTTGGCCTTCTCGCGCAGCTCGGCGACCTTCATGGCCGCGAGTTCCTCGCGCGAAAGCGTGGGCTCGGTCGGTGCGGCGTTGCGCTCCTTATTGCGCTGCTTGCGGTCGCGCTGACGGCTGCGACGGTCGTTGTTGCGCTCGTCCTTGCGGTCGTTGCGCTCATCGTTGCGCTTGTGCTGGCGACGGTTGGGGCGGGCGTTCTCTTCGGTCTCGGTGGACGCAGTGCCATCGGCTGCGGTGGCATCGGTATTGGCCGGGGCCTCGCCGCCGGACTTGATGTCGGTGTCGGAGCCGGCCTCGGCTTCGCCCTGCTGCTCGGCGGCCTTGGCCTTTGCGGACTTCTTGCGCGTGCGCTTGGGCTTCTCGCTAGCCGGTCGATCGACGTTCTCGGACTCGGGGGCGGTGTCAGTTGCCTCGGCGGCCTCGTTGGCAGCATCCTCGGAGGCATCCTTATTCGCGCCCTTTGCCTTTGTCGCGCGCTTGGAAGCGGTACGACGGCTGCGACCGGGACGGACATCGGCCGACTCGCCCTCGGCGGGAGCGGTGGCCTCAGTGCCCGCGGCTTCCTGGGCAGGAGCGTCGACGGCAGGCGCGGGCTCGACAGTTGTTGCTGTTGCCTGAGCTGCGGCAGCGGCAGCGGCGGCCTTCTCGGCCTCCACGAAAGCCTTGGGCTTGCGGCCACGACGATGCGGACGCAGGGCGGGGTCGACGACAGGAGCCTCGCTGACCTCGGAGGGCGCTGCAAAACCAGAGGCCTGCGCGCTCTCCCCCGCTGCGGAACGAGCCGGAGCTTCGACGGCCTCGGGGGCCGCCTGCTCGGCATCCTGCTGGGCCTTGGGGGTGGCACGGCGACGTGTACGGGAAGCCGGCTTCTCCGCCGACTGATCGGCAACGCGAGCCTCGGGAGCCGAAGGCGCCTCAGACGCAGACGGAGCCGCCAGCTCGGTCAAAGCCGCGGCCTCGCGCTCGGCAGCGCGACGACGGGCGCGCACAACCTGGGCCTCGCTAATCTGCGCCAGCGCGCGGGCCTGCGCAACCTCGTCGGAAACCGGCGCGGAGGGGTCGGTCGCAACGGTGCGCTTGACTCGCGCCGTGCGCGTGGTACGGCGCTTGGGCTTTGCGGTCTCCTCACCGTCCGCCGCCGGCTTAGCCACACGGCGCGTACGCTTGGGCTTTGTGGGCGCGGCGTCCTCGCCAGCGGAGGATGCGGCAGGCACGGCCTTCTCAGCCGTAGCGGGCGCGGTTGCCGGGGCAGCCTTAAGAGCCTCAGCGGCAGAAGCCTGGGCCGGCGTGGGCATCGCGACCTGGTCCGACGCGACCGGTGCAGCGGGAGCGGTTTGCGCCGTCGTTATTTCGTTTTCTTGCTGTTGATCAGACACAGTGTTTGCTCAACTTTCTTTTCAAGCCCTGTGATCACATGCTCCCTGCATAAACCTTCAGGGCGGCTAAACAGTCTAGCTCCGTCCAAATGCGACGGACATCATTGATCTGTATCGAGATGATTGCGCCAAATTCGCAGCGTTAGTGTAACACAACCGCCGCCACCTGCAACTTAGTCATTGGGGACGTTCTTAAACGACTAGTCAAAAGGGACACTCTTTACAAAGTCACAACGTCAGCACCCCTCTCCTCATAAGTTGCGGTGGAATAGTTCCTGAAAAAAACCGGCAACCGACCCAACCAGGAACTATTCCACCGCAACTCACATTGAGAAGGCAGGTTTATCCTCGAGCATCGTGGATGCGACGCGACCGAGGAGCAAAAACCATCGGTCTCGGGATCGGCTCGCCACGAATCGCGCCCATCTACTACGTTTGGCCCGAGGCCCCTGACCATACCCTCGATTTTCCTAAAATCGCAAGCCGTCTACCTGCGGTTTTAATATCACGTCTTCCTTTGTGGTTGGGGATATGCGATTAAACGTAGTAAATGAGCCCGATTCGTGGCGGATGGTTTCGCACCGCCCTCCCGCGGGAAAATGATCCGTTTTCCTCCGTCCCCAAGGGATCATTTTCAAAACTATGCCGGATTACGGGGCCAGAATGGCGCAGGCCAACCATACCCTGCATTTTTAATAATCGACAAGCCGTCTACCTGCGGTTTTAATTTCGCTACTGGCGCCATGGTCGCCAGTCGGCGATTCAGCCCCGTAAACCGGTATAGTTGCGTTTTTGTAGCATTTTCCAACACACCTAAAAGCCCTGCCAAAGCAAAAAGCCCGACCTCCACGTGGGAGATCGGGCTCATAGGGCTCAACTTAGCCGAACCTACTCGGTCAAACGACCCGTAGATTACATCTGCTCGGGTGCGGAAACGCCAACGAGGGTGAGCACCAGGGCGAGCGTCACGCGGACAGCGTCGCAAGCGGCCAGACGGGCGCGCGAGAGCTCGGGGTCGACGGGACGGCCCTCGCTCGGCAGCACCTGGCAGGCAGCATAGAAGCTGTGGAAGTCGCCAGCGAGCTCCTCGGCAAAGTGCGTCAGGCGGAACGGAGCGCGGTCGCGAGCGCAGCTACCGATGAGGTCGGTGAGCTCGTTGAGCTTGCGCGAAAGAGCGAGCTCGGTCGGGTCGGTCAGCAGCGAGTAATCGACGTTCTCGCCAATGGCCTTCGCGGCGACGGCCTTCATGCCCATCTCGGCGGCCTGCTCGGCGGTGACGTCGGCGGCACGACGCAGGATGGAGCACACGCGGGCGTGAGCGTACTGCACGTAGTACACCGGGTTGGAGTTGTCGCGCTTCTTAACGGCCTCGATGTCGAAGTCGACCATCTGGTTGGAGCTCTTGGAGATGAGCGTGTAGCGAGCGGCGTCGGAGCCGACCTCGTCGACGAGCTCCTGCAGGGTCACCATGGTGCCCTTGCGCTTGGACATACGGACGGGCTTGCCGTTGCGCAGCAGGTTGACGAGCTGGCCCAGCAGAACCTCGAACTTGCCGGGGTAACCGAGAGCGTCGCAGACGCAGCGGACGCGCTCGATGTAGCCGTGGTGGTCGGCGCCCCAGATGTCGATGACGTGGTCGACGCGCTGGAACTTATCCCAGTGATAGGCAACGTCGGAGGCGAAGTAGGTGTACTCACCGTCGGACTTGATCAGGACGCGGTCCTTGTCGTCGCCCAAATCGGTGGAACGGAACCACAGGGCGCCGTCCTTGGTGTAGAGGTAGCCCATCTTGTCGAGCTTCTCAAAAGCGCGGTCGACGGCGGAAGTGCCGGCAGTCTCGCCCTCGGTGTCCTTCACATACAGCGAGCGCTCGGAGAACCAACGATCGAAGTCGCAATTGACGGCGTGGCAGAGATCGCGCATGTTGTCGACCATCTTCACGTAGCCGCGCTCGCGGAAGCTCTCCATGCGCTCCTGCGGATCGGCCTCGACCCACTTATCGCCGTCGGTGCGCCAGAACTCGGCAGCCTCGTCGATGATGTAGTCGCCGCCGTAGGAGTCCTTGCCCAGAGTCTCGGCAAAGTTGTCCTGATACGGATGGGTCTCGGGG
>CALEDY010000154.1 GCA_937949355.1 uncultured Collinsella sp. | reverse complement strand
CCGCGCCGTTGCGCGCCGAGGTGGCGAGGTCCGCCAGACGGTCGGCCTCGTCCTTGTCGTCGCAGCCACCCTGGCGCGCGTAATTCTGCGCCATGGTGATCTCGCCAGCCTCAACGTCCACGGCATTGATCGGATCGCCGAGCTCAAACTTGGCATTCTCGCGCAGGTCGAGCTTCTCGCCCTTCTTGAGCGCGTCGCCCAGCTTAATGCTCACCGAAACGTTGGGTACGTCCCAAATCTCGCCATCGGCACCCAAGGGCGACGCGGCCACTGCAAGGCTGTAGTTGCCCTGCATGAGCTTGATGCCGTTGCCGTCGCTATCGACATAAAAGACCGTATCCACGTCCTTGCCGTCAACGTCGGTTCCCGTCACGTGCACCGGCAGCTTGGTGGCGCCGGTATCGGTATCCCACTGCATGCCGGTCGCCGTGATGCGCACCGGGTGCTTGGAGTGCTTGACGGCCTCTTCTTCCTTCTTCTTTTCGATACGCTCAATCTCGGCCTGCTGTGGGCGATACACGCCAAAGTAATAGCCGGCGCCGCCACCCGCAAGGATAGCCGCCAGCACGCCAACGGTGATCAGCGCAGCCTTCTTGCCGTTCTTCTTGGGCCGCTGCGGACCAGGACCGCCTGCACCCATGTCGTAGACACCCGGTACGTCGACCGGCGGCATATAGGGCGGCAAGTCGCTGGCGCCCGTTACAGAAGCAGGCTGCCCATAGCCCTGCTGCGTCTGACCAGGCTGCTGGTACGTCGGCTGTGCCGGAGCAGCATCAGCGGGCCCAAACTCCTCCATAGGGGCACCGCAGCTGGTGCAAAAGTGCTGGCCGTCGGGCACGTACGAACCGCATTTAGTGCAAAACATAAGGTTCTCCCTTACAACAATTCCGTTACCCAGAGTGTAACCCGCGCTCCGCCCACAACGTTGCGCAACAATTGCCACCTCATAGCAAAAGGCCCCGCGGAAGATCCGCAGGGCCTACGATAGTCTCCTGTAAACGGGGCCGAGTCTAGCCCGCCAGCAGGCGTATCGACGAAATTAGTCCTCCTTGAGGACAAAGGAGCACACCAGGCCGGCAGCCGAGAAGATGAGCGTGAGGATGGCGCCAAATGCAGGCTGGATAAACGGCTTGATGGACGCGATGATTCCGGCAGTGCTGCTGCTACCCATCGAGGTAAAAGCCGAAACCAGGTTGCTCTCGACCTGACCGTTAACGACAAAGGAAGCGATCACGCAGATCAGCGAAATGGCGGCAGTGGCGCCAAAAGCGGCAATCAGAACGACGTCGTTCTTCTTGACAAACTTGAGGACGACGCCGGCAATCAGTGCAGCCAGGCAGGCGATCCACAGCACAAAGAAGACGGTGAGGACGTTAGCCGCCAGGTTAATGGAGCCCACAGCGCTCTGAGCCTGCTGCAGCGCCGGAAGATCGGCATAGCTCGACATCTGCGAAATATAGGTATTGGCCGCCGATGCGATACCACGCAGGCTACCGGAAAGGCTAAAGACGTGCGGCATATCGAACGAGGTGTTGATGAATGCCTTGAAGGCGCCGCCCAGCTGCTGCTCGATCATAGCGGTGCTCGAGCCGCTCGCAGACTGCTGCAGGGCATAGTCGAGGCCCTTGTCGGCAAACGGCAGCGAGACCCACGGCTGGAACATGCAGACGAACGATGCCACGGCGCCGCCAAGCATGGCGAGGGAGCGCTTGCCAAAGCCCGTGGCCGCCGACAGTGTACCCTGGAAGTTGGAACCGGAGTTGCCGAACCCATGATGCTTGGCGGGTGCAGGTGCAGGTGCGGGCGCGGCAAAGGGCTGCTGCGGGGCCGGGGCCTGACGGGCAGGAGCTGCCTGAGGCGCAGAAGAAGCACCAACCATAGACTGACCGCAGTTACCGCAGAAGACGGCGCCATCGGGCTGCTGGGCTCCACAATGAGGACAGAACATTTCATTCCCCTTTCTTAAGGGAGCGGCCGGGCTCGATACCGCGTCCGCTCGTTCACCATTGACAGTTAGAATCATCCGTCCAAAAATTCGAAAGTTGTTGCGCAACATGGAAAGCGACGGCAAGTTTTTTACCTGCCGCCGCTTGTCCGCAAAGTTTTGCCTGGTAAAGACCGTTATTTGTTAACGAATCTCGACCGTAAAGACCTCGTTGCCCATCTTGACCTTATCGCCGTTCTTGAGCTTGACGAGCTCGCCGGGCTCAAGACGGTTGCCGTTGATGCATGTGCCGTTGGTAGAGTTCTTGTCCTCTACGGCAAAGCACTGGCCCGTGTAGCGCACCAGCAGATGTACGCGCGAGATGGCGGTGTTGCCCTCGATGCGGACGTTTGCCGCCGAGCCCTTGCCCACCGTGGCGGGGAACTCGGTAATGTCATAGCGGGTGCCACGCTCGCGGATCAGCGCCATGCGCGGACCATAAGCGGAGCGGGGCACGTCGGAGGCGATGCGCGGCAGCTCCGAGGACGACGGATGATCAGAGGACGCCATAAGATCGTCGAGCACCGTCACGCCCGTGCTGGGACGGTTGTAGACCGCATTGGGCTGGTTGTAGCCGGCAGCCGGCTGGTTGTTACCGGCCACGGGACCACGGGGAATTACCACGCCGCCGTTGGCACCGGCAGGAGCGGCCGCAGGCGCCGCAGCAGGATGCGAACCGGGGCGCACGGCAGGACCGGCGTCCGGGATATTGGACGGACGGTTGTGCGAAGTACGGGCGGGACGCTGCACCGGCTGCTGAGGATAGGCGCCGGCAGCGGGGCGACCAGCCTGGGGCGTCTGAGGCTGCGCCATAGGCGCCACGCCAGGACGACCAGCCTGCGGCATCGGGGCCGCGCCGGAACGCTGTGTGCCCATGCCCGCCTGCGCACCGGGAGCCTGCACGGGGCGCTGCTGTTGAGCAGGAGCACGAAGCGTGGCCGCCGCGGCGGCGGCTGCACCGCCGGGCATGTACTTGGCAAGCTCAGAGCCGCACTTTAGGCAAAACTTGCTGGTATTGGGGTTGTTGTATCCGCAGTGACCGCAAAACATGATGGGTCCTTTCCGGCGCCGAGCGCCTTATTGTGCGATTTTAACGAGCTTGGGGTTCTCGGCCGAGGTGTCGAGCGCCCAAAGCGTAGAAGACTTGCCACTATTGTCTGCCACAAAGAGCGTGGCGCCGTTGAGCCACAGCGCCGAGGTTGAAGGATCGAGGTCGAGACCGGCCTTGTCGGCGACCTTATCGTAGTCACTCGAAAGACCCGAGCTCGCGTCGATCCAACCGAGCTCGCCGCCCGAGAGCACGAGTGCGCAGCCGTGGCTATTGGCCCACAGGCGACCCGCATCGGCATAAGCGTCAAACGAGCTAAACGTACCGCCCTGGGTGCAGCGCGAAAGCGTGGTGTGGCCATCGGTGCCCGTCAACACGGCATAGAGCGTGCCCTCGCTAAAGAAGGCATTCTTGAGCTGCTCAGAACCGGCGACGTACGAGCCAAAGGGGCCGTGCGTCTCTTGCGGATGCTCAGCCTCCGCCTCGGCGTCCTCCTGCTCAAGCGTAATCTCCGCAGCAGAGGAAACATCGCCAAGCGTCGCCTCGCACACGGTCCAACCCGTGTCGGTGGCAACCACCAAATCGCAATGGGCGTCATCAGCAAACAGCCAGGCGCTCGATGCCGGCTGGGCGGCCACCAGGTGCGCCGCGTCCTTGTCGAGACGCCACACGCAAGCCTTGCCGTCCTTGAGCGTCATGGCAACGGCGGTGCCATCGCGCACGACAAGCCCCTCAACATCGCCCTCGAGTGTCGCCACCGTCTTGACCTTGACCTTGGACTTGTCCTTGCCGCCCGCCTGCTTGGCACACTCGGCAACGTCCTCAATCTTCATAACGCTGGCGCCATCCGCATAATACAGATCGCCATTGCAAACGTTTAGATGCTGTGCCGTGGTCTTGGTAAGCACGGTCGCATCCACAGCCTTGGTGCCCGAGGCCTTGCGCGCCAAGATATGCGAGCCATCGGCCCAATACAGATACGAGCCGTCGCATACCATCGCGTCGCCGCCCAGGCCCGCCTTGGCCTGTGCCTTAATCTTGCGGTCGCCGCCCAGCAGGTCGAGTTTGCTTTCGGACTTCTTCTTTTGGGCAGAGACTTGCTGCGCCTCGTGCTTAAGGTCCTGATCGCCCTTCCACGCCACGCCAACGCCCACGACCACCGCAACAACCAGCACGGCAGCCACGGCAATCGCGATCTTTTTCGCCAGCGGCTTGCGAACCGCGGCACGCGCGCTATCCAGATGAGGCGTCATGCGCGGAACCGCAGCATCCTTGCCGGCAGAAGCGTTGGGGTTTACACCCGCATCGCCATTCAGGTTATCGAGCGAGAACAGCGCGTCCTCCCCCGTCGGAGCCTGCGCGGCAGGCTTTGCTGCCGGCGCGGAAGTCTTCGCAAACCGACGGCCAGGCTTCTTCGCAGCCGGCTCGACGGCAGACCCAGCAGCAGTCGCAGCAGCATCAGCCGCCCCGCCAGTGC
>CALEDY010000153.1 GCA_937949355.1 uncultured Collinsella sp. | reverse complement strand
CAAGTACGGTCTGGCGTTTGTCGGTCCTTCGGCCGAGGTGATCGACAAACGCCAGACCGTACTTGTCGCAGTCGCGCACAAAGCTCGCCTTTTCGGAAAAGAAGCCATAGCCGGGATGGATTGCCTTAGCTCCCGACTTTACGGCGCACGTGAGCACGGCATCGTCGTTGAGGTAGCTCTCGGCAAGGCGCGGGCCGCCGATGCAGTAGGCCTCGTCGGCAAGCTGCACGTGCAGTGCGTCCGCATCGGCCGTGGAGTAGACGGCGACGGTCTTGATGCCCATATCGCGGCACGCGCGGATAACACGGACCGCGACCTCGCCGCGGTTGGCGATGAGCACTTTGTCGAACATGAAGCCTTCCTTACTTTTCGTGCACGAGCGCAAAGGACATATCGGCGCGGCAGCACACCTCGCCGTTGACGCTCGCGGTGCCCGTTGCAAAGCGGAACGGCCCGCGCGCACGCGTGATCGAGCACACCAGGTCCACCGTGTCGCCCGGGCGCACCGGACGCTTAAAGCGAACCTTGTCCAGGCTCGTGTAGAACGGCGTCGCACCGCGCACTTCTTCATCGCCCATCAGCAGCACGCAGCAGTTTTGGGCGAGCATCTCGCACTGGATCACGCCGGGGACGACCGGGTTTCCCGGAAAATGCCCCTGCAAAAAGTACTCATCGCCCGTAATCGTGATCTTGCCGTGGGCCTCGTCGCCCACCAGCTCTGCCTCGTCGAGCAAGAGCATGGGCTCGCGATGCGGCAACAGTTCCTTAAGCTCTTCTTTGTTCATGGATATCACCTATCCGATCCTCATGAGGCTGCTGCCGAACTCCACAAGGTCGCCATCGGCCACGCAAATCTCGAGCACCTCGCCGTCTGCCTCTGCCGTCACCTCGTTAAGGACTTTCATGGCCTCGATGATGCAGAGGGTCTCGCCGGCCTTGACCTTGGAGCCCACGCGCACAAACGGCTCGTCGCCCGGCGCCGGGGCAGCGTAGAAGACGCCGACCATGGGAGCCGTGACCTCGACGCCCTGGGGTTCCGGTGCGGCAGTGGGCGCTTGCGCGACAGGCTCCGGTGCGGCAGGTGCGGTTGCGGGAGCCGCAACCGGAGCAGCCATAGCGCTCGGCATGGGCATGGGCACGGCAACCGGCTGCGCGGCGCTCGCGCGCTCAAGTTCGACCGCGGTGCCATCGGGCTCCTCCACACGCACGCGCGTGAGGCCGCGGTCCTCCATAACATCGGCTATCTCGGCAAGTCTTTTGGAATCCATGCTCTAGCTCCTTGCATATTTGCGCAGCGCGATGGCGGCGTTGTGGCCGCCAAAGCCCAGGTTGGTCGAAAGCGCCCAGGTAAGGTCGGCGCGAACCGCGCGATTGGGCGTGTAATCGAGATCGCAGGCGGGATCGGGCGTGCTGTAGTTAATGGTCGGCGGCACCACGCCCTGCTCGAGCGCCATGGCACAGGCCATGACCTCGATGGCACCCGTAGCACCGATCATGTGTCCGGTCATCGACTTAGTCGACGAGACGTGCGCGGCGCGCGCCGCATCCTCGCCAAGCGCTCGCTTAATGCCCGCCGTCTCGGACGAATCGTTGAGCTTGGTCGAGGTACCGTGGGCGTTGATGTAGAGACCCTCGGAAGGCTTGACGTCGCCCTCGGCCACGGCCTGTGAAATCGCACGGGCAATGCCGGTCGCCTCGGGATCGGGACTCGTGATGTGGTAGGCATCGTCGGTGTTGCCGTACCCCACGACCTCGGCATAAATATGGGCCCCGCGAGCCTGCGCATGCTCCATGCCCTCGAGCACGATCACGCAGGCGCCCTCACCCATCACAAAGCCGTCGCGGTTCGCATCGAACGGACGGCACGCCGCCTGCGGATCGGGGTTGGTGGTGAGCGCGCGGCAGGACGTAAAGCCCGCAACGGCGTCGGGGATGATAGCCGCCTCGGTGCCGCCCGCAAGGATTGCGTCGGCGTAGCCGTGCTTGATGGCGCGGAACGCCTCGCCCACCGCATGGGCCGAGGTCGCGCAAGCGGTCACGACGGGCAGGGTCGGACCCTTCGCCTTGTGACGGATCGCAATGTTGCCCGAAGCCATGTTGGGAATCATCATCGCGATCATGTAAGGGGACGCGCGTCGGGGTCCGCGATCGGCAATCGTGTGGACATTGTCGACGAGCGTCGTCATGCCGCCTACGCCCGATCCCACGTATACGCCCAGGCGCTCGTGGTCGATTGCGCCTTCGGCATCGAGCCCCGCATCGTGCATAGCCTCGTCCGATGCCGCCATCGCAAACTGAACGCAGGGGTCGAGATGTTTAGCATCACGCTTTCCAAAGTACTCGGTACCGTCAAAGCCCTTGACCTCGGCCGCCACCTTGACGGCAAATGCGTCCGTATCGAAGTGCGTGATCGGGCCGATACCACACGTACCGGCGCACATGGCCGCCCAGGTGGCAAGCGCGGTGTTGCCGAGCGGCGATACGGCGCCGATGCCGGTGATTGCAACTCTCTGTTCCATCATGGTCTCCTCATCCAAGCCGATGAATAAACCGGCTCTGATTTCTACATCGCCATTCCGCCGTCGATGCGCACGACCTCGCCCGTAATGTAGGCCGCCGCATCGCTTGCCAAAAAGCGCATCACGCCGGCAACTTCCTCGGGACGCGCCATGCGCTTGAGGGGAATCTGCTCCTCGCAGGCCGCGCGCACCTTATCCGAGAGCTTTGCCGTCATATCGGTCTCGACAAAGCCGGGGGCGACCGCGTTTACCCTCACGCCGCGAGGCGCAAGCTCGCGCGCCACCGCCTTGGTCAGACCGATCACGCCCGCCTTGGAGGCAGCGTAGTTGGCCTGTCCGGCATTGCCCATCAGGCCCACGACCGAGCTCATGTTGATGACGCAACCGCCGCGCTGGCGCATAAAGGTCTTGGTGAGCGCACGCGTCGTGTTGAATGTGCCCTTCAGATTGACATCGAGCACGCGATCGAACGCATCGTCGCCCATGCGCATAAGCAAGCCATCGCGGGTGATGCCGGCATTGTTGACGAGCGTCCAAATGGAGCCGAAGTCGTTGAGGACTGCTTCCACGCACGCATTGACGGCATCGGGGTCGGCCACGTCGCATTGATATGCGCGCGCCGTGGCACCAGCTTTCTCGCAGGCCTCGCATGTCTCGTGCGCCGCATCGACGCTGCCGGCGTAGACGATGGCGATATCGTAGCCATCCTCCGCCAGGCCCACGGCGCAAGCGCGACCGATGCCGCGCGATCCGCCCGTGATCAGCGCCACGCGGCGCGAACCGTCGCGCTCAAGCGCGCGATCGCATACATTGCCCATGTCATTCCTTTCGGGTAGAAATCGAGCTTGCTACGCAAGCTCATCGGCGATGGCCGCGACCTGCTCGGCCGTCTCGCACGAATACACGCAAACGTCGTTCAGCGTGCGCTTGACCAGGCCCGCCAGCGTTTTGCCAGGACCCACCTCGATAAACGTGTCGATACCTTGATCCTGCAGCGCATGCAGCGTGTCGACCCAACGCACGGCATGGCTCACCTGCTTGGCCAGCACATCGGAGGCCGCCTGTGGGTCGGTCGGATACGGCGCGGCCGTCATATTCGCTACGACCGGGATCAGCAACGGGGACGGCGCGTGGCCATCCTCGATATATGCCGCAAGGCCACAGGTTGCCTCGGCCATATAGGGGCTATGGAACGCACCCGACACCGCGACCTTCATGGCGCGGCCGCCCGCCTCTTTTACCAAGACGTCGAGCGCCTGCAGCGCCTCGGGCGCTCCGGCCACAACCGTTTGCTGCGGACTGTTGTAGTTGACCGGCCAGCAGTCTTCGCCTGCCTGCGCGGCGAGGCTCTCGACCTGCGCCGCATCGAGTTTGATGACGGCGCGCATGCCGCCGGGGTGACGCTCGGCCGCCGCGGCCATCAGCGCCGCGCGCTCGCACACGAGTTCAAAACCTGCTCGCGTATCGAATGCCCCCGCAAAGGTGAGTGCGGCGACCTCGCCCAGCGAGAATCCCGCACAGGCAGCAGGCACCACGCCGCGCTCGCGCAGGGCGGCGGCGACAGCCAGATCGTGCACGAACACGCAAGGCTGCGTGTTCTCGGTCTGCGACAGCTCCTCCTTCGAGGCGCTCCGGCACTGCTCACTGGTTCCCGGGCGCGCCTCATCTGCGATTGCGAACACCTCGGCAGCCGCCGGCGACGCCTCGATCAAGTCGACGCCCATCGCAGGATGGTGGGCACCCTGGCCGGCAAACAGAAACGCTATGCTACCCATGCGGACGCACCCTTCAAGACGCGCTCGGCGCCTTCGACCAGATCGTCAACGATTTCGCGCGCGCTTTGGCGCTCGTTGACCATGCCGGCAATCTGGCCACACAAATACGAACCCTCTTCGTAATTGCCATCTTTGGCGGCCTTGCGAAGTGCACCCGTGCCCATGGCACCAAGCTCCTCGGGGCTTGCGCCCGCCGCCTCGTTCTTGGCATAGGCATTGGTAAAGGGGCTCTTGAGGGCACGAACCGGATGTCCCGTCGAGCGACCGGTCGCACGCGTCGACGTGTCGCCCGCCTTGAGCACGAGCTCTTTGTACTGCTCGGATACGGTGCATTCGTCTGCAACCAAAAAGCGCGTGCCCACCTGGACGCCGGCGGCGCCCAGCATAAAGGCAGCTGCAACACCGCGACCATCGGCGATGCCGCCTGCCGCCACAACGGGGATATCCACCGCATCGACAACCTGCGGGACGAGCGCCATCGTCGAGGTCTCGCCAATATGGCCGCCCGATTCGGTGCCCTCGGCAACCACCGCGGTAGCCCCGCGACGTGCCACGAGGCGCGCCAATGCCACCGAAGCCACGACGGGAATGACTTTGATGCCCGCATCGTTCCAGGCCTTCATGTACTTGGTGGGATTGCCGGCACCCGTCACGACAACAGGCACCTGCTCGTCGATCACGACCTGTGCCACCTCGTCGACAAACGGGCTCATGAGCATAACGTTGACGCCAAAGGGCTTATCCGTCTTGGCGCGCAGCTCGTGGATCTGGTCGCGCAGCCAGTTGGCATCGGCATTCATAGCCGCGATAATCCCTAAGCCGCCCGCCTCGGACACGGCGGATGCCAGCGAGGCATCGGCAATCCAGGCCATGCCGCCCTGAAACACGGGCTTTTCGATGCCGAGCAGGTCGCAGAGAGGAGTCTTGAGCATTACTACTTCTCCAATGCCGCCTCGACCGTATCGACGAACTCGCCGACCGTCTTGGGGTTCTCCTCGGTATCGAGCTGAATGCCAAACTCGTCCTCGACGGCGACGAGGATCTCGACGGTACCCAGACTGTCGAGGCCAATCTCCTCGAGCGTAGACTCGGGCTTCATCTCGACATCGTCAAGGCCGGCGGTCTCGCGGATAACGTCGCAAACGCGCTCGAAGGTCTTCTGATCTGCCATGGTGTTTCTCCTTTGATTGTGCCCTGGGGCGTTTTTATTTCCTATGTGCAACTACTTCCAACGAAGCAGGTAGCCACCTATATCCAGACCGGCGCCAAATCCGACCAAGGCGATCGTCTCGCCCGGGTGAAGCGCGCCGGAGTTTGCCAGCCGGTCGAGGGCAAGCGGAATGCAGGCGCTCGAGATGTTGCCGGTCTCGCACAACGTGCGAACCACGCGGTCGTCTGGCACACCCAAACGCTTGACCGCTTGGCTCAAAATTCGTTCGTTGGCCTGATGGAATACAAAATGGTCGATGTCCTCAACCGCGATACTCGCGTCGCTTGCGAGCTTGTTGACCGTGTCGCAGATCGCATTGACGCCAAACTTGAACACGCGACGGCCATTCATGGAAAGTACGCTCTCGCGGTCCGCGGAAACTTTGAACGGCGAGGTGCCGGCCAGCCCCGGTACGCGCAGCGTCTCGACATCGGGCGCAGTCGAAAGCTCAACAGCAAGGGGATTCTCTCCCCCGGCCTCTATGACCGCAGCGCCCGCGCCGTCACCAAAAAGC
Source organism: uncultured Collinsella sp. (assembly GCA_937949355.1). Classification (GTDB taxonomy): domain Bacteria; phylum Actinomycetota; class Coriobacteriia; order Coriobacteriales; family Coriobacteriaceae; genus Collinsella. Next base: position 52,660 of record CALEDY010000153.1, on the reverse strand, counting down.
ACGCACGTCGCACGGTCGGTCCAGTCGAGTGCACGCGTCATCTGCTCGGCGGCAACGACAAGTACACGCTTGGCGCGACCGCGGGCGACATAGCCCTCGGCGACATCGAGCGCAAATACGAAGCCGGCACAGGCAGCCGAGACGTCGAAAGCAGGACATGTGGCGCCTAAGCGCTCGGCAACGGCGCACGCCTCGGCTGGAACGAGATGGTCGCCCGTCGTCGTCGAGCAGACAATAAGATCCAGCTGGCCCGCGTCGATTCCGGACGCCTGGAGTGCCCGCTCGCTCGCTGCAACGGCAAGGTCATCGAGCGACTCGTTGGTGCAGACATGGCGGCTCTTAATTCCCGTGCGGGTAAAAATCCACTCATCCGAGGTATCGAGGAAATTGGATAGCTCGTCATTGGAAACACTGCGCTCGGGAAGTGCCGAACCCGTTCCCAGTATCGTGAAACCCATCACTATCCTCCTTTGAGTTGTTGACGTGTTTACATCGACCAAGAGAGGATAGCGCATTCTTTGCGTTGTTGACGTGTTAACATTAAATTGTCCAAATGCGACAAAGGCTTCACATTGTGTCTATCGCTCGACACAATGGCATGATTGCTTTGTTAATTAAGGAGGTAGCACCGTTATGGATACTCGTTTGACGGTGGTCGATATAACCGGTTCGACCAACGATGACCTGCTCGAAGCAGGAAAGCTGGGGGCGCCCCACGGCACCGGCCTTGCCGCCCGCACACAAACTGCCGGACGTGGACGACGCGGCCACAAATGGGACTCGACGGCGGGAAACCTGCTGCTCTCGATTGTGGTACGCCCAAAGGTTAGCCCTGCCAAGTACTCTGGACTCGCCGCGGTATGTGGCCTTGCGGTGCTCAAAACCCTTGAGAAGCAGGGCCTCGCAACCGAGGTTGGCCTCAAATGGCCCAACGACCTCGTCGCACGAGGGCGCAAACTCGGCGGCATCTTGGTCGAGGCGGCGCGCGACAACGAGGGTAAGCCCTTCGCCGTCTGCGGCATTGGTGTCAACGTGAACTACACGCCCCAAGAGGTCCCCAATGGCGGTCTGGCGGCGATTGGCCTCTCGGATCTGCACGAGAGCGTTCCCTCGGTCGATACGCTGCTCGACGAGGCCTATCACACGGTCATGGACGCTGTAGACGCCTGGGCCGAGCAGCTCAATGCTCTGGAAGAAGATGCCGGTCCGCTCACGCCTGTACGCGATGAGTATATAGCTCGACTCAACTGGATTGGAGAGCGCGTTATCGCCCGCTCTCCCGCCGGAGACGAGCTAGCACGCGGCGTCTTTAGAACCGTGGATGACTTTGGCCGCGCAAGCATCGATACCGAAGACGGTTTGCGCTCCTTCCACTTCGAAGAGGCGTCATTGCGCCCCGCGAGCGAATAGGGCGCCACAACCACCCACTCGGCAGCCTTACCCAGCGGCGCAAACCAATCGTTCAAAACAAAAGAGCCCCGCTACCGTAATGGCAGCGGGGCTCTTTAAGCTATGAGCGATATCGCTTAGAGCTTGATGTCGATGTCGACGCCAGCGGGGAGGTCGAGACGCATGAGCGAATCAACGGTGCCCGAGGTGGGGTCGAGGATGTCGATGAGGCGCTTGTGGGTGCGCATCTCGAACTGCTCACGGGAGTCCTTGTTCACGTGCGGCGAGCGGATAACCGTGTACAGGTTGCGCTCGGTGGGCAGGGGGACAGGACCGGAAACGCGAGCGCCGGTCTTCTGAGCGGTCTCGACGATGAGCTTCGCGGACTGATCGACGACCTCGTGATCATAGCCCTTGAGGCGAATGCGGATCTTCTGGGTAGCCAACTTAAACCTCCAAAGAGTGCGAGAGATGATCTCGCGGATTACGTAACAGGGAGCTCGAACTTAGGCGTTCTTGCTCATGACCTCGTCCACGATGGACTTGGGCGCGGGCTCATAAGAGTCGAACTGCATCGTGTAGGATGCACGGCCCTGGGTCTGGGAGCGAAGGTCGGTAGCGTAACCGAACATCTCGCCCAGCGGCACCTTGGCACGGATGAGCTTGCTGTTCTTGCGATCCTCCATGCCCTCGATCTTGCCGCGGCGACCGGAGAGGTTGCCCATAACGTCGCCCATGTACTGCTCGGGGGTCTCGACCTCGACAGCCATGATCGGCTCGAGCAGCTGCGGATCGGACTTCTTGAGGGCGTCCTTGATAGCCATGGAACCGGCGATCTTGAAGGCGGCCTCGGAGGAGTCGACCTCGTGGTAAGAACCGTCGAACAGGGTGACCTTGACGTCGAGGACCGGGAAGCCGGCGATAACACCGGTGTTCAGGGCCTCCTGGATGCCCTTGTCGATGGACGGGATGTACTCCTTGGGCACGACGCCGCCGACGATAGCGTTGACGAACTCGTAGCCGAAGCCCTCCTCCATCTTCTCGAGCTCGATGACGGCGTGGCCGTACTGACCGCGACCACCGGACTGACGGACGAACTTGCCCTCAGCCTTCTCGACGTCGTGACCAGCGGTCTCGCGGTAGGCAACCTGGGGCTTACCAACGTTAGCGTCAACCTTGAACTCACGGAGCAGACGGTCGACGATGATCTCGAGGTGCAGCTCGCCCATGCCGGCGATGATGGTCTGGCCGGTCTCGTGGTTGGTGGACACCTGGAAGGTCGGGTCCTCCTCGGCGAGCTTGGTCAGAGCCAGGGACATCTTGTCCTGCTCGGCCTTGGTCTTGGGCTCAATGGCAACGTCGATAACGGGCTTAGCGAACTCGATCTTCTCGAGGACGATCTCCTTGCCCTCGGCGCACAGGGTGTCACCGGTGGTGGAGTTCTTGAAGCCGACGCAAGCGACGATGTCGCCGGCGGCAGCGTCGTCACGGTCGATACGCTCGGCGGCGTTCATCTCGAGAATGCGGCCGAGGCGCTCGCGCTGACCGTTGGAAGCGTTGACCACGTAGGAGCCGGACTCAGCGCGGCCGGAGTAAACGCGGACGTAGGTGAGCTTACCGACGAACGGGTCGGTCATGATCTTGAAGACCAGGCCGGAGAAGGGCTCGTCGAAGGAAGGATGACGCTGAATCTCCTCGCCGGTGTCCGGATCGGTACCGGTGACGGCCTCAACGTCGAGCGGGCTGGGCAGGTAGTCGACGACAGCGTCGAGCAGCTCCTGGACGCCCTTGTTCTTGTAGGCGGAGCCCACGAAGACGAGGTTAAGCTCGTTGGCCAGAACACCCTTGCGCAGAGCAGCCTTGAGCTCCTCGACGGTGAAGTCCTCCTCCATGAGGATCTTCTCCATGAGCTCGTCGTCAAAGCTGGCAGCAGCGTCGAGGAGCTCCTCGCGCTTGGTGGCAGCGATGTCGGCAAACTCAGCCGGGATCTCGTCCATCGGCTCGGGGTAGGTCATGCCCTTCTCGTCGGCCTTGAAGTCCCATGCAGTCATGGTGACGAGGTCGATGACGCCCCAGAAGTTGTCCTCGGCGCCCATCGGGACCTGAGCGGCCACGGCGTTAGCGTCGAGACGATCCTTCATGGTCTCGATAGCGTTGAAGAAGTCAGCGCCCACGCGGTCATACTTGTTGATGAAGGCGATGCGGGGGACGTTGAAGGTGGAAGCCTGACGCCAAACGGTCTCAGACTGGGGCTGAACGCCGGCAACGGCGTCGAAGACGGCGACAGCACCATCGAGGACGCGCAGGCAGCGCTCGACCTCGGCGGTGAAGTCAACGTGGCCCGGGGTGTCGATGATCTGGATGCGGTAGTCCTTACCGTCCTTGTTCCAGAAGCACGTGGTAGCAGCGGAGGTAATGGTTACGCCGCGCTCCTGCTCCTGAACCATCCAGTCCATGGTGGCAGCGCCCTCATGAACCTCACCGATCTTGTGGGTCTTACCGGTGTAGTAAAGAATACGCTCGGTCGTGGTGGTCTTACCGGCATCGATGTGGGCCATGATGCCGATGTTACGGGTATCGGAAAGCTTGTACTTAGGCTTAGCCATGTTAGTTCCTTACCTTAACTTACCAACGATAGTGAGAGAACGCGCGGTTGGCCTCGGCCATCTTGAAGACGTCCTCACGCTTCTTGACGGAAGCGCCCAGGCCGTTGGAAGCGTCGAGGATCTCATTGGCGAGACGCTCGGCCATGGTCTTCTCCTTGCGAGCGCGGGAGAAGTTGACGATCCAGCGGATACCCAGAGCGGTGGAACGACGGGAGTTGACCTCCATCGGGACCTGATAGGTAGCGCCACCGACACGCTTGGGCTTAACCTCGAGCGTGGGCTTGACGTTGTCCATAGCCTTCTTGAAGGTAGCGAGAGCGTCGCCACCCTCAGACTTCTCGGCAACGATCTCGAAAGCGGTGTAAACGATGCGCTCAGCGGTGGCCTTCTTGCCATCAAGAAGGACCTTGTTGATGAGCTGAGTCACCAGGCGGTTGTTGTAAACGGCGTCAGGCTGAACCTCACGACGATTAGCTGCTGCACGACGCGGCATGTGAAATCTCCTTAAGTGTCTACCGTGCGGCGCTTAGGCGGCACACGGCGAAAGTATCAAAACGTTATCTGGCTTATTTAGCCTTGGGGCGCTTAGCACCGTACTTGGAACGGGCCTGCATGCGGTTCTGGACCGGAGCAGCGTCGTAGGCGCCACGGATGACGTGATAACGGACACCAGGGAGGTCACGGACACGACCGCCGCGGACGAGCACGATGGAGTGCTCCTGCAGGTTGTGGCCCTCACCCGGGATGTAGGCGGTAACTTCGATGCCGTTGACGAGGCGAACACGGGCAACCTTACGAAGAGCCGAGTTCGGCTTCTTGGGGCTCGTGGTGAAGACGCGGGTGCACACGCCGCGCTTCTGTGCGTTGTGCTGCAGAGCAGCGTTCTTGGACTTCTTGGGCACGGAATGGCGGCCCTGGCGAACCAGCTGGTTAATAGTAGGCAAAGCGTACTCCTTCTCGAATGATTCCAGCTTTCTGTAAAGTGCAACGGCTTGAATCGAGGGGTCAGCATCCCCCTACGAAACACGCAGTTCGATAGGATACGTGGCGTTAGCTGTGCCGTCAACAGACCACGCTGCCGGGCGTATCCTAAAATGAGCATATTTCCGCAAAGCCTACACAAAAGGAATCCCCTCCTGTGCGCGGGGGGCGGATTCCCGGCACGGGCTGCCCGCTGTTTAAGTTTGCTGCTCTACAGTCCTGGCTCGCACGGAGGCCACATTAAGTGGCCTCCGGCTCGTGCGGAACTCGCGACAAACTTAAACCGCAGGCCGCCCGGTCCGGGAATCCGACATGCTCGTCGAGGCAACGCTACCTGCCAAAAAGGGACAGGTTTATTTTGGTCGGTTTTATCTGGGGAAACGTCGCGCTCCAGCGGTGATCTGCTCTCATCTGTCGCATGGAAATCGGCGGCGTTTCCATTTAACGCAAAAGAGGCCGCTTCCCCTAGTAGGAAGCGACCCCAAATCTTACGAATAGACGATGGTAAAGGGCTCTTTCGTTTCGGTCTCCCCTGTTGATGTATACCTCACAATTTCAAGGGTTACCGAGACAACTTGATCGACATCAATCAACTTCGTTGGCACCCAGATGTTCTCTCCGCTATTGCGCCCATAAGAAAAATATAAGTTGAACACCCCTGCGTCGTCATCTTCGATAATCTGCTCCGATCCATCCTTGTAGCTGACGGTCAGCTTATTATCAACTGCTTCATAGCCCAAATCATCGATGTGCGTCTGGATGGAAAACGGGCTAATCTCAAGAGGCGAGTCACCGGAGCGGAGTTCCTTTGTATCGACGTACGCTCCAATATTGAACTCGGGTGTCGACGCCTCAAACCGCCTCGCACTCTCACCTTCACCCTCGGTCCAATGGATATTCCAGGTGACAGCATGTTGCAAATCTCGCTCGCGATCCATAGCGGCAAAGTACATCGTGCCATTAATGACAGTATCGCTTGATGTGTCCTTATCAATTGTGCTGCGTGTGTCAGGCCATTCCTCGCCGAACTTCATATCGGGCGTGCCGATGCCCTGCTCTTCTTCACCATAGAGAACAAGTTCGCCAATCTCTGCTGCTGGCTTGTAGTAGTTAACTCCATTTGGATTGGACAACGTAAACGTCACGGCTCCGCAGCCGTTTTGGTCGATTGCCATCTCATGGATATCAAGCGTATAGCCGTTGCCCTCGACGGACAGATTAACCTCCTGGACTGCGCCTTCCAGGCTTTGGGGCGCGATGCCATCGCCAAACTCTCTGGTGTAGGTATATTTAGTTCCCGATGAGCCGCCGTTGGTCCAGGTAATGGAATCCCCGTTGCCGTGGTTTCCCCAGGCAGAGGCAAAATAGCTGGAATTGACGACGGCGTAGGCGACCCCTCCGGTCGCCAGCACTCCGACAAGACATCCAACAACGGCAACATAAAGAGGCTTCGCGTGGCCCTTTCGATGAAGCGGCTTTCCAGCAGCGGCATAAAGAACACGGTCAGCAAGATCGCTATCGGCTTGGACGGACTCGAAGGCCTGCTTGATTTGATTGGATTTCACGGTCGCCCTCCTCTAGGATGAACTTGAGCTTCGATCTGCCGCGAGCCAAACGCGTTCGAACAGTCGCGGCTGGCACATGCAATAACTCGGCAATCTCTGAGGTCGAAAAGCCCAGATAGTAATAGAGCATGATGGGAACACGGAATCGTTCCGGAAGTCGCATAACGTCTGACAGGACCGCCTTGGTCTCCTCCCGCGCCGTCGAAAGCGAATCGGCCAGGTTCTCAATATCCTCCACACGCCTCCATGGCTTTCGAAAGAGAGATTTGCATTCATTGATCGTGACCCGGATAAGCCATCGACGAAGATGTTCCCAGCTTTCAAATTGCGCATCGCTTTTGAGTAACTTCAGAAAGACGTCTTGAGCGACATCGTCGGCATCGGCACGATCGCGCAGATACGTCAATGCGATTCGAAACACGACATCCCTGTGATCTTCGACCGCCTGTCTAAAAGCTTGTTCTTCCATAATCACCTCCCGGTGACGTTAATGATTCTTAATGAGGTCCTCACCATAGATACGCTTTGGCCAAACGAAATGTTTCAAATTCAAGCAGGAAATACCTACCAAAAATAAACCTGTCCCTTAACGACAGGTCCTGTCCAGTGGAGCTTTGAAACGCAACAGGTTGAGCATACGCAAGCGAGCGGCCCCCAGAGCGTACAAGGTGGCATGAAAAAGGCAGGGCATTGACCTTTTGGTCATGCCCTGCCTTTTGAATGACAGATTGTAGCTCTGGGGGCCGCGCAGCGACGGAGGTTGCCGCCGTTCGTTAGAACGGCGGAACTAGTTACTCCTCGTCGTTGTCCTTGGCCTCTTCGGCGTCGTCGGTGTCTACGAGCTGGTTGAGCAGCTCGTCGAGGGAAGCCATGTCCTCGTTGATGGCACCGTTGGCGGGAGCCTTCTTGTCGTCGATCGGGGCGCCCAGGAGCTCCTCGTCGGCGTCGGCGTGATGCGTCGGCGCAGCGGAGGTGCCCAGCAGGATGTCGTCCGGACCGTCGGGGCTAAAGACCATCTGCAGCAGCTGCGAGAGGTCTTCCTCGTCGGCAACGTCGTCGTTGTTCTCGAGGATGTAGAGCAGGTCGTGGGCCTCGAGGCCGTCACGGAGCTCCTCGATCGCCTTAGCACCGATGCCATCGATGCGCAGCAGATCCTCCTCGGACTTGCCGACCAGGTCGCCGACCGTCTCGATGCCGACCTCGCTGAACTTGTTGGTCCAGCGCTGCGACACGCCCAGGTCGTCGAACAGGTACAGGCGAGCCTTCTCGGCGGAGATGGTGTGGCCGTTGCGGGTGAACGAACCGTCAGCACCGCCGAACTCGTCGTAGCCGGCCCAGTCGAGCTGCTGCGGGAGCTGCTCGTCCAGGTCCTTGAGCTCCACGGGAGCCCACTCGGGCAGCGACTTGGCGTTGGGCGAAGCCGGGCCGTCGATGTCCACGTAGCCGTCGGCCGTGCGATACGTCAGCTTGGCGTTGGCGTACGGCTTGAGACCGGTACCAGCCGGGATCTTCTTACCGACGATGACGTTGGACTTAAGGTCGAGCAGGTGGTCGACCTTGCCCTCGATGGCAGCCTCGGTAAGGACGCCAGCGGTACGGATGAACGAAGCGCTCGACAGCCAGGAGTCGATGTTGGACGCGACCTTGAGCGTACCCAGGATGACGGGCTCGGCCACGGGAGCCTGACCGCCCAGACGGGCAACGCGCTCGACCTCGTCGGCGAACTCGTAGCGGTCGACGTACTGACCAAGCAGGTACTTGGAGTCGCCGGGGTTGGTGATCTGAACGCGACGCAGCATCTGACGTGCGAGCACCTCGATGTGCTTGTCGTTCAGGTCGACGCCCTGGCTGGTGTAGACGTCCTTAACGCTCTCGACGAAGGTGTGCATCGTCGACTCGATGTCGGTCAGCTTGCGCAGGTTGCGGAAGTTGACGAAGCCCTTGGTGATCTGATCGCCGGCGCGAACCTCGCAGCCATCCTCGATCTCGGGCATAAAGCGCACCGAAGCGGGGACGCGACGCTCGTCGAGGACACGGGAGTGATCCTCGGAGTCGGTGAGCGTCAGCACGTACTCGGACTTCTCAGGCTTAATCGAGAGGTGACCGGAGTACGGAGCCAGCTCGGCCTCGCGACCCAGGATCTTCTCGTTGACGTTGCCGACGATATCGAACATACGGCTGACCGTAGGCAGACCCTGCGTAATATCGTCGACGCCAGCGACGCCGCCGGAGTGAATGGTACGCATCGTAAGCTGCGTACCGGGCTCGCCGATGGACTGGGCGGCAATAATGCCGACCGCGGTACCGATGGCGACCGGACGACGGGTGGAAAGATCCCAGCCGTAGCACTTCTGGCACACGCCGTACTTGGAGCGGCAGGTGAGCAGCGCGCGAAGCTTGACCTTCTTGAGGCCCGCATCGACCATCTTCTGGATGTCGGCGACCTTCTCGATGTAGCCGTCCTGCTCAAAGAGCACGGTGCCATCGGGAGCCACGACGTCCTCAATGAAGCAACGGCCGACGAGGTCGGTGTTGAGGTCGGTGGTGCCGGGGATGATGAGGTTGTAGGTGACGCCCTCGTGCGTACCGCAGTCCTCCTCGCGGACGATGACGTCCTGGGCCACGTCGACCAGACGACGTGTCAGGTAACCAGAGTCCGAGGTGTGGGATGCGGTATCGACCAGGCCCTTACGGGCGCCGTAGGTCGAAATGAAGTACTCGAGCGGCAGCAGGCCCTCGCGGAAGTTCGCCTTAATGGGAAGGTCGATCGTCTCGCCGGACATGTCTGCCATCAGGCCACGCATACCGCCGAGCTGACGCAGCTGGGTCTTAGAACCACGGGCGCCGGAGTCGGCCATCATGTACAGCGGGTTCTCCTCGTCGAACATGTCGAGCATGAGCGCTGCAACCTTATCGGTACAAGCAGTCCACTCGTTAACGACTTCGATGTGGCGCTCCGTCTCGTTGATGAAGCCCTCCTCGAAGTACTCGTTGATCTGGTCGACGTTGGCCTGGGCGCGGTCGAGCAGCTCCTGCTTCTCGGCAGGGATGAGAGCGTCCCACACCGAGATGGTGAGGCCGGCGCGGGTAGCGTAGTGGAAACCGGAGTACTTGATGGCGTCGAGGATCGGGCCGACCTTGGCCTCGGGGTAACGATCGCAGCAGTCCGCAACCAGCTTGGCCACGTCGCCCTTGACCATCTTGTAGTTCATGAACTCGTAGTCTTCGGGCAGGCACTGGCGGTTGAAGATGATGCGGCCGATAGAGGTCTCGAAGCGCGCGGTCTTGTTGCCGGTGACGTCGTAGTCGACAAACTCGTTCTTACCGTTCTTGACGCGGAAGATACGGGTGCCGTCCTCGTTGATGACGTTGGCGTTCTCGGCGGACACGCGGACCTGAATCTTGGCCTGCATGTCGACCTCGGAGCGGCAGTCATAGGCATGCAGCGCGTCGTCGAAGCTCGAGAACACGTGGTTCTCGCCCGGCAGACCGTCGCGGACCTGGGTCAGGTAGTACACACCGATGATCATGTCCTGCGAGGGGATGTTGACCGGCTTGCCGGATGCCGGCGAGCGCAGGTTGTTCGCAGAGAGCATGAGCACGCGAGCCTCGGCCTGAGCCTGGCTGGACAGCGGCACGTGGACAGACATCTGGTCGCCGTCGAAGTCGGCGTTGAAGGGCGAGCAGACCAGCGGGTGCAGGTGGATAGCCTTGCCCTCGACCAGAACCGGCTCAAAGGCCTGGATGGACAGACGGTGCAGGGTCGGTGCACGGTTGAGCAGCACGACGCGGCCGTCGATGACCTCTTCGAGGATGTCCCACACAAAGGTGGCACCACGGTCGATAGCGCGCTTGGCGCCCTTGATGTTCTCGACCTTGCCGAGCTCGACCAGGCGCTTCATGACGAAGGGCTTGAAGAGCTCCAGCGCCATGGTCTTGGGCAGACCGCACTGGTGCAGCAGCAGCTTGGGGTCGGTAACGATAACCGAACGGCCGGAGTAGTCGACACGCTTACCCAGCAGGTTCTGACGGAAACGACCCTGCTTGCCCTTGAGGGCCTCGGCGAGCGACTTGAGCGGGCGACCGCCACGGCCAGAGACCGGGCGACCACGACGGCCGTTGTCGAACAGGGCGTCCACGGACTCCTGGAGCATGCGCTTCTCGTTGTTCACGATGATCGCAGGGGCGTCCAGGTCGAGCAGGCGCTTGAGTCGGTTGTTACGGTTGATCACGCGACGGTACAGGTCGTTGAGGTCGGACGCGGCGAAGCGGCCGCCGTCGAGCTGGACCATCGGGCGCAGATCGGGCGGAATGACCGGGATGACGTCCAGGATCATGTTCGCGGGGCTGTTGCCACCCTTCAGGAAGGCGTCAACGACCTCGAGGCGCTTGACGGCCTTCTCGCGCTTCTGCTTCTGGGAGTCCTCGTCAGCGATGATGGCCTTGAGCTTCTCGGCCTCGGAAGGAAGGTCGATGGCAGCGAGCAGGTCGCGGACGGCCTCGGCACCCATGCCACCCTTGAAGTACATGGAGTAGTAGCGGGTCATCTCGCGGAACAGCGGCTCATCGGAGATGAGGTCGCGCTCGGTGAGCTTCATGAAGGCGTTGAAGGCGTCCGTGCGGAGCTGCTTCTCGTCCTTGCACTCTTCCTCGATGTCGACGATGCCAGAGGCGATCTCCTCGGGGGTCAGCGGCTCCTCATCGGAGAACTCGTCAAAGTTCTCGGGGTCGCCCTGCTCCTTGAGGGACTCGATCTGGCGGGCGCACTCGGCATCGATCTCTTCCAGATCGGCGGCGAGCTCCTCGCGCAGGTCGTCGGCGTCGGCCTCGCGGGCCTCATAGTCAACCTCGGTGATGATGTAGCTGGCGAAGTACAGAACCTTCTCGAGGTCCTTGGACTTGATGTCGAGCATACGGCTCATCGGGAAGCTCGTGGGGCTCTTGAAGTACCAGATGTGGGACACGGGAGCGGCGAGCTCGATGTGACCCATGCGGTCGCGACGCACCTTGGCCGAGGTGACCTCGACGCCGCAGCGCTCGCAGACGATACCCTTAAAGCGGATGCCCTTGTACTTGCCGCAGGAGCACTCCCAGTCCTTGGCGGGACCGAAGATCTTCTCGCAGAACAGGCCGTCCTTCTCGGGCTTGAGGGTACGGTAATTGATGGTCTCCGGCTTCTTGACCTCACCGTGCGACCAGGAACGGATCTGGTCGGCGGAGGCAAGGGAGATCTTTACCGAGTCAAAATCAGTAGCTTCGAAATCTGCCACAGTCAACTACTCCTTATCAGTGGTCGTGGCGGCGACAGCCTCGGGTGCCTCGGCGGTCTCGGCATCCTCGGCCTCGACGTCGGCGTCAACGCCGGCGAGCGCAGCCAGGTCGTCGAGAGCAGAGGTCTCCTCGGCGGTCACAGGGGCGGAGGCGTCCTCGTCGGCATCATGCATGGGCTCGATGTCCAGTGCGAGGGAGCGAATCTCCTTGACGAGAACCTTGAAGGACTCGGGGATACCCGGGACAGGAACGTTCTCGCCCTTGACGATGGACTCGTAGGTCTTGACGCGGCCCACGGTATCGTCGGACTTGACGGTCAGGATCTCCTGCAGGACGTTGGAAGCACCGTAAGCGTACAGTGCCCAAACTTCCATCTCGCCGAAGCGCTGGCCGCCGAACTGAGCCTTGCCGCCCAGAGGCTGCTGGGTAACCAGGCTGTAAGGGCCGGTCGAACGGGCGTGGATCTTGTCGTCGACCATGTGGCCGAGCTTGAGGATGTAGGACGTACCCACGGTAATGGGCTCGCGGAACTCCTCGCCGGTGCGGCCGTCGAACAGACGGGTCTTGCCGCGCTCGTCAAGCTGGGTGACGAACTCGGGGCGCATGTGATCGCCAAAGGCAGCGGTGGCCTTGTTGAGCATGTTCTTGTTGGCACGACGGATGACCTCGGCGATCTCGTCCTCCTTGGCGCCGTCGAAGACGGGCGTCGCGGTGAAGAACGGACCGGGGACGTACTTGTCGGAGTCGGCCTGCTCGGTATCCCAACCGCAGGCAGCAGCCCAGCCAAGGTGGCACTCGAGCAGCTGGCCGACGTTCATACGCGAAGGAACGCCCAGCGGGTTGAGGATAACGTCGATCGGGGTACCGTCAGCCATGTAGGGCATGTCCTCGACCGGCAGAACGTTACAAATAACACCCTTGTTGCCGTGGCGGCCGGCGATCTTATCGCCCTGCTGGATCTTACGACGCTGGGCGACGTAGACGCGCACCTGCTCGTTGACGCCGGGGGCCAGGTCGTCGCCGTTCTCGCGGCTAAAGCGGACGACGTCGATGACGCGGCCGTAAGCGCCGTGAGGCATCTTAAGGGAGGTGTCGCGGACATCGTGGGCCTTGGCACCGAAGATGGCGCGCAGCAGGCGCTCCTCGGCGGTCAGAGCGCTCTCGCCCTTAGGCGTGACCTTGCCGACCAGGATGTCGCCAGGGCCGACCTCGGCGCCGATGCGGATGATGCCGTCCTCGTCGAGGTTGGCGAGCATGTCCTCGGAGAGGTTCGGGATCTCGCGGGTGATCTCCTCGGGGCCGAGCTTGGTGTCGCGGGCGTCGATCTCGTGACGGGTGATGTTGATGGTCGTCAGCAGGTCCTCGGCCACCAGGCGCTCGGACACGACGATGCCGTCCTCGTAGTTAAAGCCTTCCCACGGCATGTAGGCCACGGTGAGGTTCTGGCCCAGTGCGAGCTCGCCGTGATCGGTCGAAGGACCGTCGGCCAGAGGCTCGCCCTGCTCAACGGTGTCACCGACGCGAACGAGCGGACGGTGGTTGATGCAGGTGGACTGGTTGGAGCGCTGGTACTTGGCCAGATGATACTCGTCCATGCCGCCGGCATGCTTGACGATGATCTTGGCGGCGTCGGCAAAGATGACCTCGCCGGCGTTCTTGGCCAGGGTGACCTCGCCGGAGTCCAGAGCGGCGCGGCGCTCCATGCCGGTACCGACATAGGGAGCGGCGGGGTGAACCAGCGGCACGGCCTGACGCTGCATGTTAGCGCCCATCAGCGTACGCTTGGCGTCGTCGTGCTCAAGGAACGGGATCAGCGTGGCTGCGACGGAGAGCATCTGACGCGGCGAGACGTCCATGTAGTCGACGTCCTCGACAGGCACGTCGGCGGGGGCGCCGAAGGAGCCGTCGAAGTCGCGGGTACGAGCGATCACGGTGTGCGGACGGACGATCTTGCCCTCGGCATCGGTCGTGATGAACTCGTTGGTCTTGGGATCGAGCGGCGTGTTGGCCGGCGCGATGACGTGCTTCTCTTCCTCGTCAGCGGTCATCCAGTCGATCTGGTCGGTGGCAACGCCGTTCTCGACGCGGCGGAACGGAGCCTCGATGAAACCGTACTCGTTGACGCGGGCGTAGAGGGCGAGCGAGCCGATCAGGCCGATGTTGGGGCCTTCGGGGGTCTCGATCGGGCACATGCGGCTGTAGTGCGAGTTGTGAACGTCGCGGACGGCCGTCGGCACGTTGGTGCGGCGGCTGGAGCCGGACTTGTGGCCGGCAAGACCACCAGGGCCGAGTGCGGACAGACGGCGCTTGTGGGTCAGACCGGTCAGGGGGTTCGCCTGGTCCATGAACTGCGAGAGCTGCGAGGAACCGAAGAACTCCTTGATGGAGGCCACGATCGGGCGGATGTTGATGAGCGACTGCGGGGTGATCTCGTCGATGTCCTGGGAGCTCATGCGCTCACGGACGACGCGCTCCATACGGCTCATGCCGATACGGAACTGGTTGGCGACGAGCTCGCCGACGGTACGGATGCGGCGGTTGCCGAAGTGGTCGATGTCGTCGACCTTGAAGCCCTGCTCGCCGGCAGCGAGGGACAGCAGGTAGCGCAGCGTCGCGACGATATCCTCGTCGGTAAGCACCGTGACCTCTTCCTCGGTGGTGAGGTTGAGCTTCTTGTTGACCTTGTAACGACCGACGCGGGCCAGGTCGTAGCGCTGCGGATTGAAGAGCAGACCCTCGAGCAGGCTGCGGGAAGCGTCCACGGTGGGAGGCTCACCCGGGCGCAGGCGACGGTAGATCTCGATGAGGGCGTCCTCGCGAGTGAGGGCGGTGTCGCGCTCCAGGGTGCGCTTGATCACATCGGAGTTGCCGAGCAGTTCGATGATGTCGTCGTTGGTGACGGCGATGCCAAGGGCGCGCAGGAACATCGTGGCGCTCTGCTTGCGCTTACGGTCGATGGAGACCATGAGCTGGTCGCGCTTGTCGACCTCAAACTCAAGCCAGGCACCGCGGGACGGAATGATCTGGGCCTTGTAGATCTGCTTGCCCGAATCCATCTCGGAGCTGTAGTACACGCCCGGGGAGCGGACGAGCTGCGAGACGACGATACGCTCGGTACCGTTGATGATGAAGGTGCCCTGATCGGTCATCATGGGGAAGTCGCCCATGAAGACGAGCTGCTCCTTGATCTCGCCGGTCTCCTTGTTGGTGAGACGGACGTCGGTCAGAAGCGGAGCCTGATAGGTCATATCCTTCTCGCGGCACTCCTCGACGGTGTGCGCGGGGTCGCCGAACTGATGCTCGCCGAAGGTAACCTCGAGAACATGGTTCTGGCTCTGGATGGGGCTGGATTCCTTGAACGCCTCACGAAGGCCCTCGTCCTTAAAACGCTCAAAGGATTCCCTTTGAACAGAGATAAGGTTGGGGAGCTCCATGGCCTCCGGGATTTTCCCGAAGCTGACGCGCTTGCGCTCAGTGGCAGTGTATGCGTAGGTCACCAGGTTTTTCCTCCTTCACGGAAATGCTCGGTGGGTTGGCGAGGCATAGCTTCGCCAGTTATCGCAACCTAATAGTTTATCAGGTACCGACCGTTGAGCAAGAAAAGCCTTGACGCGATTGAGTTTTTGGAGTAGCAAAGTTTTTCGACAGAAAACACGCAGGTAGATGTATGTGTATCGAACGTCTGTTCATATAATTTCTGTGAACGAAGCCGAGGGCTCGGGCCGTTGAACGGTGAGATGGGTGTTAGGGCTGGCCAAGCGGAAACTGCATCCCGTTTTGAGGCTTCAAACTGGTCCCCAGTTTCCGGTTAAGCGTCGTTTGGGAAAGCGTATCCCGTTCTGAGCCGGTATTCTGGGTCGCAGTTTCCACTAGGGGCTCCAACCGGAAACCGCATCCCGGAATTCAACCGATGAGTGGGACGGGCTTTCCGGCAGCACGCGACAAAGCGACCGCCGCTTTATCACGTCCATTTGACAATGTTGCGCAACAGATTCCTCGAATCCGGCATGAAGATACTTGATAGTTACGTATAACCCAACGAAAGGATTGCCATGTTCAAGAGCATCCGAAAAGGCGGGAGGATCGCCGCGGTCACAATCGGCATCGTAGCGGCGCTGACCCCGCTGGTCACCCCCCCCCGCAGCCTTAGCTAACGGTCTACCGACACCGGAGCTGGAGAAGTCGTACACCGTTGATGTCGAGAGCGAATACTCGTACGCATGGTTCATGAATGATGGCAAATATGCCGTCATTGTTGAAAGGGACTCTGATTGCAACACAACCGGCTATTCGCGACTTGACCTTACGACCGGGGAAGTCACTCCGATCAACCTGCCAAAGTCCTGCGTTATTTATATCGCCTCGGACGGCAAGCAACTTTATTGGCTGAATAACGATAAGCTCGTCTTCTTTTCCCTCAAAGACCAGCAACGGACCGTTCACCCTCTACACATACACGCAAAGAAATCTGAATCCCTTAACTTCCAATTAGGCGAAGACGGAAACACCTTCATCCTCTATAGGAATAAAGATGGCAAGTTCACGGAAGTGGACGTTTTCGATTTGCAGTCAAATGAGAAGACGTTTAGCTACAAACTCAAAAAAGGCGATACAAGTGCCACAACATCAAAAGACGGAAAGCGTCTTTTCGTCTGCTCGTATCGAAAGAAAATATCTCAACTCAAGGTAATCGACATTCCCAATGGCTCCACGTCAATCAAAGAGATACCCGGCAACACTAAATGCAATGGTATACGTAGGATATCAGATACCCTATTTATAGCCGCGAACAGTGATGATGAAATGCATTTCACCTATTTCAAAGCGGACTACGACGGAAACATCGATACCGTTGCCGACGGAAGTAAAATCTGGATCTATGACACTAGAGGAACGCTCCTCCTGGCCCAAATAGGCGAAAATAACGACACGATCGTCATCGATTCGAAGACCGGAAAGCAAATCAGTTATATCAAAATGGAAGACGGCGAAGGAATATTTTGTGCCGACGATATCTCGAGAGACGGCAACATCGCACTGACCGGGTTCGAGAGTTTCGAGAATAACGATTCGTACGCTATCCGGCTCATCGACACCAAGACCGGTCAGAGAAGCGATATTAAAACCAAAGAGCTCTGTTCTCCCTGCTTCGTCGATAACGACCGAAAGATCGCCGTGGACTATACCGATTCCAAAGACTCAAAGAAGATGCACATCGACATCTACAAGTCGAATATCCGGTACAGCTTGGCCGACAGCATCATCTTCTTTGCCGAAGACCACATGCCAATCGTAATTGGCGGTGGGATTGCGGCCGTCCTGATAATCATCGGAGGCATCGCAGTCGTTTGCATCCGTCGCAAAAAGCGCGACGTGGCTCAAACAAGCATCGCCGGCACTGCACCTAAAGCGAAGTCGCGCAAGCGCAGCCGCCGAAAGAAGCATGCTCAGCAGGAGCAGATCGCTCAGCAGCCCTCTGGCGATGCCGCATTTGACACACGGCAGCAATCAACGGAGGAACCCCTCACTGCAATTCACCAGCAGCCGGTCGCATCTCCTGCCCCGAAATTCTGCCGCCACTGCGGCACCCCACTCGTGCCAGAAGCCAAGTTCTGCCCCAAGTGCGGTCATCCAGTCGAATAGCGTCTGACAAGCGAACCCACAGCCAAATCGGGCCGCCCCTCACAGGGCGGCCTTTTTGCCTGGAAGGAGATCAGGTGAAGCGGCAGGATGTGACAAAGGGACTGTCCCTTTGTCACATTGGCCGAAATAAAAACGGGTGCAGACCGAAGTCTGCCCCCGTACATGTCGATGCCCGAGGGCTTATTTGCGCATCAAGCCGCCGCGCTCGTCGATGGCGTCCCAGAAGGCGCTGGCAAAGCGAGGATCGCTTGCGGCCATGAGGGCGTTGGTTGCCATCCAGCCAGACGGGGTGCCGGTGTCGTAGCCCGAGAGCGGGTCGATGACGACAGCGTACATGGCCTCGCGGTCGAGCGAGCGGGCCATGGCGTCAGTCAACTGAATCTCGCCGCCCTTACCGGCCTGCTGATCGGCCAGCAGGTCCATGACCAGCGGGCTCAGCAGGTAACGGCCGACGATGTACAGGTTGGACGGAGCCGCCTCGGGAGCGGGCTTCTCGACCAGACCGCCGATGCGCCAGACAGCGCCCGGCTCGGCATCGGCAACGCCCTCAGCGCCCTCGAGCGAACCGACTCGCTCGCCGGCAATAACGCCGTAGCGGCTGACTTCCTCGGGCGAGCAAGCAGCGACGGCGATAACCGAAGCGCCACCGTGCTCCTTGGAAACGGCGAGCATCTTGTCGCAGATGTCGCGGTTAGGCACAACGTAGTCGCCCAGAAGAACCAGGAAGTTCTCCCCTGCCACAGCGTCGGCAGCAGAGCGGATAGCATGGCCGAGGCCCTTGGGCTCGTACTGATAACGGAAGTCGACCGGCATACCACCAGCGTGGGCAACGGCATCGGCATAGGCGTTCTTGCCGCGCTCGCGCAGCAGGTTCTCGAGCGAGCGATCGGGCTGGAAGTAGCTCAGCAGCTCAGGCTTACCGGGAGAGGTAACGATGATGGCGTCGTCGACCTCCTCGGGGTCGAGTGCCTCCTCAACGACATACTGAATGACCGGCTTGTCGAGCACCGGCAACATCTCTTTGGGCGTGCACTTAGTGCCAGGCAGAAAACGCGTGCCAAGACCGGCGGCGGGGATGATTGCCTTCATGTTATTCAAGGATCCTTTCGCAGGCGCAGAATGCGCCCTATGCGTGCGGCACGGCGGCCGCAGACCAAATTGCGATACCGAAGTATCTTACCGCCGAAGACATACGTCGCCGTAAGGCAAACGCAATTCTTCAGCAGGTCAACGCAAATTATTGCTCGAATGGTGCAATTTTACGCCCCAGCGGTAACGGGATTGGCACGGCGAAGACAGCGGTGTTCTGCGTGCCGAGCAATGGGAATGAGGGGCCAAAACAAAAAAGACGGGGCTCGCATAGCGAGTCCCGTCTGCAAAGAAATCTGGCGAGAAAGCCTGATTACTTGAGGGTGACAGCAGCGCCAGCAGCCTCGAGCTTCTCCTTGGCAGCCTCGGCGTCCTCCTTCTTGGCACCCTCGAGAACAGCCTTGGGAGCGCCCTCGACGACCTCCTTGGCCTCCTTCAGGCCAAGGTTGGTGAGCTCACGGACGGCCTTGATGACCTGAATCTTGTTGTCGCCGAAGCCCTCGAGCACGACGTCAAACTCGGTCTTCTCCTCGGCCTCAGCAGCGCCAGCAGCGGGAGCGGCGACAACAGCGGCAGGAGCAGCGGCGGAAACGCCGAAGGTGTCCTCGATAGCCTTGACGAGCTCGGAAGCCTCGAGAAGGGTCATTTCCTTAAGAGCATCGATGATCTCATCGGTGGTAAGCTTAGCCATTTCTAAGTCCTTTCGGTTTCCGTGCGGATGCACGGAGATCAGTTAAAACACGGCGCGAATGCGCCAGGGGTGCGGCGTTGCCGCCGCGGATGAAAACAGCAACTAGGCTGCCTTCTGCTCGGAGACCTGCTGGATCGAACGAGCGAGACCAGAGGAAACGCCGTTGACGCAGACAGCGATGTCGCGAGCGAAACCGGAGATGAGACCGGCGATCTGGCCGAGAAGCTGATCCTTGGTGGGCAGCTCGGCGATAGCCTTAACATCATCAGCGGAAACGGCCTTGCCGTCGGAGATACCGCCCTTGATCTCAAGGACGCCCTTGGACTTAGCGGAGAAGTCCTTAAGGGCCTTAGCGGCCTCGACCGGCTCGGTCTCGTAGAACACATAAGCGACGGGGCCGGCGAGGATCTCGTCGAGCTCGGGCTGCTCCTGGTTCTTGAGAGCGATCTTGACCAGGTTGTTCTTGTAGACCTTCATCTCGGCGCCGCACTCGCGAAGCTGATGACGCAGCTCCTGAGCCTGCTTAACCGTCAGACCGTTGTAGTTGACGACGAACAGACCGGCGTTCTCGGCGATACGGGACTCGATCTCTGCAACCTTGTCGATTTTGTACTGCTGGGGCATGAATTACACCTCCTCGAATTCTTTCCGGGCACGGTCCGCCACAAGGACGTGACGGGGGCATGTCCAAAAAGAAAGCCCCCGCGCTGCATGAGCGACGGGGGCGAGAAGACATATCTACTCGACCACCTCGGCTGGCGGGATATCCCATTAAGCTCGCGGGTAAGACCCGTTTGCGCCGGCTGTCTCTGGCAGCGGATTCGTGCGTGAACCGAAAGTATTATGGCGGGGACCCCGGCGTCGGTCAACGGGCGCGAGGATTCGTACACAAACCCTGCATACGCTCCGGCCGGGAGGGGCAGGGCGAGTTTTCCGCTCGGTCAAGTCCTGGGCTCGCACGAAGGCCACATTAAGTGGCCTTCGGCTCGTGCGGAATCTACGGAAAACTCGCCCTGCCCCTCCCGGCCGGAGCTGCGGTAACTTTGCTGCGAATCCTCGCGCCCGTTGAGTGACGCGCCCCACGCATAACCCTTATGTCGGTGGGCTGATGCGTTGCATCCCTGAGGACTACAAAGTCGAAATGAAGGTGGACAGGCGATTTAGGCCTTCGTCCAGATCTTTGTCGGAGACGCAGTAGCTGAGGCGGATGTGGCCTTCGGTTCCGAAGCAGTTTCCGGGAACTAGGGCTACGTTGGCCTCTTTGATGGCTTTGATGCAGAAGTCTTCGCTGGTTAGGCCGAACTTTTTGATGCTCGGGAAAGTGTAGAAGGCTCCTGCGGGCTCTACTGCATCGAGGCCCATGGCGTTTAAGGCTGCGAGCACGCGTTTGCGGCGGGCTCGGTAGACTTCGAGCATGGGGGCTGGGTCGACGGTGAGGGCTCGGGCTGCGGCGTCCATTTCGAAGGAGACAGCGCTCGATACTAGGTATTGGTGGGCCTTGGCGATCTCGGCGATGACGGGGGCTGCGGCTGCGAGCCAGCCCAAGCGCCAGCCGGTCATGGCCCAGGGCTTGGAGAAGCTCTCGATGATCACCGTCTGCTCGCGCAGCTCCGGATGTCGCCGGGCAAAGCGCTCGTAGCCATCCACGTAGACGAGGCGGTTGTACACGTCGTCGCAGACTACGTAGATGCCCGCCTGCTCCGCTACGCGCGCCACGGCGTCGAGCGATGCCGCGTTGAGAATGCAGCCCGTGGGATTGTTGGGCGAGCAGATAACGATGGCCTTGGTCGCCGGGGTCACACAGGCGCGAAGCGCTTCCTCGTCAATCTGGAATTGCGCAGGCTCCGTATCCAAAAAGACCGCTTTGGCGTGATTGGCTACGACGATGCTCTCGTACAGGCCAAAGGCCGGCGTGGGGATAATAACCTCGTCGCCGGGGTTGAGCATAGCCATGAATGTTGCCGACAGGGCCTCGGTCGCGCCGTCGGTCAGGATGACCTCGTCGGCCGAAAACGTAAGGCCCGCGTCCCCCATGTAAGCAGACAGTGCCTCGCGCAGGACAGGGCGACCGTTGTTGGGCGGATAGTGCGTGTCGCCGCGGCCCAGCGCGGCGGTCACCTCGGCGCTAATCACATCGGGCGTGGGAAAATCAGGCTCGCCGAGCGCAAGCGCGATGCACCCTGGGTGCTGGGCGGCGAGCGCGTTAATCCGACGGATACCGGAGGGCTTGAGCGTGGCAAGCGAGGTGTTCATAGGCAGACGCATGGCGTTCCTTTCGTAAGGGTTGCACTAGGATAGCGCGGCGAGGCGCTGCCAGACGGTGTAACCTAAACGGAAACCAACCGGAAAGGAGGCGGCATGGAGACGACCGCGCGCGGCGATGTACCAAAAACACTGCATAGCATCGCGTTTGTCAGTATTCCCGAGAGCACCGATCTTGAGTTTTTGCTCTGGGACCTGCAGGATGCCATCGCGGCGTATGCCCGGCTTTCCGGTACTGTACTCCCCCGCTCAGTCGATTTGAAGGCAAATGACGCCGGCAGCGTTGCCGATGGCATCGTGCTGGCCATTGAAGATGTGGGTGACGATGAGACGTTGACAGCTATCGAGCAGGCGCTTGAGCGCTTTGGCGGTACGGGAACGCGCGTCTATGCCGCGATTCGAGCCGCACAAGAGGACACTGAGCAGGCGCGTGGGACCGCCGTTCGCCTGCACAAGGCATGTGAGCGCCATGACCAATTGTGGTGTGGCGGCGTTGCCATCTGCGCCGGCAGCGGCATCGCAGCGCTTCGCCACTCCCCGCGCATGGGCCTCTTGCGCCGACCGTTTTCCGAAGCCATGGACAAGCTCGTGGGTGCGGTGCGTATGGGTTGCTCGGTTGAGCATGCGCAGCGACTCGGCGGCGGCAGTGCCGAGGACATCGACACCAATGGCATGGTTTGCGCCGAGCCAGCCGTGCCCGCGCCGATCTGGCGAGGTGTTCTGAAACACCTCGGCGCCCGCACTCAATCAATAACCTAAATTAATAAGCTGCCCAGTCAACGGCTTCACTCCAACGCTCGACAAGCCGCTCCAAACGCCACGCCGCGTTGGCAGGACTCGTCGACGGCAGCACGATGGCAGGTAGCCCCGTCCGCTCTTGTAGATAGCGTTTGTAGAGCCGCCCGGCCGCGCCGCCGTTGCAGATAACAACCTCAATCGGCGTGACATCGGTAATGCGCTCGATATGTGCCGGCACAACGTTGCGAATGCTCGCGTCACTCGAGCCCTTAATGTCACAGCTCTCAATCACGTCCCACAGGGCCACACCGCCGTTGAGCAACATAGCCCGCTTGGCGGCAATCGAGGCGTCGAGCGTCGCAGGCTCGCCGCCCACCAGAGGGTCGCCCTCGTTGGGTGGCACGGGCACACCGAGGCACGCGGCCATCACACGCCAAAAGCGGTTCTGAGGATTGCCGTAATAGAAGGCATTGGCACGCGAGAGCACCGAGGGAAACGACCCCAACACCAAGATGCGCGAGTGCTGGTCGAACACGGGCTCAAACCCATGCTCAATATGTTGATAGCCCTCGTCAGACGCTGCCATGGCCTAGGCCCTCAACAGATAGCGCACCTCGTAGGGCGCAAGCTCAAGGGTACCCGTCAGCTCAACCGTGGGCGCACCGTCGGCAAGCAGGTCGACGAAGGAGCCGTTGAGCTCGCCGGCGCCAAAGGTGTAAGGCTCGTCCACGGCGTTCACCGCCACGAGCACCGTGGCGTCGTCGCAGGCGCGCTCGAACAGTAGCTGCTTGTTCTGGATCACCACGCTACGGTACGCGCCGTAGTTGAGGGCACGGGCCGGCGCGTCGTCGGCCGAGCGCAGGCGTGCAAGCTGCTTGATGAAGGCCGTCAGCTCGTTGGGTGTGGGCTCATCGAGCGCAGGGCGCAGCGCCCAATCGCCATCGGGGCCGCCCTTTTCGCCGGCAATCCCCCACTCGCTGCCATAGTAAACGCATGGGATGCCCGGCATGCCAAAGAGCATGCCATAAGCGGGACGCAGGCAGGACTTGTCGGTGAGGATGCTTGCCAGGCGCGGCACGTCGTGGTTATCGACAAACGACAGCAGGTGTTTGCCGCGGTAGATGCACCAGGGGTCGCCACCAAACTGACGGTGCAGCGAGTGCGCGATCTCGAACATGTTGACCGAGTTAAAGCTGGAGTACAGGCCCTTGTAGCACTCGTAGTTGGTGCAGGAATCGAGCATCTCGTCGTTGACGATCTGGTTGTAGTCGCCGTGAAGCGTCTCGCCGATCAGCACAAAGTCGGGCTTAAGCTCACGGGTAAAGGCGTGCAGACGGCGCATAAAGTCGCGGTCGAGCATATAGGCAACGTCCAGGCGCAGGCCGTCGACGCCAAAGACCTCGGCCCAACGACGCACGGACTCGAGCAGGTAATCGACCACGGCGGGGTTTTGCAGGTTGAGCTTCACGAGCTCAAAATGGCCTTCCCAGCCCTCATACCAAAAGCCATCGCCGTAGCACGAGTCACCGTCAAAGCTGATATGAAACCAGTCTTTGTAAGGCGAGTCCCACTTTCGCTCCTGAACATCGCGGAAGGCCCAAAAGCCGCGGCCGACGTGGTTGAAGACGGCGTCGAGTACCACGCGGATGCCGTGGGCATGCAGCGTCTCGCATACGGCGGCAAAATCGGCATCCCCGCCAAGGCGACGGTCGATATGGCGCAGGCTGCGTGTATCGTAGCCGTGGCTATCGGATTCGAGCGGCGGGTTAATGAGCACAGCACCGATGCCGAGCTCTTGCAGGTAGTCGGCCCATTGGGCGATTTTCATAATCGGAGCATCGGGGTTGGGCGCGGCATTGGCAGCCTGAGCGAGTTCATCCTCGGCAACGGGGGCGGCGTTTTCGCGCGGAGCTCCGCAAAAGCCCAGCGGATAGATCTGATAGAACGTCGTCTCGTATGCCCACATAGCAACCTCCCGGTAAGCTCAACACAACGACATCCATTGTATGCCCGGCTTGTATCCTCTTCCCCAAAATAAGTTGCGGTGGAATAGTTCCTGTTTGAGCCTTCAGAGGCCTTAAACAGGAACTATTCCACCGCAACTGATGAGGGGACGTGATTAGGCAACGAGCTTGGCGCGGCGTATGGCTGGGAACAGTACGGTGATGGCGAGGATGACGCCCACGACAGCGATCGTGCCGCCTGCGTAGCCGATCCAGGCGATGCCGGGGCCCGACACCACAGCACCGCCAATCGCGGTGCCCGTACCGATACCGAGATTAAACAGGCCCGAGAAGATCGACATGGCGACAGCCGACGAGTCCGCGGGCGTGTATTTGATGAGCTCGGCCTGGAACGCCACGTTAAAGGCCGTGGCGCAGCAGCCCCACAGTGCACAGACGGCGAGAACCACTGCAAGCGACGACGCAGCAGGACCCATAAGCAGCAAAGCAACCGGCACGCCGGAGAGCGTGATCGCGAGGAACGGGAAGCGATGCCCATCGAACAGGCGGCCGAACAGCCAGCTGCCCAGCAGGCCAGAGCAGCCGAACGCCGTCAGTGTCATGGTGATGGCGCTCGCGTCGACGTGCGCGACCTGAGCCAGGAAAGGTTCAATATAGCTATAGCCCGCGTAATAGCCGGTCGCCATGAACACCGTGACCACATAGAGCGCGATGAGGAACGGGTTCTTGAGAAGCTCGGGTAGCTGCTTGAGCGTAAAGCGCTCGCCGGCAGGCATGGCGGGGAACACGGTCGCCTGGTAGACGACCGCGATAGCCGAGAGGGCCCCGACCACGGCAAACGTCATACGCCAGCCCACGGCCAGGCCGATGGCGCGGCCGAGCGGCAGGCCAAAGATCTGCGCGATGGACGAACCCGTGGCGATCATGCTGATGGCGAGCGCGCCGTGGCGCGTGTCGACCAGGCGCGAAGCCATAATCGAAGCGACCGACCAGAACACGGCGTGCGCGCAAGCAACCACCAGGCGCGCGCAGACCAAGATGGGATAGGTCGGCGCCACAGCAGACAGGAACTGGCCCAGCGAGAATACGGCCAGCACACCCAGCAGCATCCGCTTAAACTCAAAGCGCGAGGCGAACACCATAAGCGGCAGCGACAGCAGCATGACGCCCCAGGCGTAGACCGAGATCATGATGCCGGCCTGGGCCTCGGTGAGCGAAAACGATGCGGCGATGTCGGTCAGCAGGCCGATGGGCATGAACTCCGACGTGTTGAACACGAACGCGCAGCAGGTGAGCCCGATGAGCGGGAGCCACTGTTTGAGCGTGATGCCGTCTTGCCTTGCCTGACTCATATATAACGTCTCCAATCATTTTGAGCGGAGGCGATTATATAGCAACGGTCCCGCATCCGTCAGTAACGGACACGGGACCGAAAACAATTCGACACATGGAGGCCTACGCGGTCGGCGGCTCCCACCCGCGGCAGACGTCGACCCAGCCCTGGGCGTCAGATGCTGCCTCGAGCTCGGGCACCGAAAGCGCTACGCCGCTGTGGTCGTCGCCACAAGCGGGATAGACGGTATCAAAACGCTTGAGAGACTCATCCATATAAACCGCCACGCCCTCGTTAACGCCAAAGGGGCAGACGCCGCCGGGTGCATGGCCCACGGCATCCTCCACCGCGGCTCCCGAAATCATATGCGGCTTGCCGTGGAAGAACTTCTTGAACTTGGAGCTGTTGACGCGCGCATCCCCGGCACACAGCACGAGTACCGCAGCGCCGTCGACGTCAAACGCCATCGTCTTCGCGATCTGCGCCGGCGCCGTCCCCAACGCCGCTGCGGCCTCCTCGACCGTTGCCGTCTCCTCTTGGGGCACGATCACACGGTCGCCAAAGCCCTTCGCCTTTAAATGTGCCATCGCCTTGTCAAACGCCATAACAAAAAACTCCTCCGCCAAACGAGCTGTTTGACAGAGGAGTATAACCCGCGGTCGTACCATGCGCAGGAAGGCTTTACTCACGAACCGTTCGTTTACAAGCCAATCAGAATGCCGACGCTGTGGACCAAGAACGCAACAATCCAGGCGACCAATACCTGGAACGCAAACACCGCCACGGCGTAACGCCCGCCCAGCTCGCTCTTGACGGCGCCGATTGCAGCCACGCACGGCGGATACAGCAGCGTAAAGACCAAAAACACGTAGGCGGTAAACGGCGAGAACATGGTCGACAGCGCCGCGGGCGAGGTTGCCCCCAAAAGCACCGTGAGCGTCGAGATAACGCTCTCCTTGGCAATAAGCCCCGTAACAAGTGCCGTCGATGCGCGCCAGTCGCCAAAGCCGAGCGGTGCCAGCACCGGCGCGATGATGCTGCCCAGACCGGCGAGCAGGCTCTGCGACTGGTCGGCGACCACGTTAAAGCGGATATCAAACGTCTGTAGGAACCAGATCACGACCGTGGCGGCAAAAATAATGGTGAAAGCCTTGGTAATGAAGTCCTTGGCCTTGTCCCACGCGAGCATCACCGTCGTCTTGACACTCGGCAGACGATAGTTGGGAAGCTCCATGATAAACGGCACCGGGTCGCCCTTAAACGCCGTGCGGTTGAGTACGAGCGCCGCGATGCAGCCGACCACAATGCCCAGCACATAGAGCGAAACCATGGCGGGGACCGTCGCCTTTGGGAAGAACGCTCCGCACAGCAGGCCGTAGACCGGCAGCTTGGCCGAGCAACTCATAAACGGCGTGAGCATGACCGTCATCTTGCGGTCATGCTCGGACGGCAGCGTGCGCGTCGACATGATGGCCGGCACGGTGCAGCCAAAGCCAACGAGCATGGGGACGAAGCTGCGGCCCGAAAGGCCAAAGCGACGCAGGACCTTGTCCATAACAAAGGCCACGCGCGCCATATAGCCCGAGTCTTCCAGAATGGAAAGGAACAAGAAGAGCACGACGATGATCGGCAGGAAGGTCAGCACGCTGCCCACGCCCGTGAGCACGCCGTCGACCGCCAGCGAGCGCACCACGTCGTTGGTGCCGAACGCCTTGAGGCCCGCATCGGCCGAGGCGATGACGGCAGCGATGCCGTCCTCCATGAGTCCCTGCAACGCCGCGCCGATCACGCCAAACGTCAGCCAAAAGACGAGGCCCATGATCACCAGGAACGCCGGAATGGCTGTGTAACGACCTGTCAGGATGCGGTCGATCTTGACGGAGCGCACGTGCTCGCGGCTCTCGTGCGGCTTGACGACGCAACGCCCACACACGTCGCCGATAAAGCTAAAGCGCATATCGGCCAGCGCGGACAGGCGGTCGGTGCCGGCCTCGCCCTCCATCTGGGTAATGATGTGCTCGATGGCGTCAAGCTCGTTGCGATCCAGGTGAAGCGCCTCGGTTACCAGCTCGTCGCCCTCAACCAGCTTGGTCGCCGCAAAACGCACCGGAATATGCGCCGTCGCGGCATGGTCCTCGATAAGGTTGGCGATGCCGTGAATGCAGCGATGCAGCGCGCCGCCGTCTGGACCATCGGGCGCGCAGAAGTCCAGGCGACCGGGGCGCTCGCGGAACCGCGCCACGTGCAAGGCATGATCCACCAACTCGCCGATGCCCTCGTTGCGGGCAGCGCTAATGGGGACAACAGGCACGCCCAACAGGCTCTCGAGCAGGTTGACGTCCACGGCGCCGCCGTTGGCCGTCACCTCGTCCATCATGTTGAGCGCGATGACCATGGGGCGGTCGAGCTCCATAAGCTGCAGCGTCAGGTACAGGTTGCGTTCGATGTTGGTGGCGTCGATGATATCGATGATGGCGTCGGGGGTTTCGTCCAAGATGAATTGGCGGCTGACGATCTCTTCGCCCGTGTACGGTGACAGGGAGTAAATGCCGGGCAGGTCGGTAACGCTTGCCTCAGGATGGTTGCGGATGGTGCCGTCCTTGCGGTCGACCGTTACGCCGGGAAAGTTACCAACGTGCTGGTTGGAGCCCGTAAGCTGGTTGAACAGTGTGGTCTTACCGCAGTTTTGGTTGCCGGCGAGGGCAAAATGCAGCGGTGCGCCCTCGGGCACGGCCGTCTTGGCAGCACGAGGCGAATACGTCCCCTCGCCCAGTGCCGGGTGATCTGTCGTGCCGATTGCGGCGTTAGCGCGCGGACCCGTATCTGTATCGTGAACACCCACGAGCTCGATGCGAGCGGCATCGTCCTTGCGCAGCGTCAACTCGTAGCCACGCAGGCGAATCTCGAGCGGGTCGCCCATAGGAGCGTACTTCATCATGGTGACTTCGGTGCCCGGCGTTAGGCCCATGTCCAAAATATGCTGTCGGAGTGCCTGATCGTCCGATGCCACCGATGCGACAACGGCGTCCTTTCCAATCTCGAGTGTATCGAGCTTCACGCGCTCATCCTTTCGTTAGACGCGGTTAACCGTTTACCGGGGCTAACCAACTCGTAACGACAAATGATAGCGCTCTGAACTATTATATAAAGTCAAATACCGATGTTTACCTGCGCAAACTTTATGCGGTGCGCCCCGAAAGCTCTTTGCGCATACCGCTCAGCGAGATCGAAATGGAACCCGACCGCGCGGTAGCAGTGAGTCGATCACCCTCAACCGACCCCGTGCATGTAAAGGGCGCCTTGCCCATCAAGACGTGGGAGATAGTACCCGAGAGCTCAAAGAAATCGCACTCAGCGCGGGCACCCGAGAGAGCGATATTGAGACCCTTGACGTTTAGTACTGCCCTGAGCGCGCCGTTCACCCCATGTGAAAACGTCACCTCGCCGCGCTTGCTCCCCACCGGCGTCTGGGCCAAAACCACATATGTACCCTCAAGCATGGCTCCTCCTCTAAGCAGACTTTTTGAAACGGGCAAGTAGTCTACTTTTACATATGGCGTTCCAGGAAGCGGAAGGCCAGGCGAATCCAAGGACGGACCGCCACCTGCTTGTCCTCGTTGTCGACGGCAGTATTGGCGTTGCCGAGCGAAAGGCCGTGGCCGCCCTGGTCAAAGACGTGCATCTCGCATGCGACGCCCTCCTCGGCCATGCGCTGCGCAAACGGATAGACCTGCGCGATCGGCGCCGTCTTGTCGTCCGACACGCCCCACACAAAGGTCGGGGGCATCTGGCGCGAAACGTGCGTGGTAGGACAAATGTCCGCCAGATGCTCATCGGTCGCCTCGCCGCCCGTCACCATCGACAGATAGTCGTTGAGCAGATCGCGACCCGTCTTGCCGCCGGTCTTGGGCACGCGCAGGTCGATACGCGGGTCGCGCGTCTGCATATCGCGCACATAGGCAAGGTCGAGCAGCGGATAGCCCAGTACCACGGCATCGGGGCGAATATCCTCCGGACGAGCTCCGGCAAGGCCCGCGAAGGGACCGGTCTTCCACTGCGTTGCCAACGAGGCACAGATCATGCCGCCCGCCGAGAAGCCCACGACGCACACGCGCTTGGGGTCGACGTGCCATTCGTCGGCGTTGGCGCGCACGGTGGCAACCATCTTGGCAAGGTCTGCCTGCGGGTGCGGAAAACTCACGTCACCCGTGGCGCTCGTCACATAATTAAGTACGAAGGCCTGGTAGCCGTGGTCCAAAAACGCAAACGCCACGGGGTCTTGCTCATGCGGCGCGATATGCGTAAACGCGCCTCCGCCGCAGATGATCACGGCCGGGCGGCGGCCATTCGGCTTATCGGGCAGCGGCTCGGCACCCAAATAGGTAAACGTCGCCGGATATTCCTCGGTCGGCTCCTCGCCCCACAGCGCATGGCTCTCAATAATCATAGGTGCTCCCTCCGTGCGATTCGTGCGCACTCGTTTTTCGCACCTTAGCGTACCCCACTTGAGCCCACGGCGCAGAAACACCCCCGCAATAAGTTGGCCTTCAACTGATATATCACAAAATCGCTGCTCAGGGGTATCGTTGAGCAGCGTAGAATAGAGGCGCTGACCGTGCCGGGAAACACGTACGAAACGTTTCCGGCAAACTACACGCGCGCATCATGCGCACTTGAAACGTTGGAGGCAACTATGGGTCTGCTCGATTCGCTTAAGTCCACCTTCACCTCGACGGGCGAGGCATCCGTTCCGCCCGCAGCAAGCTTCGCCACCCGCGAAGGCGTCATCTACGCCCCCGTCAACGGCGTGCTCGTCAATCTGGACGAGATTCCTGACGAGACCATCGCCTCGGGCATGCTCGGCCAGGGCTATGGCATCGAACCCATTACCGACACCATTTACGCCCCCGCTAACGGCCGCATCGGCGCCACCACCGTCACCAACCACTCCATCGGCATGATTACCGAGGACGGCCTGCGCGTGTTCATCCACGTTGGCCTGGGCACCGTGCAAATGAACGGCAAGGGCTTTGCTCGCTTTGTCGAGATGGGTGACACGGTCAAGGCTGGCCAGCCGCTCATCAGCTTCGACCGCGACGCCATCAAGGCCGCCGGCCACGAGGACATCGTGACCGTCATCATCTCTGAGCTCGACCGCCTCAAGAGCATCGACCACGTCGGCGAGTCCGGCACGCTTCTTGGCGACAACCCGCTCGTCAAGCTCGGCGATCCGCTACTGGTGGCCAAGACCAAGTAGCCGAGCACCGTCACATAAAGGCTCAATCGCCCGCGCATCTTTGCCGCATCTGTGTTGTTGCTTTTGCTTATGAAGAGGTTCTGAAACGTTCCTCATAAGCAGATGAGCGTCGACGCAGGTGCGGCTTTTGCATGGCGAGGCATCGCCCATCGAGATGTTGTTCAACCGCACGAACCCCCTTCCTTTGTCCGCCCAGAGCGCTAGACTGCTAGGTCGACATTGGAGGAAAGATCGATGCAAAACACACCCACGGGCGCCGCACACGCAGCGCCTCAACGCAGCCAACGCATCGCCGCACTCGATGGGCTCCGCGCCCTCGCCATCGCCGGCGTCGTCTTATACCATCTTCGCCCCAGCCGCCTGACCGGCGGTTTTTTGGGCGTCACGCTCTT
Organism: uncultured Collinsella sp.; assembly: GCA_937949355.1. Lineage (GTDB taxonomy): Bacteria > Actinomycetota > Coriobacteriia > Coriobacteriales > Coriobacteriaceae > Collinsella. Next base: position 21,479 of record CALEDY010000153.1, on the reverse strand, counting down.
CTTTACGCTGAGTGGCTATCTCGCCACCAAAAGCATCATGCGGGCCACGGCACGCGACGGATTCTCGTACCCGCGCTATATCTGCCGCCGCATTGCGCGCATGATGCCGCCGATCGTCGTGACCATCGCGCTTACCGCCGTCGCCACCTACATCGCGGCCCCGAGCCTACTCCCTAAGGTGCAGCAGGACGCCCTGCCATCGGCACTCTTTTTGAGCAACTGGTTCTACATCTTCCGCAACGTCTCGTATTTCGCCGCCGCGGGACTCCCCTCGCCGCTCACGCACCTGTGGTTCTGCGCTGTCACTATGCAGTTCTATCTGGTATGGCCGGTCATCCTTATGGCACTGTGCAGCAAAACCAGGTCGCGCAACACCGCCATCGGCATCACGATCGCATTCGCGCTTGCGTCGACGGCAGCCATGGTCCTCATGTTTAATCCCACCGCCGACACATCGCGCGTCTACTACGGAACCGACGCCCGCGCCGCCGAGCTTCTATGCGGAGCCTTAGCCGCCATCGCCGCGCCGCGTCTGCGCGAGATGCTGAGCGGTGACATCCATATCCCCGGCGCCAACAAGGGCATCTCAAAGGTCAACGCGATTTCTATCGCGTGGCTCGTTGCCGTTATAGCCAGCGCACTCATGCTGACCGGAGAGAGCGTCTGGCTCTACCGCGGCGGCTTTTTGCTGTTTGCCCTCGCCACCGGACTCCTCATCATCTGCGTGCAGAATACGGAGTGCATCGTGCGTCGTCTGTTGTCGGTCAAGCCGCTCGTCTGGCTGGGCCAGCGCTCGTTCTCGGTCTATCTGGTGCACTATCCCCTACTGCTTCTTATGAACCCCGCAACCCGCACTACCCGCATCGCCTGGTGGGAGCAGGCATTACAGCTTGTACTGATTCTTGCGGTAGCCGAGGTTTTCTATCGCCTCGTCGAACGCCCTTGGTCCCACAAGCCGGCCCAACAGAACAGCACGGCAAGAAAACACGTCCTCGCGCCCGCCATGGTGCTCCCCGCGCTTGGCGCCGCATGCGTCGCCGCACTTGCCTTCGCGCCGCTTGACTGGGCAGGCATCGCCACCGCCCGCGCCGAGCAGCGCCGTCCCGAGCTTGCCCAGAACGCGACCTCGTCCCAGGACAACGGAGTCAACGACAAGGGCACCGAGCCCGCATCCGGTAAAGATTCCCAGCCCAACGACACCGCATCCGATGACGCCACCAAGCAAAAACCCAAAGAAGGGCCTATCGCCGAAAAGGTCCCCAAGAACCTTGACTGGAAGAGCTTTACCTACGACGAGGCAACCGGAACCTGCGATGCCCGCGTGCTCATGATTGGCGACTCGGTCACTGCGGGCGCACAGTCCGGTATTCAGGCGGCGCTTCCCAACGCATACATCGACGGCGTGGTGAGCCGCCAGTTCTACACCTTCCAGGATGTCTATGCACAGGACAGCGCCAACTACGACCCGAGCGTGGTCATCTGCGCGCTTGGCACCAACGGCCTCATCCGCGACTCCCAGCAGGTGCAGGACGTGATTAATGCCGTGGGCGGAAAGCCCATCTACTTTGTGACCGTGCGCGTGCCGCTCGAGCTACAGGACCGCAATAACCAGATGGTCCGTGACGTCTGCGCCCAAAACGACAATGCCGGCGTCATCGACTGGAACGGTGCCTCGGAGGGCCACAGCGAATACCTTGTCGACGACGGCACACACCTCACCCAGGCGGGAATCGACACCTACGCTGCCCTCATACGCCAAGCCATCTGCGGGCACTAGGCAACGCAAAATCGACGCTTGCGCGGTGCCCACGTCACGCCCATACATCACACCTGACGTTTTGCTACGCCCCGCTCGCGGGTTAGAATGGTTAACTGTTTGGAAATAATCCGTACAACCGTTATGGGAGGATACGTGAACCGCACCAAAATCGCGCAGCTCTATGCCGATGCCGAGTCGCTCGGTGGCCAGACCGTCACCGTTGCCGGCTGGGTCAAGTCCGTCCGCGACATGAAGAACTTTGGCTTCGTTACACTCAACGACGGCAGCTGCTTCCGCGACCTGCAGGTCGTCATGAACCGCGAGGCGCTCGACAACTACGACGAGATCGCCCATCAAAACGTCTCGGCCGCCCTCATCTGCACCGGCACCGTCAAGCTGACCCCCGATGCGCCCCAGCCCTTCGAGCTTTCTGCCACCTCCATCGAGGTCGAGGGCGTCAGCGCCCCGGATTACCCGCTGCAGAAGAAGCGCGCAACCGTCGAGTTCCTGCGCACCCAGCAGCACCTGCGCCCGCGCACCAACCTGTTCCGCGCCGTGTTCCGTATCCGCTCTGTCGCGGCTGCCGCCATCCACCGCTTCTTCCAGGAGCAGGGCTTTGTCTACGTCAACACCCCCATCATCACCACGAGTGACTGCGAGGGCGCCGGCGAGATGTTCCGCGTGACCACGCTCGACCCCAAAAACCCGCCCCTCACCGAGTCCGGCGAGGTCGACTGGAGCCAAGACTTCTTTGGCAAGCATGCGAGCCTCACCGTGTCCGGCCAGCTCAATGCCGAAAACTTCGCCATGGCCTTTGGCGACGTGTACACCTTTGGCCCCACCTTCCGCGCCGAAAACTCCAACACCACGCGCCACGCCGCCGAGTTTTGGATGATTGAGCCCGAGATGGCCTTCGCCGACCTCAACGACTACATGGATAACGCCGAGGCTATGCTCAAGTACGTCCTTAAGGACGTTATGGCCACCTGCCCCGACGAGCTCAACATGCTCAACAAGTTTGTGGACAAGGGTCTGCTCGAGCGCCTGGACCATGTCGCCAACTCCGACTTTGCCCGCGTCACCTATACCGAGGCCGTCGAGATTCTGGAGCAGGCAGTCGCTGCGGGTCACAAGTTTGACTATCCCGTGAGCTGGGGCATCGACCTGCAAACCGAGCACGAGCGTTTCCTGACCGAAGAGCACTTTAAGCGCCCGACCTTCGTAACCGACTACCCGGCCGAGATCAAGGCCTTCTACATGCGCATGAACGAGGACGGCAAGACCGTCGCCGCCGCCGACTGCCTGGTTCCCGGTATCGGCGAGATTATCGGCGGCTCCCAGCGCGAGGAACGCCTGGATCTGCTCGAGGCCCGCATCAAGGACCTGGGCATGAATCCCGAGCAGTACAAGTACTACCTTGACCTGCGCCGCTACGGTTCCTGCAAGCACGCCGGCTACGGTCTGGGCTTCGAACGCTTGGTGATGTACCTCACCGGCGTGGGCAATATCCGCGACGTCCTGCCGCACCCTCGTACCGTGGGTAACGCCGACTTCTAATCGCCATAGCGCCACCAAACGCGTTCCAGTGCATCACGCCAGCGCCTCTCGGCAAGCCGAGGGGCGCTTTTTCAACAGCATCCGTCAAGCTTTTGGCAAGGTTTTGGTCAGTTAGGCAGGGTTGTTGAAAACCCGACCCGCCGTTTGCCGGCAACCATCGACCGTCCAAGGCGTCACGCGTCCTTGGCCAGGCTTCGCGCCCTAGGCTCTGATCTGCCATCACCAAAAACGGAAAGGACGTGGGCGCTATGACCGAAGCCGTTGTTGAAAACTACGAGACCGCGACCAGGGGCTCCGCCTCGATGGCAGCCTATCGCGCCGTACGCATCCTGCAGCTCTTGAGCGAGAACACCGGCGAGGACAAGGCACTGCTTTCCGACGAGCTGGTCGAGCTCCTCGCCCATCCCGACGACCCCGCCCGCATGCCCATCTCGGCAGCACGCCGCAGCATCTATACCTCGATATCCGCACTTCGTCACGCCGGATACGAAATCGACTATAAACGCGGCGTGGGCTATCGGCTCCTCACCCGCCCGCTTGCTGACGAAGAGATCATACGGCTCCACGGCATGGTCATGCGCAACCGATCGACGCCCATAGCCATTCGAAAGAGCATGGCACAGCACCTGGTCGCCATGGCGAGCGCCGATGTTCGCGATTATCTCGATATGCCCGAACCGGCACCGGCCGCCAACGACGTGCCCGTCAAGGCAACGCGTCCGCACGCCAAGCGTATCGACACGTGCGAGCTCATCGAACAGGCCATCGACCATGGAACAACCGTCAGCTTTGATATCACAAACGTCCTGACCCGAGGCAAAATCGAGGTGGTGCGGATGACGGTCCGGCCCTTTGCCATCAGGCAGCGCGACGGCGTCTCGTATCTGCTGGGAACGGTCTACGACACCCGAGGCGCCGACGACACCCTGCGCACCGTTGAGGTCAGCCGCATGAGAAACGTCAGCACGCGTTTGCTCGACGGCAAGAAACTCTTTGCCGCGCTAGACGAAGAAGACAGCCCCGCGCCCGCAGCGTAAGCCGCAGCGTAAGCCCCGTTACCGTCCGTCGTTTCTCAGCACCGCCCATCCGGTTCAGTATTAAAAAGCCCGCCAGGTTATTGTAAAAATGGACATCGGCGTTACTATAGTCCCACTTGCACTTTTTCCTAGTGCAGTGTTTCCAGCCATTTTTACACTGGGGGTAATGATATGAAGGGCATCACCATCAGCCGCAGGAGCCTTCTTGTCTCCGCTGGCCTGCTCGCGCTCGCTCCGCTCGCCGGATGCGGCGGCAACTCTGGTTCCGGCTCCGCTGCCGCCGGTTCCGACTACACCATCGGCGTTCTGCAGCTCACCGAGCACTCCGCGCTCGATGCCGCCAACGACGGCTTCGTCAAGGCCATCAAGAAGAGCGGCCTCAAGGTCAAGATCGACCAGAAGAACGCCCAGAACGACCAGTCCACGTGCAAGTCCATTGCCGACAAGTTCGTAGGCGACGGCGTCAACCTGATCTATGCCATCGCCACGCCCGCCGCGCAGGCTGCCGCCGGCGCCACCGCTGACATCCCCATCGTTGGCTGCGCCATCACCGACTACGCCGCTTCCGGCCTGGTCCAGGACAACGACAAGCCCGGCACCAACGTCACGGGCGCTTCCGATCTCACCCCGGTCGCCGAGCAGCTCGAGATGATGCAGAAGGTCCTGCCCGACGTCAAGAAGGTCGGCCTGCTCTACTGCACCGCCGAGTCCAACTCCGACGTCCAGATCAAGGCCGCCAAGAAGGAGCTCGACAAGCTGGGCCTGGAGTACACCGACTTCACCGTCTCGAGCTCCAACGAGATTCAGTCCGTCGTCGAGTCTGCCGTGGGCAAGGTCGACGCGCTGTACTCCCCCACCGACAACACCATCGCCGCGGGCGCTTCGCAGGTCGGCCAGATCTGCAAGGAGAACAAGCTCCCCTTCGTGACTGGCGAGGAGGGCATGTGCAAGGCCGGCGGTCTGTTCACCCTCTCCATCAACTATGAGGACCTGGGCTACGCTGCAGGCGAGATGGCCGTCAAGATCTTGAAGGGCGAGGCCAAGCCCGAGGATATGCCGATCAAGCACCTCTCGAGCAAGGACCTGGTCGTCGTCAAAAACGACGAGATGGCCGAGGCTCTGGGTATCGACCTTTCCGCTCTGGACGAATAGCACCATGCGCGGTGACGCGTCTAGGGCCCGCACGCGCGCCACAGCTGCGTTATTCAATATCTGAGTCATTGGGGCGAACGCTAAAGACCGGCGTTCGCCCTGCTTGTTTCAGGTAAAACAAAACATCTGTCCACCGCTCTTTTATGCATTGGTACCGCTATTATGGAAAATCACGTGTCCACCCTATCCTAGGAGGTATGAAGCATGCTCATTGCATTGCAGGGCGCCGTTTCGCAGGGTGTCCTCTGGGGCATTATGGTGCTTGGCGTGTTTATCACGTTCCGCCTGCTCGACATCCCCGATATGACCTGCGACGGCAGCTTTGCCCTCGGCGGCTGTGTCTGCGCCGTGCTTATCGTCAACAATAACGTCGACCCGCTGCTCGCCATGCTGGCCGGCATGTGCGCCGGTGCCATCGCGGGCGCCGTCACGGGCATCTTGACCACCGTCTTTGAGATTCCCGCGATCCTCGCCGGAATCCTTACGCAGATCAGTCTGTGGTCCATCAACCTGCGCATCATGGGCAAATCCAACACGCCCATCCTTGCCAAGGGCACCATCTTCTCATCCGTCAGCCACATGACGGGCCTGCCGCAGTCCACTGTTGCCATTATCCTGGGCATTGTGCTGGCCGTGGCCATCGTTGCCATCCTGTACTGGTTCTTTGGCACCGAGATCGGCTCGGCGCTGCGTGCCACCGGCAACAACGAGTACATGATCCGCGCCCTGGGCGTTAACACCAACACCACCAAGATGATTGCCCTCGTGCTCTCCAACGCCCTTATCGGCCTTTCGGGTGCGCTCATCTGCCAGAGCCAGAAGTATGCCGATATCGGCATGGGCACCGGCGCCATCGTTATCGGTCTTGCCGCCATTGTTATCGGCGAGGTGCTCGGCCGCCTGCTGCCCGGCGGTCTGACGCAGTTTAGCGTCCGTCTTGCCTCCGCCGTCTTTGGCTCCGTGGTCTACTTCCTCATTCGCGCCATCGTGCTGCAGCTGGGCATGGACGCCAACGACATGAAGCTGCTCTCCGCCGTAATCGTTGCCGTGGCCCTGTGCGTGCCCGTGGTTTGGGAGCGCTATAAGCTTCGCAGCTCCTACACGAAGGGAGATGAGGCAAATGCTTAAGCTCTCGCACGTCAAAAAGACCTTTAACAAGGGTACCGTCACCGAGAAGCGCGCACTCACCGGCGTCGACCTCACCCTTAACGACGGCGACTTTGTAACCGTGATTGGTGGCAACGGCGCCGGCAAGTCCACGTTGCTCAACATGATCGCCGGCGTGTATCCGCTCGATTCGGGCGTTATTGAGCTCGACGGCACCGACATCTCGCGTCTGAGCGAGTCTCAGCGCGCCAAGTACCTGGGCCGTGTGTTCCAGGACCCCATGCGCGGCACCGCAGCCGACATGCAGATTGCCGAAAACCTAGCCCTCGCCAAGCGTCGCGGTCAGCGTCGCGGTCTTTCGTGGGGCGTCACCAAGGCCGAGAAGGACGAGTACGTTGAGCTGCTCAAGCGCTTGGACCTCGGTCTGGACACGCGCCTCAACGCCAAGGTCGGCCTGCTCTCGGGCGGCCAGCGCCAGGCACTCACCCTGCTGATGGCCACGCTCACCAAGCCGCGCCTGCTGCTGCTCGACGAGCACACAGCGGCCCTCGACCCCAAGACGGCATCGAAGGTGCTCAACCTGACCGAGGAGATCGTCGACGAGAACCACCTGACTACGCTCATGGTCACGCACAACATGAACGACGCCATCCGTCTGGGCAACCGTCTGATCATGATGCACGAGGGCCATGTGATCTACGACGTGGCCGGCGACGAGAAAAAGTCGCTCACCGTCGCCGACCTGCTCCAGAAGTTCGAGGAGGTCTCGGGCGGCGAGCTCGCCAACGACCGCATGCTGCTGAGCTAAACCTGCCAAAGAGGGACGGGTTTATTTTGGCAGGTTTTATCTGCGCAAACGTCAAAACCGCCGCAAAGGGACAAGCACCTTTGCGGCGGTTTTCGCATATTATGTCGATAATCCAGCATCAGCAGGGACCACTGGTTAAGAACTAAGGAAACTGCCATGAGAAGATCTCTTCCCCGCCGTGCAAACCTTATACCCACCAAGAAGCCCGTCCGAATTTGATCGGACAGGCTTCTTGGTGGGTATCATGGTTGAACGATCATGAGGAGGTTTCCCTACATGGAATTGTTTGAGCCAATTCTTCATTTCTTTGCACAACGATGGGTCCACAACATCATCTGGGCAGGTATCTTGGCTATCGGCACCGCCGTTGCCGCCAAGGTCGCGTCCAAGACCCTGCGCCACCTGCTTAACCGCGACGATAACCCACTCCCTTCATCCAGCATCTTCATCAACATCGCGCGCGCTGTCATCTGGATGATCGGCGGCAGTTTTATCCTCGACAACTGCTTTGGCGTTAACGCAAACGCCCTCGTCGCCGCTCTTGGCGTCGGCGGCATCGCCATCTCACTCGGCTTTCAGGACACGCTTTCAAACCTCATCGGCGGCATGCAGGTGACCTTTATGGGCATCATCAAGCCCGGCGACAATATCGAGGTCGGCGGCGTGTCGGGCGTGGTCCAAGACATCACCTGGCGCCATACGACCATCGAGGACGCCTGCGGGCAGACCATCATCGTCCCCAACTCCAACATCTCCAAGAACACGCTCGTGCATTTGATGCCCTTTGGGCGCGTAGCCGTCCCCGTCGCGGTCAAGGACACGTCCAAGTGGGCTTCACTGGACGCGTTGGCAGATGAGCTCACCGACGCCACCAAGGCCGCCGTGCTTCCCATCTCGGGCTTTGACAAGGAGCCCTACGTGCTCTTTAGCGAAATCGGCGACTTTGGCATCAAGGGCAAGATCATCTTTATCGTCAGCGACGACAGCACCACTTTCACGGCAGCCGACGCCTGCATCCGCGCCATCGCCCCCATCATCGCCTAACACCTCCATAAAGGTGAACCACCACAATGGGGACAGGCACCTTTGTGGTGGTTTCGCATCGTGGTACCATGGTTTATATCGTTGTTTAAACGACTAAGGGAGTAGACACCATGGAAGAGGCCTATCGTCAAGCACGCAAGCGCGGCGAGCAGGGACGCCGTCGCGCCATCAGCCAAAGCGAGCACCCGTACCTTACGGACCTCGATAGCCTCGTCGCCCAGCTCCCCTTAGGTCAGCGAGAGAACGTCGGCCTAAGGGACATTCCGCTCGAAATGGTCGTCGGCACGGTTACCAAGGGCCGTCAGTCTGCCTTTTCGTGCAACTTTATGCCCCTGTTGCCATTTAACACCGAGTTCGCCCGCAAGTGGTCCAACCTCTACGACATCCAGGTGACCGAGGGCTATCGCGACCCCATCATCGTCACCGAGTTCATGCATCGGTTCTATGTCCAGGAGGGCAACAAGCGCGTCAGCGTCCTCAAATTCCTGGACGCCCCGACGGTTTCGGCCAAGGTCACCCGTCTCTACCCCGGCAAATGGGATTCCGTCGAAAGCCGCCTGTACGGCGAGTTCTGCGCGTTTTGGCGCGTATGCCCCCTATACGAGATCGAGTTCTCGCGCGAGGGAAGCTACGAGACGCTCGCCAAGATGCTCGGCCAGAACCTTATCGAAAAATGGCCGCAGAAAAAGGTCGATTACCTGCGTCACACCTTCCTGCTCTTTAAGCGCGCCTACCTTCGCGCGGGCGGCGGCCACCTGGACATTACGCCCGCCGACGCCATGCTCGTCTACCTCAATGTGTACAACCAGGACCGCCTGCTGGACACGCCGACGGACATCGTCGTAAACCGCCTGTGCAAGATTTGGCGCGAGCTGGTCATTGCCGGCAAAAGTGATGAGGAGAAGGTCGATCTTGTCGAGGCACCGAGCGTCGACGAGGAGGAGACGCCCGCCAAGTCCACTTCCGGTGTGCTCAACTTCTTTATGGGCAAGACCGTCTATTCGGCGGCCAACCCCCTGTGCATCGCCTTTATCCATGAATTCCCCTGCGCCACGTCGAGCTGGGACAGCCTGCACGACCAAGGACGCCAGTATCTCGACGAGCACTTTGGCGGTATCGTGCGCACCGAGGCATTCGAGAACTGCCACGATCCGGACGTGTTCTACGCCGCCGTGGAAACGGCTGTCAAACATGGAGCTAACGCCATCTTCTCGACCTCGCACCGCCTGATGGAATACACGCTCAGGGCTGCCGTTGAGTATCCCCAGGTTCGGTTCCTTAACTGCTCTATCGGTCTTCCCCACCAAAGCGTCCGATCGTACTTTGGCAAGATGTACGAGGCCAAGTTTCTCCTGGGCGCCCTTGCCGCCAGCATGGCGGACAACCACCGCATCGGTTATCACGCGTCAGTCTTCGCCTCGGGCGCACTCAGCGAGATCAACGCCTTTGCGATTGGCGCCTCGCTGCTCGACCCCCGTGCGCAAATTATCCTGACCTGGGGCGATGTGCCCGCCGGAGGCCTTGCCGAGGCCATGTGTCGCGAGGGCGTGAGCGTCATGACCGGCGCCGATATGTCCAAGTCTCTCGAGGACCCCACCGCCTACGGGCTTCACCGTCTGGTAAACGGCAAGGAAGTTACCGGTATTGCTATGCCGGTATGGAACTGGGGCCGTTACTACGAACTCATCGTACGCAGCCTACTGCACGGCACATGGGACGAGACCGCCGATGACCAGCAGGTGCGCGCCGTCAACTACTGGTACGGTATGAGCTCCGGCGTCATCGATATTCGCTACGCTCCGGGCCTACCCTATCAGACGCGTAAACTTGTGCAGCTGCTTCGCAACGGCATTGTCGAGGGCTCCATCAACCCATTTGGCGGCGAGCTCCACAGCCAGGACGGCGTGGTTCAGATTGAGGGCTTCCCTCCCCTGCCGAGTACGCAGATTGTCGAGATGAACTGGCTGGCTGACAACGTTATAGGCTCGATTCCGCAGCTCGATAACGAGCCGGAGGTCCGTGCCCTATGAATATCCTAGCCATTGCCGATGTAGAGGAGCGCTGCCTGTGGGAATGTTTTCGCAAGGAGCGCTTTGAGGACGTTGACCTGATTCTATCCGCAGGCGACCTGGATCCGGACTATCTTGAGTTTTTGGTCACTGTCATCAACAAACCGCTTGTGTACGTTCGTGGCAACCACGACGACCGCTACGCGCGCCATGCACCGGGCGGGTGCATTTGTGTTGAGGACAGCGTATATGTGTACCGAGGTATTCGCATTGCGGGTCTGGGCGGTTCCATGCGCTACCGCGACGGCGCGAACATGTATACCGAGCGCGAGATGGCAAAACGCATGCGCAAGCTATCGCGAAAAATCGCACTGGTAGACGGATGCGATATTCTACTTACCCATGCACCCGTCGCAGGCATGGGCGACCTGGACGACCTGCCGCATCGAGGATTCGAGTGCTTTAATGCGGCTCTTGAGTCTTGGGGTCCCGACTATATGATTCACGGGCATGTGCACCAAAGCTACGGCCCCAACTTTCAACGCGAGCGCCAACACCCATGCGGAACGAAGATTGTCAATGCCTGCGGCTATACCAAGATCGAAATTGACGAGGCGCGCTACCCCACGCGCGGTTGGAAGGCCGCTTGGCTCAACTCGCAAACCATGCGCTGCGAGCTCAAACGCCACGAAGCAATCGAGTCTTCAACCGCCAGAACCCCCTGGTAACTGCCAACAACCACCACGAAGGGGATAGGCACCTTTATGGTGGTTTTGCTGACTCGTCCGACCTGTCCATCACGGTGCTTGTGTAATTAACGAGAACACTCATTGTTTTGTAAGGACGGCGCTCACGTGCCGTCTTTTTTTGTCAACTTATGCAGTCTCGACCGTGTTGTATGTAGAGGGACCTCGCGAGACGCCTTCCCTATATCCACCACGACCAATTGGAGGTGACACTATGCCTGCACGCCGTAACCGCAATAGCACGCTCCGATGCGATGCCGATCAGATCGAGCGGGAAGCAAAGCGCTTGGTCGACACGTATTCCGACCTCATCCTTCGATTGTGCTATTCGGCCCTTGGATCCGCTGACGACGCTCAAGACATCTGCCAGGACACGCTGATCAAGATTCTCCAACGCACTCAACCGTTCGACTCGCTCGAACACGAACGTGCTTGGGTGATCCGAGTCGCACTGAACGCATGTCGCGATATCGGCCGTACGCACGCGAATCACCCGGTTGTCGACCTCGATTCGCTCCCCGATTTCTGCGCACCCGTAACACATACCGAGCAAGAATTCGCGCAACGCGACTGCGCCATTCTTTCCGCTGTCACGGCCCTGCCTCAAGCACAGCGCATCGCCATCTTTTTGCACTACTACGCAGGCATGAGCATCAGGGAAATCGCAGACGCCGTTCACGCGACGCCAGCTGCAACCGCCCAGCACCTTAGCCGCGGACGTGCGTCACTTCGGCTTTCCTTGAAAGGAGACCACAATGACTACGAATTCGAATGACTATCGCCACGCCCTGGAGCACATTTCGTTTACCGATAATGCGAAGCAGCACATGGCAAACTCGATTGCTCAGTCCGTCGCCTCGAGCGATGCGGCGACCGCTCAAAGCAACTTTAATGGCACGCGACGCAAGCCGCGCATCGCCCGCCATCCCGTAAGAACAGTCGCTCGCATTGCCGCTGTAACGGCAGTCCTCGCTATCGTCATTGGAGGCGCTGGCACGGCTATGGCAACAGGCGTCCTGCCGCTTCCTTCTGACATGCTTTCCGACATCTTTGACGGACCTGCTTCTCAAACCGAGATCATCGACCGTATTGGCCGGCCCGTCGGTGCTAGCTGCTCCAACAACGGAGTCACCGTGACCGCCGACGCCATCATGGGCGACAAGGATATGGTTACCATCGCCTATACGCTTACGTTCGACGATCCCGCTGCCCTGAAAAAGCTTTCCGAGCCGGGCGAGAACGGAACTATCGCCGGAAGTGTCGATGGAAACGTATACGTTGATGGCGAGCATGGCGGCCAAGGCCAATCATGGCTCATTGACAAGAACCCCAATGACTCCAGCATTCAATACTTTGCACAGTTCAGCGTTGAATCACCCGGCCTTATGGGCAGGACCGTCCGCACGCATATCAACTCTCTCGTTGTGCCACGTGCTGGCAAAGAGCTTCCCGAGTATAAGAAAATACTTACGGGCCCATGGGATCTTAAGTTCCAGCTGAATTACGAAGATACATCCGTTACGATTCCCGCGCCCAAATCGGTCAACTTTAACGGCACCAAGGCGACGATTCAAGAGGCCACCGTATCCTGCGTTGGCGTTTCAGTCCGCTACAACATAGATCGTTCCATCGAACACGACAACAACAGCGGCAAGATGTCTCAAAACATGGAGGAGTCTATGGATGCCGTTGGCAACATACCCCTCATCGTGACGTTCAAAGACGGTCATGTTGAGGACGCAACCAGCCACAGCGGCTATTTCGCAAATAAACTGGATAACGGCACCACTGATGTCCACAAGACCTGGCCGTTCTCGCAAGTTTGTGACACAGACAAGATTGCAAGCGTACAAATTGGCGATACGGTCATTCCCATGAATTCGTAACGCTACGCGGCTCGTATATGCACCCGGTTCCGCACTTCGCGTCTAAAGATGCGCTGTCATCGAGCAGCGTGAGCGCAAGGCCGCCCGTATGGTCGGCTGGGAACACCTCGTTGCGCTAAAAACCACCACGAAGGGGACCGGCACCTTTGTGGTGGTTTTGCTGACTCGTCCGACCTGTCCCAACGGTTTGTCTCAATCTGTAACAGGTAGGGCCCAAATAATCGGTTAGCTGTTACAGATCGAGACAGACCACGGATGCTCGGCCGAAAATCTCAATCTGTAACAGGTAGGAACGATTTTGCCCCTTAGATGTTACAGATTGAGATATTTGACAGCTTGAATCGGCATCGCCTACAGCGCGGCGACGACCTTGTCGCCCATCGTCGTGGTGCCGAGGATCTTATCTGCCGGGGTGTTGACATCGGCGATGTCACGGGTGCGCCAGCCCTCGTCGAGCACGCGCGCCACGGCGCTCTCGATCCACGCGGCTTGCTCGCCCATGTCGAGCGCGTAGGTCAGCAGCATCGCCACCGACAAGATTTGAGCCAGCGGATTGGCCACGCCGAGCCCCGCGATGTCAGGAGCGCTGCCAGCGCTCGGCCCAAACAGCGATACGCCATCATCCAGCGAGGCAGAGGCAAGCATACCGAGCGATCCGGTAATCTGAGCCGCCTCATCGGACAGGATGTCGCCGAACATGTTCTCCGTCACCACGACGTCAAAGTCTGCCGGTCGACTGATGAGCTGCATGGCGGCGTTGTCGACGAGCAGGTCCTCAAGCTCCACGTCGGAGTACTCCTCGTCTTGCACGCGATGCACGATCTCGCGCCACATGCGGCTCGTCTCCAGCACGTTGCGCTTATCAACGCTCGTCACCTTGCCGCGACGTTTGCGCGCCGCCTCAAATGCCTGGCGCGCAATGCGCTCAATCTCGTACTCGCGATACTCCATCACGTCGACCGCACGCTGACCGGCCGCACCCGCAGCGCCCGCGCAGGTCACGGATGCGGGCGCCAAAGTCCCACGGCATGTTGTAGCCCATCGTATCGGGGATGTTCACGACCGTGGCACCGGCCTTTACGGCCGCCTCGATAATGCGCACCAGAAACTCCTGATCGGAGCGGCCGGCATCCTCGGCATAAAACTCAACATCGTCAACGAACTTGCGAGCATGTTTGACGGCATGGATCGCTCACTCAATTGCCCTTTCCTCAGTCATATGGAGCTTGTCGCGCAGGTGACTGGTGCTCACACCCAGCCCTGTATGGATACGGGGCCTCTGGGCCGTTTTGAGCGCCTCTGCAGCCACTTCGATATCCCTGTCGACAGCGCGCGTCAGGCCGCATACCGTGCATCGGTCGCCCGCAATCTTGCCAATCTCCTGTACGGAGCGAAAGTCACCAGGACTCGAGATGGGAAAGCCCGCCTCGATAACGTCCACGTTCATGCGCACCAGCTGGCGGGCGATGAAGAGCTTTTCCTCGGTATTCATGCTGGCGCCAGGCGACTGCTCACCGTCGCACAGGGTGGCGTCAAAGATTGTGATTTTGCGGCTTATATGTTCCTCCTGATTGACCGTTTTATGACAGATGGCTTTCAGGAGAGAGAAGGCCTAGAGATAGAAAAATACCCGTGTCGCTCATCACGCCTGAAAGCGGCAGACGATAGCGCACCCGGGTACAACAAATCGTTATAGCGAGATTACAACCCTAGCGCGCTATCCAATCTAGTAGCGCTAGACCTAGGAGCTGTTGCGTGTTCTTAAACATGTTGGGCTCCCTTCGGCCTCGGGTAGTACTACATCGCGCTAAAGTACAACACAAGTAAAACCACCACAAAGGTGCCTGTCCCCATCGTGTTGGTTTTGCCCCGAGATAGCAAGAAACCCGGTCCTGCATGAGGCAGAACCGGGTTTCTTTAGCAATGCTTGCTTTGCTCAGGCAGTAACTAGCAGTTACTCAGCCAGGAAGTCGCGCTGGACAGCGGGATCGACCTTGACGCCAGGGCCCATGGTGGAAGACACGGAGATGGACTTGACGTACTTGCCCTTAGCAGAAGAGGGCTTGACGCGCAGGATCTCGGTGTACAGGGCAGCGTAGTTCTCGACGAGCTGCTGCTCAGAGAAGGACTTCTTGCCCAGGGGCACGTGGCAGATGCCGTAGCGGTCGGCGCGATACTCAACGCGGCCGGCCTTGAGCTCGGAGACCATCTTGGCGACGTCCATGGTAACGGTGCCGAGCTTGGGGTTCGGCATGAGGCCACGGGGACCAAGGATCTTACCGATGCGGCCAACCTTGGCCATCATGTTCGGCGTAGCGATAGCGGCGTCGAAGTTGATCTCGCCCTTCTGGATCTGGGCGACGAGCTCGTCGGAACCGATGATGTCGGCGCCGGCAGCCTCGGCCTCGCGAGCCTTCTCACCCTCGGCGAAGACGGCAACACGAACGGTCTTGCCGGTGCCGTGGGGCAGAGAGATGGAACCACGGATGTTCTGGTCAGCCTTACGAGTATCGATGCCCAAACGGAAGTGGGCCTCGACGGTCTCGTCGAACTTGGCGGTGTCGAGCTCCTTGATGAGCTTGGCAGCCTGAAGGGGGGTGTAGAGCGTGGCGCGGTCGATCTTCTCGGCAGCGGCGTTATAGCTCTTACCATGCTTAGCCATGTGCATTACCTCCTGTGGTTAAACGGGCTTATGCCCTCCCACATCGTTTCGTGTGCCCTATTGCACACATATAACGGGCGCCCCGGTCGGGGCACCCGTCATTACCTAAAGAAATCGCTACTCAGCGATGGTGACGCCCATGGAACGGGCGGTACCGGCGATGATCTTCTTGGCGGCGTCAATGTCGTTGGCATTGAGGTCCGGCATCTTGATCTCGGCAATCTTGGTGAGCTGCTCCTGGGAGAGCTGACCAACCTTGTCGGCCTGGGGCTTAGCAGAACCAGACTTGAGGTTCAGCTCCTTCTTGATGAGGTGAGCCGCCGGCGGGGTCTTGGTGATGAAGGAGAAGGACTTATCCTCGTAGACAGAAATCTCAACGGGGATGATGTCGCCCTTCTTGTCCTGCGTCTCGGCGTTAAAGGCCTGGCAGAACTGCATGATGTTCACGCCAGCAGCGCCCAGGGCGGGGCCGACGGGAGGAGCGGGGTTAGCGGCACCAGCAGGAATCTGGAGCTTAATGACGTTGGCAACCTTCTTCTCAGCCATGGTCATTCCTTTCGAATCACGAGTGTGAAGTACTTGCTATATCGTAAGCACGCACGTGTTAGAAGCACTCCTGAGATGAGCAGTCACAGAAGAAGCACGCTCGCGCGAACGGACGAAAACTTAAGCGATGACAGCGACCTGGTTAAAGTCGAGCTCAACCGGCGTCTCGCGGCCAAAGATCATCAGCGTGACCTTGAGCTTGCCAGCCTCGGTGTTAACCTCGGAGACCTTGCCATCAAAGTCGGTAAGCGGGCCATCGGTGACGCGGACGGACGTGCCGACCTGAATATCAACCGAGGTGCGCTTGGGCGAATCGCCTTTACCGGGACGACGAGTCATCTTGTTGTACTCGTCGCGGGAAAGCGGAGCGGGCTTGCCGTTTCCGCCCAGGAAACCGGTGACGCCAGGCGTGTTACGAACACACGTCCAAGCATCGTCATCCATCTCCATGCGGACCAGGACATAACCCGGGAAGATCTTGGAATCCTTGGTCTCGCGCTTGCCACCCTCTTTAATCTCGGTGACGCGCTCCATAGGAATCTCGATATCAAAGATACGGTCCTGCATGCCCATAGTCTCGATGCGATGCTCGAGATCGGACTTAACGCGGTTCTCGTATCCAGAGTAAGTGTGAACGACGTACCAACGCTTAGACATGGTTTAGCCCCTCAATCCAGAGAACAGAGCAAGAGCCTCGCCAAAGCCAGCATCGAGCAGAGCGATGACGACGCCGACGACGATCAGAGAAGCGCAAACGACGACCGAGTAGTTCACGAGCTCCTTCTTATCGGGCCACGTGACACGCTTCATCTCGGACTTCACCGAGGCGAAATACTTCTTGGTGCGGGCGAAGAAACCAGGCTTCTCATTCTTCTTGGACTTCGCAGCCTTCTCGTTCTTCTTGGCAACGGCCTTCTTGGCCTCAACCTTGGAGTTGGCGGCAGCGTTGTTGGCAGGCGCCTGCTGCTGAGCCTTCTTCTTGTTCTTCTTGTTGGCCATTTGGGTTACCTCCGCGCAATGCGCTTATACATGAGTAAACCGTAAGCCCCCAATTGGGAGCTTACGGAATAATGACTGGCACGCCAGGAAGGACTCGAACCCTCAACACTCGGTTTTGGAGACCGATGCTCTACCAATTGAACTACTGGCGTATGTGACTAGAGACTAGCGAGTCTCTTTGTGCAGCGTGTGGTGACGGCACCAGGGGCAATACTTCTTGATCTCCATACGATCAGGCATGGTCGACTTGTTCTTGGTGGTCGTATAGTTGCGGCGCTTGCACTCAGTGCACGCAAGAGTAACTAGAGTACGCATGTATCCTGAACCTTTCATTTCCGCCCCGTACGGGCACGAGTTGGTACTTTATCAGCTCTATATAAGCGCTGTCAATGAAAACCTCGAATCAATTGGTTCTCGGTGGATCCATTCATATTTGGAACACATCAATGAAGCCAACGAGAGCTAATCGACGGTGCGACCAGGACCATTATCGATCCTCTCGACACCAGCAACGGCTCAATATCCATTGCAGAAAAGAACCCGGCACCCATATAAGTGCCGGGTTCTCTAAGTCAGCTATATCAAAGAGCTAATTTACTCAATGATCGTGGAGACGATGCCCGAACCGACGGTGTGGCCACCCTCGCGGATAGCGAAGCGCAGGCCCTCCTCCATGGCGATCGGGTGAATGAGGTCGCCCTCGATGGTGATGTGGTCACCAGGCATAGCCATCTCGGTGCCCTCGGGGAGCTTGACCGTACCGGTAACGTCGGTGGTACGGAAGTAGAACTGAGGACGATAACCATCGAAGAACGGGGTGTGACGGCCGCCCTCCTCCTTGGTCAGAACGTAGATCTCACCGGTGAACTTGGTGTGCGGGGTAACCGAACCGGGCTTGCAGAGAACCTGGCCGCGCTCGATGTCCTCGCGCTTGATGCCGCGGAGCAGCAGACCGACGTTGTCGCCAGCCTCGCAGAAGTCCATGGACTTACGGAACATCTCGATACCGGTGACAACGGTGTTCTGGGTATCCTTGATGCCGACGATCTCGACGGGCTCGTTGAGCTTGAGCTCACCGCGCTCGACACGGCCGGTAGCAACGGTACCACGGCCGGAGATGGTCATAACGTCCTCAACGGCCATCAGGAACGGGAGGTCGTTGTTACGAGCAGGCGTCGGGATGTACTCGTCGACAGCCTTCATGAGCTCGCGGATGGCGTCCATCCACTTGGCGTCGCCCTCGAGAGCGCCCAGAGCGGAACCACGGATGACGGGGATGTCGTCGCCGGGGAAATCGTACTCGGAGAGGAGCTCACGGGTCTCCATCTCGACGAGGTCGATGAGCTCGTCATCGTCGACCATGTCGCACTTGTTCAGGAAGACGACGATGTAAGGAACGCCGACCTGACGGGCGAGCAGGATGTGCTCGCGGGTCTGAGCCATGGGGCCGTCGGTGGCGGCGATGACCAGGATAGCGCCGTCCATCTGAGCAGCGCCGGTGATCATGTTCTTGACGTAGTCAGCGTGGCCCGGGCAGTCAACGTGAGCGTAGTGACGGGCAGCAGTCTCGTACTCGACGTGGGAGACGGAGATCGTAATGCCGCGCTCGCGCTCCTCGGGAGCCTTGTCGATGTTCTCGAACGCAGTGAAGTCAGCCTTGCAGCCCTCGGTCTCGGAGAGAACCTTGGTGATGGCAGCGGTCAGCGTGGTCTTGCCGTGGTCGACGTGACCAATGGTGCCGATGTTAACATGCGGCTTAGTGCGCTCAAACTTCTCTTTGGCCATAAAGCCCTCCTCTTAACAGGTCGTCCCCGGACGGGACTTTGCCTTTATACCATAGTGGCCTCTCAACATACTATTGAGAAGCCACCGTGTTACCTATGGTAGCGGTGACTGGATTCGAACCAGTGACGCCACGGGTATGAACCGTGTGCTCTAACCAACTGAGCTACACCGCCGGATGGAGCCTGCAACCAGACTTGAACTGGTGACCTCTTCGTTACCAACGAAGTGCTCTACCGACTGAGCTATACAGGCACTTGACGGGTGGGAGCTATAGGATTCGAACCTATGTAGGCAGAGCCAACGGGTTTACAGCCCGTCCCCATTAACCACTCGGGCAAACTCCCAATCGTTCAAGTATCCGCAGGTCCTTTGGTCTTTTGGACCGCCGCCCCCGCGAACGAAGAAGATAATACGATGCCACCTTGGGAGCTGTCAACGAAAACCTCTAGATACACGGTGCCGGGCGTATCTATATGCTTTTGACCTGCGGTTTTGCTGAGTTTGGATATGAAGGACGCTGAATTTGCATGTAGCGGTGGCATTTCCCGAGGGAACACTTTGGCGTAGTGGAGTGAGCCTGCAGAATATCACTTCGATAACGACTCATTTGCGCCTATATATAGGTCGAGATCGGGCTTCCTTGGCAAATTCGAGCGTGGATGTTCTCCCACTTTTGGCGTGCCACTGGGCCCAAAGTGGCAGATTATCCACGCTCATTCACTAAACGGGAGATTTTCCACGCTCGTTCGTCCGATAATCCACTCTCGTCCAGAATGACCGGGACCGCTCCGCCCTTTGTCTCGATCTGTAACATTTAGAGAACATTTTCTCCCCTATCTGTTACAGATCGAGATATTACGCAGAGACCCCAGCTTACGTCTCATTCTGTAACAGTAAGAACGGTTTTCCGCCCCTTCGTGTTACAGATCGAGACAAACCTGAAGCTTGATTGGCGCCAAACCCGCTGACTTATCGACACAAATAGAAACGGGCCCTGTCCCACAAAAGGGAACAGAGCCCGAAACTCTCATGGAGCCAGTGACAGGAATCGAACCTGCAACCCACTGATTACAAATCAGTTGCGCTACCGTTGCGCCACACTGGCACACTTGGCGCTTTCGCGCGAAGCCTGTTAAGGATAAAGGAATTGAGGATGGGGCGCAACAGGCCCTTCGACCGACCACATCTCAAAACTGTTCGCCAGAACGAATAGTTTTATCCGTTCGCCAAAACCAAAAACTATTCGTTTTGGCGACGGCAACCCACAGTCCATTGATTACAAATCAACGGGCCTGCCAATTGGGAAACAGGCCTCTATGGATAATCCCTTACCTCCCGCGCAACGCCTTGAGCTTGGCCAGGGCATCGGGGCTCAGGCGACTGCCCAGAGTCATCTTGATCTGCGGGGCTTCCTCTGCCTCGTGAACGTCGTTGTCGATCTGTTTGATCTCGTCCACCAGCATGCGGCTCGAGATGCGCGAAACGCCCTTGCCCATGACGACGGCCTGGATCGTGCCGTCGCTCGATACCACGGAGCACGCGCGGCCTTCCTCACGTGCCTCGATGCAGAGCTTCTGCACCACGGTATCGGCAGAAACGCCCGTCGGCGAAAACTCGATACGCACGCCGCGGGCGGGCAGGTTGGGGCGCTCGTTGGAGATATTGCCCGCGCCGTCGAACACGATTACGGCCTCGTAGCGGCCCTGAGCAAAGGCGGCGACGTCGTTGATGAGCGCAGTACGAGCCATGTCGTGGACGTCGCTGGAATATGGATCGTCGGAATGGTCGTAGACGAGCTTTTCGTAGCGCGGCGTGCAGTGGATCACGTTGTAGCCGTCGACCACCAGCAGCTCGGGCTTATTGGAGTGCACCGTCGAGACCGGATCGGCGATGGCCTGCGCAAACGCATTGCCGCCCACGCCATAGGTCGCGGCCGAAACAATCGGCTTGGCCGAGCCCTCGCCAAAGCGCTTGGCCTTGGACTTGGCGCGGTTCTTCTTGGACATGCACTACTCCTCCCCCATGAGCTCGCCGGCATTGCGGCGCAGCCACTCAAAGCACAGCGCGGTGGTCGCCTGGGCCACGTTGAGACTCTCGGTCATGCCGCGCTGGGGGAGCTTGGTCAAAAAGTCACATTTCTCGAGCACCAGACGCGAGATGCCATCACCCTCGGAGCCCATGACGAGCGCCACGCGGCCCTCGAAGGGAGCATCCCAGCAGCTGCCTTCGGCATGCTCGGAAGCGCCGCCCACCCAAAAGCCAGCGGCCTTAAGATCGTCGAGCGCACGGGCGATGTTGGGAACCTGCGCAATGGGCAGGTGCATGACGGCACCGGCAGAGGTCTTGTAGCTGCCCACGGTCACGCCGGCGGCACGCTTGTTG
>CALEDY010000152.1 GCA_937949355.1 uncultured Collinsella sp. | reverse complement strand
CCTTAAGGCGCAGGGGTACACCGTACCCCGGGACAATATCTCCATCGAGCTAATGCCTTCCCCCGGTTATAACAGGAGCTTCTCGGGCCGATTGCGGACCCCCGATTCTCTTGCTCTTCCTATCGCTCTTGGCATTCTGAGTGTCTCGGGACAACTGGATTCCGAGTTTCTCAAGGATAAGCTGTTTTTCGGATCGCTGGACTTCGGCGGCAACGTAACGTCGTGTCGGGGCACTGTTGCAGTCGAGAACCTCTGTCATGAGTTGAATCTCCAGGGAGTCGTTTCCGCAGCGACCCCGCGCGGATTGAGGCCGGCCCATCCGCGCCTTCAGGCATTGGACTCGATCTCATCTGACTCACTGGGTAATCCCGAGAAAATAATTGGAAGGTCTATGCCGGCCGAGCCTGAACAGTTAAGCCCGGTTTATCCGCCTGCGGCCGTTTCTGCTGTAGCCGAGGCTCTTGCGACTCGAATTCCCATTCTGTTTGAGACGGATAGTCCGGAGCGTGCGGGAGAGGCGCTTCGCGCGTTCTTCCGCGTCGGCGAAAGCGATGAAGCGACGCTCATGAGAGACCTTGCCGGCGTCGTGGCGAAGGGAAGTGTCGCCGTTGTCTCCGATATCGGGACGGTAAGCCTCGCAGGTATTATCGGCGGCGGACGCCCAATCAGGCCGGGTGTCATCTCTGCGGCAAGCGGTGGCGCCATCGTTCTCGGAAATATCGACCAGGCATCGTCCCATGTCCTCCAGTCTGTGGCATCGGCTACAAGGCGAGATACCGTCAGGATCGTTAGGGTTGACGGTACTATGCTGTTCCCAAGCGACGCCGCCCTCGTTATGACGGCCAGGGAAGACCGAAGCGACTATGCGATGAAGGCGTTCCAGATGGGCCCGTTCCCTAAAATCGAGCAGCCGGTCGTTGTCGATATTGACCAATTGGAAAAAGGCCTTTCTCAGATTCAAGCGCTCCCGGGATCGCTGGTCGCCTATAGGGAGAACCTCAAAAAGCGTATCGAGGACAGCAGCCTCTATGTAGATGCAACCACCAAGGGCGGCATCAAGGTCAATTATTCGGTTGACGGTGAGCCGAAGACCGTGGAGCTCGTAAAGCAATTCTACAAGGAGAACGATACGCTCTGCATCCAAGCCTTCGATGTGACCGACGGCTCCGACTCATTCGGCGCGTTTTGGTCGGACGTGACCGTGAACCTTGATGGACCTGCTCAAGGA
>CALEDY010000151.1 GCA_937949355.1 uncultured Collinsella sp. | reverse complement strand
GCGTCGCCTTTGGCCTCTTTGGCACGTTGCTGATCTACGCCAACGCCGCCGATGTGATCCCCAATGCCCACGAGGCCGCGTTCCTGTCATCTGTCCTGCCCTATGCGGACCAGTTCGACCCGACGCTTATGCGCCTTGCCTTTGCGTTTATCGTCATTGGCTTTGGCACCAAGGCCGGCCTGTTCCCCATGCACACTTGGCTGCCCGATGCCCACTCCCAGGCCCCGAGCCCTGTCTCGGCTCTGCTCTCGGGCGTGCTGCTTAAGTGCGCCATGCTTGTGATCATGCGCTTCTACGGCTTTACTATCCAGGCCGTGGGCGCCGAGTATCCGCAACTTTTGCTGCTGATCGTCGGCACGCTGTCCATTTTGGTGGCGGCGCTTTCGATGTTTCGTCAGGACGACCTCAAGCGCCGCTTTGCGTATTCGTCTGTGGAGAACGTGGGCGTTATCGCCCTGTGCCTGGGTATCGGTGGCCCGCTGGGTATCGCCGCAGCCCTGCTGCACTGCGTGTTCCACGGCTTTACCAAGACGCTTGCCTTCTGCGTGTCCGGCAACATCCAGCACGCCTTTGGCACGCGTAGCCTGGCCAAGATCCAAGGCGTCGTCGAGGTTGCCCCCGCAACCGCCGCGCTCGCCATCCTGGCGCTGCTCGGTCTTGGTGCCTTCCCGCCCTTTGGCATGTTTATCTCCGAGTTCCTGACTTTTGTCGCCGGTGTTACCGCCGGTCCCATGTGGCTGGTCGTCGTGGTCGCCCTCGGTCTTACCGTGGCCATCTCTGCGCTCACCCGCATCGCACTCAAGTCGGTATTCGGCCATGCGCCCCAGGGCATGGGCAAGCATGAGGCCCCGGCGCTCATGCTTATCCCCGAAATCATCCTGGCCGTCATGATCTTGTGGTTTGGCATCGCCACCCCGCTGCCCCTCGTGCACGGTGTGGAGACCGCGACCGGCATCGTGCTCGAGCAGAGCACCGAGGAACTTCACGCGACGCCGATGTACCGCGCTGTGTTCGGTACCGAGACCGCTCAGAGCGAGGTGGAGTAACGAATGATTGAAACTGAGAACAAGGTGTATGCCCGTCGCTGCGAGAGCCATGTCGAGGCCCTGCGCCGCGCCGTTCCGGGCTGCATCGAGAAGGTCGAGTGGCAGTGCGAGGATCAGCTGACGATTACCGTCAAGCAGGACAAGCTGCCCGAGGCCGTCCACTACCTGTACTACGAGCGTTACGGCTGGATTCCCGTGATCATCGGCAACGATGAGCGCAGCCTGTGCGGCCGTTACGCCGTGTACTACGTCATCTCCATGGAGGGGGAGGACCCCGGCTGGGTGACCGTGCGCACCGAGGTCGATCCCGCCAAGATGACGTTCCCGTCCGTGACGCCGTTCGTCCCCGCCTGCGTGTGGGGCGAGCGCGAGCTGCGCGATATGTTCGGCCTGATTCCCGAGGGTCTGCCCGATCGTCGCCGCCTGGTGCTGCCCGATGACTGGCCCAGCGGCCTGTATCCGCTGCGCAAGGACTCCATGGACTACCGTTTCCGTCCCGCTCCCGCGAGCGACATGGAAAACTACGAGTTCTTGGCCGACACCAAGGGCAAGGAGACCACGCTCGTCCCCATGGGCCCGCTGCACATTACCTCCGATGAGCCTGGCCACTTCCGCCTGTTCGTCGAGGGCGAGACGATCGTCGACGCCGACTACCGTCTGTTCTACGTGCACCGCGGCATGGAGAAGGTCGCGGAGACGCGCCTGAACTATGACGCCGTGACGTTCCTCGCCGACCGCATCTGCGGCATCTGCGGCTGCGCCCACTCGGTGGCCTATGCCGAGGCCGTCGAGCGCGCCCAGGGCATCCATGTCCCGCCGCGCGCCCAGTACATCCGCGCTATCATGCTCGAGGTCGAGCGCCTGCACTCGCATCTGCTCAACATTGGCCTGGCGTCGCACTACACAGGCTTCGACTCCGGCTTCCAGCAGTTCTTCCGCGTCCGCGAGAAGTCCATGGACCTGGCCGAGAAGCTCTCCGGTCACCGCAAGACCTACGGCCTCAACGTGATCGGCGGCGTGCGTCGCGACATTTTGGCCGAGCAGAAGCTCTCCACGCTCACGACCATCCATCAGCTGCGCTCCGAGGTTCAGGAGCTCGTCGACGTCTTGCTCTCGACGCCCAACTTCATTGAGCGCACGAGTGGCATCGGCATCTTGGACCGCAAGATTGCACGTGACTTCTCGCCGGTCGGCCCGCTCATGCGTGGCTCGGGCTATGCCCGCGACGTGCGCTTTGACCATCCCTTCGACGGCTACGCCGATCCGGACGTCCAAAAGATGCACGCCGCCACGGCCGACACCTGCGATGCCTTCGGCCGTACCGCCGTTCGCATCCAGGAGGTCTACGATTCGATCGACATGATCGAGACCATGCTCGAGAACTGCCCGTCGGGCCCCATCCTCACCACGGATTGGGAGTACACCCCGCACAAGTACGCCATCGGCGCCACCGAGGCGCCGCGCGGCGAGGACGTGCACTGGGCCATGCTCGGCAATAACCAGAAGTGCTACCGCTGGCGCGCCAAGGCCGCCACGTACAGCAACTGGCCGGTCCTGCGCTACATGTTCCGCGGCAACACCGTGGGTGACGCGGCGCTGATCGTCGGATCGCTCGACCCGTGCTACTCCTGCACCGACCGCGTGACGGTGACCGATGTCGCCGCCAAGCGCGACCACGTGCTCGACAAGGAGCAGTTCGAGAACGTCTGGCGCGACAAGTCGCCGCTTGCGGGCGAGGGCACCATGGCCGCTCCGCTCGATGAGGAGGCGCTCTAATATGCTGAAGCTTTGGAAGGTTAACGCCAAGGCCGGCGACGCGACGGTCAAGTACCCGTTTGCGCCGTTTCCCACCAACAAGGACATGCGCGGCAAGCCCGAGCATAATGCTGAGCTCTGCATCGCCTGCGGTGCCTGCGGCGTGGCGTGCCCGGCCGATGCCATTCGCATGGACACCGACCTTGCGGCCGATACCATCACCTGGTCGATCGACTACGGTCGCTGCATCTTTTGCGGCCGCTGCGAGGAAGCCTGCCCCATGGAGGCCATCAAGCTCACCGAGGAGTTTGAGCTGGCCGTCATGAGCAAGGACGACCTCACCAGCAAGAGCGTCTATACGCTCGAGCACTGCTCGCGTTGCGGCAAGCCGTTTGCCCCGCACAAGGAGATCGACTACGCCAAGCGCCTGCTGCAAAAGGCCGGCGGCATGGAGGCCATCCAGGCCGCCCGTACCGTCGGTATGTGCCAGGAGTGCAAGCGCGAGCTCGACGCCCTGCGCGCCGCCTCGGCCGTAAAGACCGGCAACGCGCACGGCATGGCTGCCAACGAGACGCTTGCGTCCGGTGAGCCCCAGGGCCCCGGCATGGAGTATCTGGGCGGCCACGGCGTGAACCCGGAGTATATCGACCGCGAGCTCAACCCCGATGCGCCCGAGATTCCCGCCGGTCCGGCGCCGGTCGAGGGCATCATCATGGATTTTGATACGAAGGAGGAGTAACCATGGCCGAACCCACGCTTTTGCCCGAGCGGCTTCAGTACCGCCCGACCAAGATCGAGCTCGACGAGAGCATCGAGAAGGCCAAGGCGACCCTTCTTAAGAAGATTAAGCGCTCGGTGTACGTCTACCGTGTCGACTGCGGCGGCTGCAACGGCTGCGAGATCGAGATCTTCGGTTCCATCACGCCCGTCTTCGACGTCGAGCGCTTTGGCATCAAGGTCGTGCCCTCGCCCCGTCACGCCGATGTGCTGCTGTACACCGGCGCCGTGACGCGTGCCATGCGCATGCCGGCCCTGCGCGCCTTTGAGGCCGCACCCGATCCCAAGATCGTGGTGTCCTATGGCGCGTGCGGCTGCACCGGCGGCATCTTCTACGACAACTACTGCGTGTGGGGCGGCACGGACAAGATCCTGCCGGTCGACGTGTATATCCCCGGCTGCCCGCCCAGCCCCGCGCAGACCATCTACGGTTTTGCCATGGCGCTCGGTCTGCTGGACCAAAAGCTCCATGCCGAGACCACGGTGGAGGCCGAGGGCGAGCAGGCCGACATCCTGCACCCCGGCGTGCCGTACAAGCTGCGCGTTGCCATTGAGCGCGAGGCTCGCGCCATGAGCGGCTACCGTTACGGCCGCGACCTGGCCAACGAGTTTATGGATACGCTCGAGGGCGCGCCCAAGGGCGATATCCGCAGTGCCATGGCGCTGCTCATCGACAAGCAGGACGATCCCCGCCGCGTCGAGGTCTACTCGGCGCTGCAGGATCTGGTGCTGGCCGGAGGTCGCTAGATGGAGCTCACGGACCGCTCTGGTTACTTTGCGGGCCCCGGCATGCTCGGCGGCTCCTTCGGTGACGCCTCGCGCGCAAGCGTCGAGGCCGCCGAGGGCGTCGCCGACCCCTGCCTGACCCGCGAGCCCGACCAGGTGGTCTTCTACGAGCTCACACGTAAGTTTGTCGAGACCGAGGAAGACGTTCCCCAGGAGGCCTGCGACGTGCTGTACTACACGCTCGCCGTGGGCCACCACACCGGCGTGCTCGATTGCTTTGAGCCGCGCCTGTCCGTGCCGGTGGACGTCTTCTATTCGCTGGTCGATGCACTGCCGGAGGGGGAGGCCAAGACAAAGTTTGAGGCCATCCGCTCCTTTGGCGAGTGCCAGCTCGATAAGGCCGCGGTGCCGTCCCTGCTCGAGGCGTGCGACACGCTGCTCAGCGAGCGCGGCTTCCGCGGGTCGGCCAAGGCCGGTATCTCGGTGTTCGACGACGACTTTGGCCTGCATGCCCAGCAGGTCGCGTTTCTGATGAAGTTCCGCGACCTGGTTGAGCGCGTGCGCGACGTGTCGGGCGTGTATCTGACGGGGAGGTTGCAGTAATGGGCCGCGTTGTCGATGGCCGTGTGAACGGTGCG
This sequence comes from uncultured Collinsella sp., assembly GCA_937949355.1. Classification (GTDB taxonomy): domain Bacteria; phylum Actinomycetota; class Coriobacteriia; order Coriobacteriales; family Coriobacteriaceae; genus Collinsella. The sequence continues at coordinate 5,025 of CALEDY010000151.1, read as the reverse complement.
CCCTTTGCGGGCATTGTGCTCACGGCGGGTAGCGTGCTGCGCGCCGACGATGCCGCCGGCCCCGTTCTCTCCAAAAAGATGGAGGACGCGCCTCTTGCCGGCTGGTACACCATCGACGGCGGCCAGACGCCCGAGGACGACATCATCGAGGTCAAGCGCGAGCGTCCGCCGCGCCTGGTTTTGGTCGATGCCGCCGATATGGCGCTGCCCGTCGGCTCCATCCGTCTGCTCGATAAGACCGACGTCGCGCGCAAGTCGATGTTCACCACACATTCGCTTCCGCTCTCGATTCTGATCGAAGAGATTGAGCAATCATGCGATGATATCGTCTTCATAGGGATTCAGCCGGGCGACACGGAGTTCTACAACCCCATGTCCCCGGAGGTCTTTGACGCCGTCGACGCCGTGTACGACGCCGTGGCCGCCAACGACTTTTCCCACTTTGTCCGCTTGGGGCAGGAGCTGTAGGAGCGCCCGTCCCTGCTGATTAGGAAAGAAGTGATTGACATGGCAGATACCAAGGTGGAGTATCCCGCTCCCGATTGCCTGGCACCCGCCGCGATTGAGGCAAAGACCGAGGCCGCCGGCGTGACCAAGGCCAACCTGCCGGTCGCGAAGGCCTTTGTCTTGGCCATGTTCGCCGGTGCGTTCATCGCCTTCGGAGGCCTGTTCTTTACCGTGTTTTTGAGCGATAGCACGCTCGGCTGGGGTGCCCAGCGCTTTGTGGGCGGCCTGTGCTTCTGCCTGGGCCTGGTGCTCGTGCTGGTGTGCGGCGCCGAGCTCTTTACCGGCAACTCGCTCATGGTCTGCGCGCTCAAGAGCAATAAGATCACGCTGGCACAAATGCTCAAGGCATGGCTTGTCGTTTGGGTCGGTAACTTTGTCGGTGCCCTGTTCATCGTCTTTTTGGTGTACATGGCCGGCATCTACAAGCTCAACGGCGAGGCAGTCGCCAATTCCATGGTGAGCGTTGCCGCCGGCAAGGTGACGATCGACTGGGTGACGATCTTCTTCCGCGGCATCCTGTGCAACATCTTTGTGTGCCTGGCCGTGTGGATCGGTACCGCCGGCAAGACCGTGGTCGATAAGGTCGTGGGTATTCTGCTGCCCATCTCTGCCTTTGTGGCCTGCGGTTTTGAGCACTGCGTTGCCAACATGTACTTTTTGCCCATGGGTGCCGTGATGCACGCTTGCGGCTATGGTGCCGATGTTGCCGGCGCCGATGCCCTCAACGTCGCGGGCATCGCGTTTAACCTGTCTGCCGCCACGCTGGGCAACATCGTGGGCGGCGCACTTTTGATCGCGCTCGGCTATTGGTTTATCTATGCCAAGAAGTCCGAGGCATAAAAGGGTCAGTTCGCTGGGTGTTGAGCCTCCCGCGGGGCGTTGCCGTGCGGGAGGCTCTTTTGGCCTTAGGGCTTGTTGTTTGCCTGTTGGTCTTTGCGTTTGGTTTGGAAAGGGGTAATCGAGATGACATCTGATGCTGAGCGTGCCGGTCGCACCGTTGTGACCACGTGCGGGGGATGCTATGCCGATTGCGCCTTTGCGGCCCATGTTGAGGATGGCCGCGTGGCGGCCGAGCTGCCGGTGCCGGGACATCCGTGCGCCGCGCGCGCCTTGTGCGCCCGCGGGCGGCATCGCTTGTCCATGCCGTTTGACGAGCGCGACCGTATCTTGCATCCCATGCGCCGCCGCGAGGACGGCTCGGGGTTCGATGCGGTGAGCTGGGATGAGGCGTTTGCTCAGATCGCGGCGCGCCTCGCGGGGATAGTGGACGCGCATGGCGCCCGCGCGCTGGGCATGACGCTCGGCGTGCCCTCGTTCGACCGTTATTGGGCCTATCGTTTTATGCATGCGCTGGGCTCGCCCAATGTGTATGGTGCCGATGGCGCCTGCGAGGTGAGCCGCCTGACCGGTTGGGAGCACAGCCTGGGCTACAGCCCGGCGTCCGACCTGGCCCATACCGATTGCATCATGTACCTGGGGCGCTCTATCGTGGATTCGTCGACGATGGGTGCCGTCGATGCGCTCAACGATGCGCGCCGGCGCGGTGCGAAGATCATCGTGGTGGACCCGCGGCGCAGCGGTTCGGCCGTGCTTGCCGACCGCTGGCTGCGCGTGCGTCCGGGCTGTGATTTGGCACTGCTGCTGGGCATCGCACACGTTTTGATAATCGAGGACCTGTACGACCGTGACTTTGTGGCCCGCTATACCACGGGGTTTGATGAGCTGGCGCAGGCGGCTGGCGCTTGGACGCCCGAGTGGGCCGAGTCGATGTGCGACGTGCCGGCCGACGACATCCGTGCGACGGCGCGCGATCTGGCTGCTGCGGCGCCTGCTGCCGTGGTGGACGCCGGCTTTCATGGCGGCATTGGCATCGCGTATGCCAATAGCACCCAGACCGCGCGCGCTATCTGCTTGGTCGATGTGCTGCTGGGCTGTATTGGACATGTGGGCGGCGCGCTCAATCCACCCACACCGCTTGCGCTGGGCGACCTTGATCCCGCACGCTTTGCGACGCCGCCGGTGTCGCGCATGTCCAAGCTGGGATCCGAGCGCTATCCACTGGTCGATCCGGTGCGCGGCCTGTGTACGACCATCGGTCAGTCGATTCTTGCCGGCGATTTGCGTGGGCTCATCGTCTATGCCAGTAACCCCGGTGCGGGCTATGGTAATGCACAAGCTTGGTTGGGTATTTTGCAGCAGCTCGACTTGCTCGTGACGATTGATATTCGCTGGTCCGAGACGGCGCGCGCTTCCGACTTCGTGCTGCCCGATGTGACGTATCTGGAGGCCGACCGCGGCGTGGGTACGGTCGTGGGTCGCAACGACGCGCGCGTGTTCTACCGCAATGCCGTGCTGCCCGTGCAGCATGACGACACACGTCCCGGTCGGGAGATTTTTGCCGGTCTGGCGCAGGCGTGTGGCGTGGGCGAGTACTTCCAGTTTACGTCTGACAATCTGGCGGCTGCCCAGGTGGCGCCTTTTGGGATCGATCTGGACGAACTCAAGGAACGCGGCTGGGCCGACACGGGCGTCGCGTTGCCGTCGCGTACGGGCGAGCCGGCGATTCCCCTGTATGGCGGTAAAATTGCGCTGGCAAGCGACGTATGGGAACGAGCCGGCCTGGGTCGTGTACCCAACTGGATCGCTCCCATGGTTGAGCCCGGCCCGGGGATGTTTCGCCTCATTAGCGGCAACCGCCCCTTTGAGTCGCATACCTCGCGCAGACTCGCGGCCCAAGGTGCCGCCGAGGCTGGATCGGACCTGGATGCTGTGCAGATGAACGCCGATGTCGCCGCTCGCATGGGTATCGCCAATGGCGAGGTCGTGGAACTCGTGAGCGATATGGGCCGCGACCGCGTGCGCGTGGAGACGACGCCGTATCTGCATCCGGCGTGCATCTTTACATCGGCCGCCCCCGGCGGACGTTCGTTTGGCGCCGATGCCGGTGGCGCTCAAGCCTTGGGCGTCGGCCCGCTCGACCACACGCCGCTGCGCTGGGACCCGTTGACGGGTGCCGCACTTACCCAGGAAAACGCCGTTCGCGTGGAAAAGATCGTCGCGCGCGGGGATAATGACGAGTAATTGACTCAGCTGATGTATTCGACTGATTCACGTTTCTTTTGAAAGGCCGCACATGAGCGATAGCCAGAACATGTCCGATGAGGTGCGCGCCCGCCTGCGCGCCATTCCTTCAGTCAACGAGCTGCTTGCCGAGTGGCCGGTGGTGAAGGCGGCGGGGGAGACCTGCGACGCGGTGGTGCATGCCGCCGTCACGGCCGAGCTCGACGAGGAACGCGCCGCCATTCGCGCCGGTGTCGATCCTCGCTCCAAGCGAGAGCTGGCCTCGGCCATCGAGTGGCGTGCGCATCGCTCCGCGCTGCCGAGCCTGCGTCCCGCCGTCAACGCCACGGGTGTGGTTATCCATACCAACTTGGGTCGCGCCCCGCTCGCGGAATCAGCTGCCAAAGCCGTGGCCGAGGTCGCGCGCGGGTATAGCACGCTCGAGTACAGCGTCGACACCTGCTCGCGCGGGTCGCGCAAGGAGCATGCCGCGCAGCTGATCCGCTCACTCACCGGAGCCGAGGATGCGCTGGTCGTCAACAACAACGCCGCCGCCGTGCTGCTGGTGCTGGCGACTCATGCCGCGGGCAAAGAGGTTATCGTCAGCCGCGGCGAGCTTGTCGAGATCGGTGGCAGCTTCCGTATTCCCGACGTTATGGCGGCTTCGGGCGCCAAACTCGTCGAGGTCGGCGCCACCAACCGCACGCATCTGGGCGACTACGAGCGCGCCATCACGCCCGAAACGGCCATGATCCTGAAGGTTCATCCTTCCAACTATCGCATCGAGGGTTTTCACGAGGAAGTGAGCTCAAGGGAGCTCGCCGCACTGGCCCATAAGCACGGCCTGCTGTTCTATGAAGACCAGGGGTCGGGCGCACTGTTGCCTGACGACATCCTGGTTCGCGGCGGCGAAGAAACCACGCCGGCTTCGGTTTCGGCAGGGCTCGATCTGGTGTCGTGTTCGGGCGATAAACTGCTCGGTGCCGCGCAGGCGGGCATTATCATGGGCCGTCGCGATCTGGTCCAGGCCTGCGGGTCGCATCCGCTCATGCGCGCTCTGCGTCCGGGCAAACTGGCTCTGTCGGCGCTCGAGGCCACGCTGCGAATTTACATGGACGGCGCCGATGTTGCCCATCGCGATATTCCGGTGCTTAGCATGCTCACGCTTCCGCAGGCTCATCTGGAGCGACGTGCCCGCAAGCTGCGCGATCGTATGGTCGCCGGGCTCGATAAGGCCGGTTGCCCGTGTGCCGTTGCGTTGGAGATTGTCGAGGAGTCGTCGACTCCCGGCGGCGGCTCACTGCCTACCGTGGAGCTGCCCACGATGTGCGTGGCCGTGCGTCTTGTTGACGAGCGCCTGACGGTCGACGCGCTCAAGCGCTCGCTCGTCCAGGACTTCGACACTCCGGTTGTCACGCGAACCTCTCACGATCGCATTTTGTTTGATGTGCGCACACT
>CALEDY010000150.1 GCA_937949355.1 uncultured Collinsella sp. | reverse complement strand
ACCTTGGACCCCGAGGCGGTGCTGCTGCTGGACAACAGTGCGGCCGATGTCATGCGCGAGACCTATGCCGATATGCTTGTGGCAATTGATGACTTTGACACCGCTATGCTCAAGCCCGGCCTGGTCGCCCATGTGCAGGGGCGCCGCGTGCTGGCGCTCGACGGTTTTGAGGCGGCGCTCACCGACAAGGCCGCCAAGCAGCGCATGTGGGCCTACATTAAGCAGCTGACCCCGGCGGCTGCACCGCTGTAGCGAGGCTGGTGGCAGCCCCTACATCACGGCGCGCAGCTCAAACCGGTCGCCGTTAATGCGGAACTGGCAGTTGCCGTTCATGCGCTCGACGGCAAGCATAATGCTCTTGGTGCCAAAGCCGTGCCCAGTGTGCTGAGCCACGGGCATGCCGTCGACCATGTGCGGCGCACGGCCAAACGTGTTGGAAACCAGCAATAGAAGCTGACCGTCTTCGTAGCGAAGGTCCAGGTCGACAAACCGCTTGCCTTCGGGGGCGGCGCTCGCCGCGGCGATGGCATTGTCCAGGGCGTTCGATACCACACTGAACAGATCGACATCGCCCACGTGGACGGTTTCGGGCACGGCGGCGCGCAGGTCGGCGGTGATGCCGTGCGCGTTGATGTCCGCGGAAAGCGACGAGAGCGCAATGTTGACCGTTTCGTTGGCGCAGTAGCGGCGCACGGCGGTGCGGTCGTTGGTCTCGCAGAGCGCGTCGATGCGCTCGAGCGCCTCATCGGTGTGACCCTCTTCGATCAGGGCCGCTAGACCGCGCAGGTAGTGGCGCATGTCGTGACGGAGAACCGAGAGCTCGCGTCCGGACTGGCGCCAGGCTTCGAGCTCTTTGATGGCCGCGCTGTCGCGGGTCGCGAGCATCCAGCGCTCACGCTCGGCGATTTCCTTTGCCTCGTATTCGCGAAGGTAGACGGCAAGAAACATAAGGTAGAAGGCGCAGAGGGCGAACGCCAAAAACTCAACGGTTACCACCGAGCCCGAGTGGAAGAGCGTGGTATAGACGTTGGTGGCGTAGTCGAAGATGTAGTAGACGAGCGGCAGGATGAGCAGAATCTCCAGCTCGGTGGGGCTTTTGATCGCCAGGCGGGGGCCAATCTCGCTTGCCCAATGCAACAAGACGGCAAAGACGCCGAGCGTGGTGATGATGCGCGCCGCGTAGTACGCGACCTGCGAATCGGTGGCGGCGAATGCGGCGATGCCCATCCAGTTGCTAAACTGGCAGCTCAGGTAGGCACTGGTAACGCCCAACAGGGTGAGCAACGGGCTCAGACGATAACGCACGCACAGGTAGACGACAAGCGGCAGATGCACGACGAGTGGATAGGCCTGTCGCGCAAACAGCTCGCCACCGACGAGGTTGGCAATCGTAAAGGCAGTGCCGGTTACGGCGCCGACCCCCACCAGCTCGAGCGCATGGCGGCGGTTGATCTCGACGCCGCACAGCGCCGCCGAGGCAAAGACGCCAAAGAGCAGCGTCGTTGTGTGGTGGATTGCCCAGAGCACCAGTTCTGCCGAGAGGAACATCAGCGTCTCCCGCCCTCGAACCGCGCCGCAAAGTAGGCGTCTTGGAACCCCTGCTTGCAGCTGCGCGCGAGCGGTATGCACGCGCCCGAGCGCATGACGATTTCCGTGCGGTTAAAGTGGTCGATGTTGCGCAGATTGACCTGGTAGCTGCGGTGGCACTTAAAGAAGGTCGCGTTTTGGGCCAGTCGGTCCTCGATGCTGCGGAACGGCTCGAGCGCCTCGATATCGCGGCCGTCGCGCAGGTGGAAGACCACGTGCTTGTTGCGAGCCTCGGCATATTCGATATCGGATAGGCGCAGGGCATGGTAGCCAAAGGACGTCTTGATGACGAGCTCGTCGATCGTTGCCGGACGCAGGCTCGACAGCTCGTCAAGCAGTTGCGCCACGCGCTCGTAGGTCACGGGTTTGAGCAGGTAGTCGAAGGCACGGACCTCGTAGGACTCAAGCGCGAACTCGGGCGATGAGGTCAGAAAAACCAAGCGCACGGCGGTATCGGATTGGCGCAGCTCGCGGGCGGTGTCCATGCCGTTGACGAGCGGCATGATCATGTCGAGCATGATGATGTCGGCGCGCGATGCGGCATGGCGTGCCAGCAGGTCCTCGCCGCGCGTAACGAGTGCAACATCGACCGCCGTGCCCGTCTCGGCCGACCAGCGGTTGATCATGCGGTGCAGGTTATCTAGAAAGGCGACGTCGTCGTCGCAGGCGATGATTTTGAGCATATTGGGCCCCCTTAGTACCTCGATTTTGCCACATCGCGCACGCGCCACCCGCGGGGGTGCGTTCCGTTTGCGCCCCACGGTACGCAACTCGCGCCGAGCGGCAGGGTGTCAAAACATGCGGTTGCACAATACCAGGTGGATATATATGTCAATTTGAGCCGGCGGCTGGCGAGGGACCACGCCAACCGCCGGCGCCAAGCGACGCGAAAGCATAGGGGTAAGGGAGCCATGATGAGGGAGAAGAAGATGGGGATGCGCGCCGTGTTGACGCGTCTGCTGGGCATCGCCACCGTGGCATGCGCACTCGTGGCAACGCCGACGGTGGCAACCGCCGAGACGCAGGTCATGCCCGACGGGGTGAAGGCGGAGGTGCTGTCGCTTAAGCAGGACGGCGCAAAGTCCGTCCAAATCACCGAGCCGGGTAGCTATGTGCTTAAGACGGCCGAGGGCGAGGTCACGCCCAAATCGGGCTACACCATTGACGCGCCGAATGCGTCTCGGATTAATCCTGTGAGGATTTACATCGATGGCACGGTCTACGTGAACGATTATACGACCGCGTCGCTCAGTCAAAAGCGATGGCTGTTCAACATCAAGCAGGGCAGCAATATCGAGTTCATCGGTATCAACAATCCGTGCGTCAGCTTCCATGATAAGAGTGAAGTGCGTCAGTCCGTAAGCGGGTTTTTGACCGATCGTTATTACGACGGGGGCTACAAGAATGCATTGGGGAATATCTCAGTTAGCCTGTGGGTTGGCGACGGCTCGAAGAACTTCTCCCTTTCGTACAGCAGTGGGGCAGACCAAAAGGTGCCCGCGATTTCTCTGGGCAGCACCGAGAGCGAGCTGACCGCCAAGTTCGAAAAGCTGAAGATCCAAGACTATGCCGGCAATTCGCACGCAGTGGCGGGCAATGCCCAAGAATATGCCGTCCCCGTACACCTCTTCCGCGAGGGCCGGAGTACGACTGGCGGCAACACCAACTCCTTCACGGCGACTTTTACCGGCTGCGAATTCTACGATACGTCCGGAGACTTCAATGGTGCTGTTTCCGTCGATGGCAACGGCAGCTTTAAGATGCCCAAAGATGGAAGCGCTGCCGAAAAGTTGACAGCAACGTTCAACAACTGCAGCTTCAGTGGCCACAATGGCGGCGGCAATGGAGAGAACTTGGGCGTCAGGCAGACGAACAAGAGCTATAAGTCGGTCGAAGCGTCTTGTTATTATGAGAATTCCTCTATCCTTAATACCTATGCTGTCGCGGGCGTGATGGGCGTCACCAACGCTACGGTCAACCTCAACGGTTGCACGATGAGCAACTTCCACAGCACGCGCTCGAGCTCGTCTGACAACACTTTGACGGTTGACGCTCTTAATGTTGCCCGAAGCGCACGTTGCAACATAAACGGTGGCAAGATTTCTCGCAACGCTGCTAGAGGCAATACGTGCGTGGTGTACGCTGCTGGAACCCTTACCCTCGGCGGGTCGCCGACCATTGCGAGCTTCTGGAAGAACAGCCATGCAGGAGACGTAACGGCGGGCGACGGATATACCGAGGCTGATATCGCTACGGGAACCGCCAAGAGCCTGTATATCCCTAAGAAAAATAGCTCCGATGCTACAGCGCCGGCGCTGAACCTTGCTTCTGACTTCTCCGTGCGCGGAGGCGATTATCATGTTTGGATTTCGATTGAGGAGACTGCGGGCAGCAACGGCGTAAAGTCGCGTGTTCTTGGCACCTGCGAATCCGACGAGATCGAAGGCGTTGTGCCAGACGGCTCATCTAAGACCGATGATAACTCCGATAAATACGAGATCGTGAACCGCAACGGCGAGCTTGTCTTCCGCGAGACCATCCACCAGCACAAGTGGAACGTTGAAGCTGACGGTTTGGGCGTTCGCGCATCGTGCGTGGGCCCGTTCCGCAACAGCGAGTGCGAATATGGCAAGGACGAGAACGGTGAGGTCAAAAAGTACCTGAGGGCCACGTACAAGCTTTCCATGTCCAAGGCGACGAGCTCTCAGAGCACTGAGCTTGTCTATGATGGCTGCCCGGTCAAGATCGCTTTGGATAAGGACGGCGCGTGGAACCTGGAGCAGATGGGCGCGACGGCCAGCGACGAGTTCACGTGGTATCAGTGCAAGTCTCAGGCGGATGCCGAGGCGTATCAAAACGGCACCAAGCTCAAGGACGCTCCGACGGACGCCGGCTACTACTATGTCGTTACGACATTTGAGACTGCCTCTGGCCAGACGCTCGAGGGCAAAAAAGCCTTCGCGATTTCGCAGCGTCGCCTGGTTAGGGGTCAATCTTACCGGTTCACCCTTAAAGACGGCGGCAAGGGCGCCGGCAAGTATGCCTATGACGGCAAGGAGCATCAGCCTGTCGTTGAAAGTGCAAAGTTCAAGAACGGTGCCGGCGAGTGGGTCGATCTCGTTGAGGGCAAGGATTACGAGCTCAGCGCTCGAAGCGAATCCGGACTGAAGCAGACTGAGCCGGGGCAATACGAGTGCATTGTCATCGGTAAGGGCAACTTTACGACCGATGGCGGCACCACAAGTGTTTTGACGCTCAAATGGGAGATCGTTGACGTTGCACGTTTTGACCTCGAGGTCGCGGGCTTCGATGGCACCTATGATGGCAAAGAGCACGGCATTACGGTCAACGTTAAGAATGACCCCGTTCCGGCGGATATGAAGATTGAGTACTGCGAAGAGGGCGGCGCTTGGACGACGGAAAAGCCGACCTATCGCAATGCGGCCGTGTACACGACCCGTTACCGTGTGACGGCTTCCGACTACCTGACCGTCACAGGCCAAGCGACCGTGAAGATTTCCAAGGCAGACCAGGAAGCGCCGGCTGGGCTCGTGGGCAATAATTGGACCACGTGCAGCAGCAAGGACGGCTCCATCTCGGGCGTGACCAAGAAAATGGAATACCGCCACGAATTCAGCAAAGACTACCAGAAGATAACGTCTGACGATAAACTGACCGGTCTTGCGAAGTCGGGAACGTACTACGTTCGCTATGCCGAGGATAACAACCACAATGCGTCGCCCGATGCCGAGGTCAAGATCGAGCAGGGTCCTCATGCCGTTGCTGACAATGCAGCTTGGAAGCCGAATGGCGAAGGTAGCCACGTTAAGGTCTGCAAGTATTGCAAGAAGGCTCAGGAGCGCCAGCCCTGTAGGTGGAAATATGAGATCGTTACGCCCGCCACGCCTGAGGCCGATGGTGTTCGTCAAAAGGTCTGCAGGGTTTGCAACGGCAGGTGGGATGAAGAACGTTATACCTACGTGGATACTTACGCCCCCACCATTTATGACCTCTGGGTAGATAAGGCCTACTGCGAGAGCGTTACGTTTGACGTGTTCGATGACCGCGACGAGACGGTGACGGTTACCGATAACGGCAAGGAGCTCAAGGCTGGCAAGGACGGAAAGTACACGGTTAAGGCCGCTGAAGGCGATGCCGGTACTGAGCATGTAATCGTGGCTACGGACACTGCCGGCAATAAAGAGACCATCACAATTAAGATGTACGCCGAGCATGTGTATAAATGGACGATCGACAAGCAGCCGACGGTTACCGAGACCGGCTCCAAACATGGAACGTGCTCCGTGTGCGGCCATGAGTCGGGTGCGGTAGAGATTCCGGCCCTGGCTGTTAAGGGCTATTCGGGCAAATATGACGGCAAGGACCACTCTGTCGACGCCTCGGCGCTGCCCGAAGGTTCCGTCGTTGAATACAAGGCTGCTGACGGCGGCTGGACGAGCGTTGCGCCCAGCATCAAGGATTCCGGCAGTGTGACGGTCGACTATCGCGTCACGATCGACGGCGCGGCGGTCGACGGCAAGGTGACGCTTGAGGTCAAACCGCGTGCGATAACGGTCGCGGCGCAGGACGCCTCCAAGACCTATGGTGAGGACGATCCCAAGTTTACGTATGACGTCACTTCTGGCGAGCTCGTCGAGGGCGAGAGCCTTCAGGGTATTGAGATTGAGCGCGATGATGACGACAGTGTACGCGACGGAGGTTATGCTCTGCGCCTGACGCAGCCTGAGGGCGCCAACTCCAACTACAAGATCACGTTCAAGGATGGCACCTTTACAATCAGCAAACGCGAGCTCACCGTAACGTGGGACACCACTATTGAGTTCACCTACGACGGCGAGGAGCACTGTCCCCAAGCGAAGCTCCACAACATTGTCGGCGATGACGATCTCTCCGCGTGTGTTGACGGCGCCAAAGTCAAGGCTGGCACCTACACGGCGAAAATCACCGAGCTGACGGGCGACGACGCGGGTAACTACAAGCTTCCCGCCGAAGGCCTGACGTGCGAGTTCTCCATCAAGAAGGCGCCCCAGGGCGCGCCGAAGGTCCAGGCCACGGCCGAGACTGTGAGTGGCAAGTCCGACGGTAAGATCACGGGCGTCGACGCTATGATGGAGTGGCGCGCCAAGGACTCTGGCGAGTATCGGGGCGTGCCCGAAGGCGTGACTGAGATTGCGGGTTGTGCTGTCGGCACGTACGAGGTGCGCTACCGCGCCGATAGCGACCATGATGCCTCCTCCGCCACCGAGGTTACCGTTAATGTCGGCGGCAAGCTCGTCGTGACGCTGCCTGCCAAGCAGGTCGGCTATACGATCACGGCGAGCCCGGACGAGCTTGACTGGCACGGTTCAACCACCCTCACGGTCGGCATCGAGAGCGGCTACTTTACTGACAACGACTCTTACGCCGTCAAGGTCAACAATGCCGTTGTGACGCCCGATGCGCGTGGTGAGTTCACCGTTCAGAACGCCGAGAGCGACCTCGTCGTCACGGTCGAGGGCGTGCGCAAGCACGAGGCCGTGAACGATGAGTGGCTCTCCGACGACAGCACGCATTGGCATAAGTGCGCCTGTGGAGACAAGATCGACGAGGCCAAGCACGACTTTGGGTGGGTCGTCGTCAAGGCCCCCACGGCAACCGAGAAGGGCTCCAAGCAACAGCAGTGCAAGGTCTGCGGTCACAAGCTGGCCGAGGTCGAGATTCCGGCTGCCGCCATCGTTGGCTACTCCGACGAGTACGACGGCGACTATCACACGGTTGATGCGACGAGTCTGCCCAAGGGCGCGACGGCCCAGTACAGCACCGATGGCAAGAACTGGTCCTCTGAGGCCCCCAAGATCAAGGACGTCGGCACACTGACTGTTTCCTATAAGGTAACGATCGACGGCGTGAAGGCCGAGGGTAAGGTGACTCTCGAGGTCAAGCCGTGCGCGATTACGGTCGCCGCCCAGGACGCCTCCAAGACCTACGGTGAGGCCGACCCCGTGTTTGCGTGGGATGTCACTTCTGGCAAACTCGTCGCGGGCGAAACACTTCAGGGCCTCGAGATCGAGCGCGAAGATAACGACAACGTGCGTGATGGCGGCTATGCTCTGCAACTGACGCAGCCTGAGGGCGCGAACCCCAACTACAACATTACGTTCGTTGATGGCGTGTTCACCATCAACCAGCGCGTGCTCACTGTGAAGTGGGGAACTACTGAGTTTGTCTACGACGGCGAGGAGCACTGCCCCGAAGCAACGCTCGGCAACGTCATCGGCAAGGATGACCTTGGCGCGACCGTCGAGGGCTCCCAGGTCGAGGCCGGCGATTCGTACCAGGCGAACCTCACCGCACTGACGGGCAAGGCCGCTGGCAACTACGCGTTGCCGACCGAGGGCCTGACGTGCGAGTTCTCCATCAAGAACGCCGCTCAGGACGCGCCGGCGGTCCAGACTACGGCCGAGACCGTGAGCGGCAAGCGTGACGGCAAGATTACGGGCGTCGACGCGACGATGGAGTGGCGTGCCAAGGGTACTGACGAGTATCAGGCGGTGGGCGAGGGCGTAACCGAGCTCAAGGACCTTGCCGCCGGTGTGTACGAGGTGCGCTACCAGGCTAAGGCAAACTACGATGCATCTTCTGTTACCGAGGTCACCGTGGCTGCCGGCCGCAAACTGGTCGTGTCACTGCCGACTAATCAGGAGGGCTACGCGCTCACCTCGACGGCAACCGAGCTCGATTGGCACGGGACTGCAACGCTCACCATGAGCATCGACAGCGCGTACTTTGCGGGCAAGGACTACGCCGTCAAGGTCAATGGCAAGGCTGTTGAGTTCTCCGCTAAGGGCACCTATGAGCTCAAGGATGTCGAGGGCGACGTGAACGTGACGGTCGAGGGCGTGCTCAAGCACGAGCCCGATGGCTCCGGCTGGGCGCACGACGCCACGAACCACTGGCATGTCTGCCGCTGTGGTGAGGTCATCGACAAGGCCGAACACACCTTTGAGTGGGTCGTCGACAAGCCGGCGACGGTCGAAGCCAAGGGCGAGAAGTATCAAAAGTGCACGGTCTGCGGCGAGAGGGGCAAGTCCGAGGAGATCGCGATTCTGGCACCCGAGATCATCGATGGCAAGGGCCAGACGATGGCGGTCGACGCCGCCAAGGACCTGAGCTTCCGTTCGAACGCGCCGATCAGGTACTTCCAGAAGGTGCTGGTCGACGACAAGGAAGTCGCCGCCGAGAACTACGTCCTCACCGAGGGCTCTACGATCGTGACACTCAAGACGAGCTTCCTGAAGACGCTCGGCGTGGGCGAGCACAGGCTGGGCGTGGTTTCGAGCACGGGCACGGCCCAGACGACCTTTACGGTCGCCGAGGCTGCCAAGCCCACTCCTGGCCAGACCAGCACTGCGACTACCACGACCACGTCTTCCAAGTCCAAGAAGAAGGCTGGCAAGGAGACGTTGCCTCAGTCCGGCGATAGCGCGTACGTCATGGCTGGTGCCGTATTCGCAGCCGGCGCAGCAGCTCTGCTGCTGGCGTGGGCCATGAAGCGCCGCGCGTAGTCGCGTGTCAGTCCCCAGCGGGCCTGGATCGAGCGATCCGGGCCCGTTTTTGGGGCTGCCGGAAACCCAGTGGGCAAAAAAGGCCAAATATGAGTACTGTTACCAGTTTAGTGGCAGCCAAATGGCCCCCAAAATCGGCGCCAGCGGGCAAAAATACATCAATTTCCGTCCTCCAGAGCCACGGCCGGGCTCAAAATAAGGCGATTTTGCCGTTCCGGACCGGAAAATCGCTGACACTAATTTGGTAACAGTACTCATATTTGCCGTTTTTTGCCCACTGCCCCTTGGTCTGGGGCAAAACGGATCGCTCGAACCTTGGGGCGGGTCCATTTTCGACTATCCTCAGCTTGCCAGTCCGAAAATGGACCCGCCCCAAGATTGAATTTTTATTTCAACTTTACACCTGGCTTTACAGCTGTCTTGTCAGCTGTAAAGCCAGGTGTCATACTAAAGCCCCAAGATTCGCCAAAAGAGAGGGGCCTTGATGGCACAGAGTGCGAACATGGATGCATCGGAGCTCGCACGCGATATTGCGGCCGGCCTGGCATCGGCAACGACGGCAACGGAGCGCGCGGCATTGGTGCCCGCAGAGCTCGTCGAGGCCATTCAGCAACTAAAAACCCAACGCGACGCGGTGATCCTGGCGCACTATTACGTGGCGCCCGAGGTTCAGGCCGTGGCCGATTTCGTCGGCGACAGTTTCTACCTGGCAAAGCTTGCCAAGAGCCTGCCGCAGCAGACCATCGTGTTGTGCGGCGTGGAGTTTATGGGCGAGAGCGCCAAGCTGCTCAATCCCACCAAGACCGTGCTGCTGCCCGAGCCGGGCGCGGATTGCCCCATGGCTCACATGGTCAAGCGCGAGACGGTCGACGAGGCGCGCGCCGAGTACGGCGACGACCTCGCCGTGGTGTGCTACGTCAACTCAACGGTCGAGATTAAAAGCTGGAGCGACGTGTGCGTCACCAGCTCCAACGCCGTCAAGATCGTCTCCGAGTTGCCGCAGCAGCATATCCTGTTCATTCCCGACCAGAATCTGGGCCGTTTCGTGGCCGAACAGGTGCCGCAAAAGCACGTCATCCTCAACAACGGCTACTGCCCGCGCCACCACATCATCACCGTCGAGCAGATCGTCGATGCGACGGAGGCCCATCCCGACGCGCTCGTGCTGGCGCACCCCGAGTGCAAGGCCGATGTCCTTGCCGAGGCCGACTACATCGGCTCCACCGCCGGCATCATCAAGTACGCCGAGGAGTCGGACGCGAGCGAGTTCATCATCGTGACGGTCCGCGGCGTGCTCTACGAGCTCGAGCGCCGCTGCCAGGGCACCGGCAAGAAGTTCTACTTCCCCGCGGTGCAGCCCACCTGCGTCAACATGGATCTCATCACGCTCGAAAAGCTCGTGCGCTGCCTGGAGACGGGCGAGGGCGAGGTGCAGATCGGCGTGTCGGACGATGCCGCCGACCAGGCCAAACTCACGCTCGACCGCATGCTCGAGTGCGCAGCGCGCTAAAACAATGCGACAAAGGGACAGTCCCTTTGTCACATCCAAGGGAGAGGATTCCTGTGGAAACCAAACAATACCCCGATATGGAGTGCGACGTCGTCATTGCCGGCTGCGGCGTGGCGGGCCTGTATGCGGCCCTCAACCTGCCGACGAGCACGCGCGTGATCATGCTCTCCAAGGGCGCCGTCGACGAGTGCGATTCCATGCTCGCGCAGGGCGGTATCTGCGTGCTGCCCGAGGGCTCGGACTACGACGCCTTCTTTGAGGACACCATGCATGCCGGTCATTACGAGAACCGCCGCGAGAGCGTCGACATCATGATCCGCTCGAGCCGTTCGGTCATCAACGACCTGCTGGCGATGGGCGTGGACTTTGAGCGCACGGCCGACGGCAGCCTCGACTTTACCCGCGAGGGCGCGCACAGCCGCCCGCGTATCGCCTTCCATGCCGACATTACGGGCAAGGAGATCACGACCAAACTGCTCCAGGCCGTCCGCAAGCTGGACAACGTGCAGATTCTGGAGCACGTGGCCATGACCGATATCCTGACCGCCGAGCGCGACGGCGCCACGGTATGCACCGGTGTCGTCGCCGTCCCCGTGGACGAGGACGACTCGGCTCGTCCCGCCGACGAGCTGGCAAATGCCGCTGAGGGCGTGCATGCCGGCGAGCCGTTTGAGATTCACGCCCGCCATACGCTGTGGGCGACGGGTGGCATCGGCGGCGTGTACGACCACTCGACCAACTACCCGCAGCTCACGGGCGACGCCTGCTACATCGCCCAGGAGCACGGCATTACGATGGAGCACCTGGATTACGTGCAGATTCACCCTACGGGCCTGTTCTCGCCGCAGCCGGGCCGCACCTTCCTGATCAGCGAGAGCTGCCGTGGCGAGGGCGCGATTCTGCTCAACGCCGCCGGCGAGCGCTTTACCGACGAGCTGCAGCCGCGCGACGTGGTCGCCGCCGCCATTCGCGAGCAGATGAAGCAGGACGGCACCGAGCACGAGTGGCTGAGTTTTGCCCCCGTCGAGCGCGATGTGGTGACTGGACACTTTGCCAACATCCGCGCGCGCTGCCTGGAGGACGGCCGCGACATCTTGGACGAGCCTATCCCCGTCACGCCCACGCAGCACTACTTTATGGGCGGCGTGTGGGTCGACAAGGACGGCCGTACCTCCATGCCCGAGCTCTACGCCGCCGGCGAGACGGCCTGTAACGGCGTACACGGCAAGAACCGCCTGGCTTCTAACAGCTTGCTCGAGTCTCTCGTCTGGGGCCGCCGCGCCGCGTGGTACATGCGCACCGGTGAGTCGCTGGCCGTGGAGCAGGCCGGCGAGCCCGCGCTCGATGGACGCCATCGCGCCCTAAGTGCCGATACCCTTGCAATCGATGATTTGGCCCGTGCCGCCGGCACGCAGGCCGTGGAGGAGTAGACCATGAATCCCATTACCATGAAGCTCGTCGTCGATAATCTGATTTTGCAGGCCCTGCGCGAGGACATCACCTTTGAGGACGTGAGCACGGCGAGCGTGTGCCCCACGGCGCGCCCCGCCACCGTTGAGCTCATCGCCAAGGCCGACGGCATCATCGCCGGTCTGGACGTATTCGCCCGTACCTTTGAGCTGCTGGATTCGCAGAGCTCGGTGCTGTTCGACGTCGCGGACGGCGACGAGGTGCATTCCGGCGACCACGTGGGCCAGGTGCGCGGCGATGCGCGTGTGCTGCTTTCGGGCGAGCGCGTGGCGCTCAACTACCTGCAGCGCATGAGCGGCATCGCCACCTATACGCACCAGATGGCCGCGGCGCTCGAGGGCACCAAGACCGTGCTCGTCGACACGCGCAAGACCACGCCTGGCATGCGCGTCTTCGAGAAGGCCGCAGTCGAGATTGGCGGCGGCAGCAACCACCGCTACAACCTGTCGACGGCCGTCATGCTCAAGGACAACCACATTGACGCCGCCGGTGGCGTGGCGCGCGCGATCGAGATGGCGCGCGCCCATGCGTCCTTCACCACGACGGTCGAGATCGAGTGCGAGAACCTGAATATGGTGCGCGAGGCCGTGGAGGCCGGCGCCGACATCATCATGTTCGACAACATGACGCACGACGATATGGCCGCCGCCATCGAGCTTATCGCCGGTCGCGCCAAGACCGAGTGCTCGGGCAACGTGGACGCCGGCAACATTCGCGCTCTGGCCGACCTGGGCGTCGACTTTATTAGCTCGGGTGCCTTGACGCATTCCGCGCCGATCCTCGACCTTTCGCTTAAGCACCTGCGTCTGCTGGACGGTAAATAATGAATGCCCGCGAGCGTCGCCGTTCCATCATGGCCGTGCTCGAGGGGGCCAAAGATCCCGTTTCGGGCAGCGCGCTTGCCCGCGAGGTGGGCGTGAGCCGTCAGGTCGTGGTGCAGGACATCGCCCTGCTGCGCGCCGACGGGCACGATATCGTCGCCACCAATCGCGGCTACGTGCTGCAGGAGGCGGCGAGCAGTCCGGCTGTGCCCACGCGCCTGGTCAAGGTGCGCCACAGCGTGGAGCAGGCGGGCGACGAGCTCACGAGCATCGTCGACGCGGGCGGCGCCGTGCTCAACGTGATCGTCAACCACCGCGTGTACGGCAAGATCACGGCCGACCTGGACATTCGCAACCGTCGCGATATCGAGCGCTACCTGCACGACATCGCCAGCGGCAAGAGCTTTCCGCTGCTGACGGTGACCAGCGGCTATCACTTCCACCGCATCGCGGCGGAAGACGAGCAAACCCTCGACGAGATCGAGACCATGCTCAAGGAAAAGGGCTATCTGGCAGACCTGATGCCCTACGAGGATGATTTGTCTTAGCCGACGCTGCAAACGCCCCTAAGCGGCAATCTGACGTTCAATCGTCGGTCGCGTACCAAAGTACGCGTCCCTCCTCTTTCACGTCACCTTGCTCGCTTATGGGCGTTTTCGCTGACTTATGCTCAACCTGCGGCGTTGCTATAGTGGCTGCCCGCGTAAACAAAAGGAGGCCTCCGCGGCGATGCGGAGGCCTCCTTTTTTGTGCACGGTGTACTTTTGAGTGTGCAAGTGGGGGAGTTGTTACTCCTCGACGATCTCGGTGATCGCGCCAGCGGGGCAAGCGTCCTGGCAAGCGCCACAGGCGACGCAGGAGTCCTCGTCAGCGACGGTAGCGACGTCCTGGAGCTCCAGAACGCCAGCGGGGCAGGAGTCGACGCAAACGCCACAAGCGATGCACTCGTCGGCATCAATTACGGGATGAGCCATGGTAGTTTCCTCTCTGTTGACCGACGCTACAGGCGATGTGCGTCGGTTTGATTCGGGCAAAAACATACCACGGCAGCGACCGTTTGCAATACCCTCTGACCGGCATCTTCATACCGTTCGCCGAGTATGCCACGGTTTACTAAAAAACATGCAGGTGGGGCCGTTGAGCTGCGCAAATGTTAGCTATAGGTGACTTGAAATATTGAGCGATTGAGCGCGCTAGCGGAAGCCGTGCCCCGGAATTTATGCCCAAACCGGGTCGCGCTTTCTCCGGGGCAGCCCAAGGCCCCTGCGCGGCTCCAAGCCCAAACCTCAGTCAACTCTACATAGATCTCAATAGATTTGCCGAGAACTGCAACAGCCCATCTACCTGCGCTTTTGCGAACCTAAACTCTCTGCAATAAGAAATCTTATATGAATTGACTTAGATTTTGTATATTCCGGCCCATAAGGGGATACACTACATCCTGAAAGACAAGCCGAAGCGTCGCGCGGCAGTCCGCCGACACGGCGCGAACGCACAAGAGAGAGGGAATTTCTAATGGGTAAGATTCTTGGTATCGACCTTGGTACTACCAACTCCGCTATGGCCGTCCTCGAGGGCGGTTCTCCGACCATCATCGTGAACGCCGAGGGCGACCGCACCACCCCGTCCGTCGTTGGCTTCCGTGCCGACGGCGACCGCGTCGTGGGCAAGGCCGCTAAGAACCAGGCGGTCACCAACCCCAAGAACACCGTGTTCTCCATCAAGCGCTTCATGGGCCGCAAGTACTCCGAGTGCACCTCCGAGCTCAAGACCGTGCCGTATGAGGTCAAGGAGGGCCAGGGCGGCCGTGCCGTCGTCAACATCGAGGGCAAGGATTACACCGCCGAGCAGGTGAGCGCCATGGTGCTCGCCAAGATGAAGGCCGACGCCGAGAAGTATCTGGGCGAGACCGTCACCGACGCCGTCATCACCGTCCCGGCCTACTTCAACGACGCCCAGCGTCAGGCCACCAAGGACGCCGGTAAGATCGCCGGCCTCAACGTCAAGCGTATCGTCAACGAGCCGACCGCTGCTGCTCTGGCCTACGGTCTGGACAAGCAGGGTTCCGACCAGCGCATCCTGGTCTTCGACCTGGGCGGCGGCACCTTCGACGTCTCCATCCTCGACCTTGCCGACGGCGTGTTTGAGGTTCTGTCCACCTCGGGCGACAACCACCTGGGCGGTGACGACTGGGATCAGCGCGTCATCGACTGGATGGCCGACAAGTTCCAGCAGGAGAACGGCGTCGACCTGCGTCAGGACCCCATGGCCCTGCAGCGTCTGAAGGAGGCCGCCGAGAACGCCAAGAAGGAGCTCTCCGCAGCCCAGCAGTCCACCATCAACCTGCCGTTCATCACCATGAACCAGTCCGGTCCGCTGCACCTCAACTACACGCTGACTCGCGCCGAGTTCGAGAAGATCACCCGCGACCTGCTCGAGCGCTGCAAGCAGCCGGTCACCAACGCCCTGCGCGACGCTAAGCTCAAGCTCTCCGACCTGACCGAGGTCATCCTCGTCGGCGGCTCCACCCGTATGCCCGCCGTCCAGGACCTGGTCAAGACCATGACCGGCAAGCAGCCCAACATGTCCGTGAACCCCGACGAGGTCGTTGCCGACGGCGCTGCCGTTCAGGGCGGCGTGCTCACCGGCGACGTTGAGGGCATCCTGCTGCTCGACGTGACCCCGCTGTCGCTGGGCGTCGAGACCATGGGCGGCATCATGACCAAGATGATCGACCGCAACACCACGATCCCGACCTCCAAGACCGAGGTTTACTCCACCGCTGCCGACAACCAGACCAGCGTCGAGATCAACGTGCTCCAGGGCGAGCGCGAGCTTGCCCGCGACAACAAGTCGCTCGGTAAGTTCCAGCTGACCGGTATCCCGGCTGCCCGCCGCGGCGTGCCGCAGATCGAGGTTACCTTCGACATCGACGCCAACGGCATCGTCAAGGTTTCCGCTAAGGACAAGGGCACCGGCAAGGAGCAGCAGATCACCATTTCCGGCTCCACCGCTCTGTCCGACGACGAAGTCGATCGTATGGTCAAGGACGCAGAGGCTCATGCCGAGGAGGACAAGAAGCAGAAGGAAGAGGTCGAGGTCCGCAACCAGACCGACAGCCTGTGCTACTCCACCGAGCAGACCCTCAACGAGCTGGGCGACAAGGTTTCCGCCGATGTGAAGTCCAAGGCCGAGGCCGCTATCGCCGACGCCAAGAAGGCGCTCGAGGGCTCTGACGTCGAGGCCATCAAGGCCGCCGGCGAGTCCCTGCAGTCCGTGGCCTACGAGCTGGCCCAGGTTGTCTACGCCGACGCTCAGCAGCAGACCGACGGTGCCGCCGGCGCCCAGCCTTCCGACGATGACGTGGTCGACGCCGACTACGAGGTTGTGGACGACGAGGACAAGTAATCATGTCCGCCCGTAAAGCTCGCACGGAGGCGGCTGCCGCTGGCGCCGCCCCCGTTGACTCTGAGGAGAAGGACGTGAAGATTCCCGTAGAGGCCGTCGACGATGCCGAGGTCAATGAGGCCGCGGCCGCCGAGGCTGCCGAGAACCAGGTAGAGGATTCCAACAAGGAGGCGACGATGACCGAGGACGAGATGGTGGAAGCCGCTATCCGCGCCGGTGAGGAAGCCGCCGACAACGACTTTAAGCTCAAGTTCGAGCAGGCCCAAAAGGAGCTTGCCGACGTGCGCCATGAGCTCGATGCTGCGGCAGAGGCTCAGAAGGCCGCCGAGGACAAGGCAAAGGACGCCACCGAGCGCACCGCCCGTCTGCAGGCCGACTGGGAGAACTTCCGTCGCCGCACCGCCAACGAGCGCATCGCCGAGCGCGAGCGCGCGACCGAGAAGCTCGTCACCGCGCTGCTGCCGGTGGTCGACGATATCGAGCGTGCGATCGACCATGCCCGTAGCCAGGAGCTTTCCGACGACTTTAAGCAGTTCGTCGATGGCGTTGACGCGGTACATGCCAAGCTGCTTGACGTGTTTGCGCACGAGGGCGTTGAGCCTATCGACCCCAAGGGCGAGGCGTTCGATCCGCTCGAGCACCAGGCCGTGGGACGTGTCGAGGACGCATCGCAGTACGACGAGACCGTCAACGACGTGTACCAGAAGGGCTACCGCATGGCGGACCGCATCCTGCGCTCCGCGATGGTGACGGTGACCTACGGTGGCGAGAAGCGCCCCGCACCGGAGCCCGAAGCGGCGCCCGAGGATGCTGCGGCCGATACGGCCGAGAGCACCGAGGAGTAATTGAGAAGGGCCCCGGGGCAACACCCGGGGCCCTTTCTGGCCTAGTGCCATATGAAAGCACGAGCCGCCGTCCGCGGGGACGGCGGATGAAACAGGAGAGGAGCTACGATGGCTGCAGGCAAAACCTTCTATGACATCCTGGGCGTATCCAAGAGCGCCTCCGACAAAGAGATCAAGAGCGCGTTCCGTAAGCTCGCGCAAAAATATCACCCCGATGCCGGCGGCGACGAGGCCAAGTTCAAAGAGATCAGCGAGGCCTACGAGACGCTTTCGGACGAGAAGAAGCGCAAAGAGTACGACCAGATGCTCATGTTCGGCGGCATGCCGGGCGCGGGCGGTGCGTATGGCGGCGGCTATGGTGCCGGTGCTGGCGCGAGCGGCTGGGGCGATATTTTCGACAGCATCTTTAGCGGCAACGGCGCCTGGGGCAGCGATTGGGGCTCGGGCTTTGCCGGGGCTGCGGGCGCTGCCGGTGCGGGCGCGGGCCGCAATCGTGCGCGCAAGGGTGGCGACCTGTCGCTGACCGTCGACGTGACGGCCGAGGACGCGTTTCGCGGCGTGACGCACAAGGTCACCTACCGCATTCCCTCGACGGGCGAGCAGCAGACCATTACGGTCTCGGTGCCCGCGGGCGCGGTCGATGGCGGCAAGCTGCGCTACAAGCGCCGCGGCGAGTACGGCGTTGCCGGAGGCGAGCGCGGCGACCTGGTCGTGACCACGCACGTTGAGGAGCACCCGCTGTTTAAGCGTAAGGGCGCCGATGTGACCATGGAGGTGCCGATCTCGGTCTACGAGGCGGCGCTCGGCTGCACGGTTGACGTGCCCACGCCCGGTGGCGCAACGGTCCGCTTGAAGGTGCCAGCGGGTACCCAGACGGGCAAGAAGTTCCGCTTTAAGGAGATGGGTGCGCCCGACGTTAAGCATCGCGGCCGTACGGGTGCGCTGCTCGTCGAAATTAAGGTGCAGGTTCCCACGAACCTGTCCGACGACGAGCGCGAGGCCATGACCAAGTTGCGCGAGGCCGACACGCGCGACTATCGCGAGAAGGTCAACCGTTACAAGGCGACGTATTAAAAATGGAGCCCGAGGCGGGAAAGCCGCTTTGGGATGAGGTTGATTAAGAAGGGGTCTGTGAGTATGGCCGAGGACAATAGGAACAAACCGCTGTACATGATCAGCGTGGCGGCCGAGCTGACCGGCATGCACCCGCAGACCCTGCGCGTCTACGAGTCCAAGGGCTTGGTGAACCCCCAGCGCTCGGGCGGCAACACGCGTCTGTATTCGCGTGCCGATATCGAGCGCCTGGAGCTCATCAACCAGCTCACCGACGAGGGCATCAACCTCGCCGGCGTGGTGCGCATCCTCGATATGAAGGAGCGTGCCGAGGAGCGCGAGCGCGAGAACGAGAAGCTTCGCGCCCGCGTGCGCCAGCTCGAGGACGAGTTGCACGAGTACAAGATGCAGAAGAAGATTACCGCCCTGGCCCCGCGCGACGGTTCAGTCAACCCCGAGCAAGTCATGCGCAAGCTGCTGGGCGCAGGAACCGATCTTTAGTTACGGCGGCTCTACGACGCAAAGCCTAACAATATGAGAGTGGATAATCTCCCACTTTTGGCTCGCATGCGGGCCCAAAACGGGAGATTATCCACTCTCATTTTCATGCGGCACTTGGGGACGTTCCTTTTGTGCCGGCACTTGGGGACACTCCTTGCACCGATACCGCCCTGTGCTTTACCGAGATAAAGTGAACGCGTAGATTCGTAACCCGCTCGCAATCGTTCTATGGCACGATATTGAACGAATGTATGCTATGCGCCCGAGCCTTTCGGGCAGAGTGGGAGACAGAATGGTCAAGCTGTACGAGGACGGCATCTACCTGTGTGGTGGCAACGAGGTTGTGCCTGCGGCAGAGGCTGTAGAGCGCGGCATTGCTCAGACGCCCGAGGATGCCAAGCGCGGCACCATCGCTTATTCGATTCTTCAGGCACATAACACGTCGGGCGACCCCGAGGCACTCAAGATTCGCTTCGACGCCATGGCGAGCCACGACATCACCTTCGTCGGTATTATCCAGACGGCGCGCGCCTCGGGCATGGAGCAGTTCCCGCTGCCCTACGTGCTCACCAACTGCCATAACTCGCTGTGTGCCGTGGGCGGCACCATCAACGAGGACGACCACGTCTTCGGCCTTTCGGCTGCCAAAAAGTACGGCGGCATCTTCGTTCCGCCCCACATCGCGGTCATCCACTCCTTTATGCGCGAGAACTTCGCCGGCTGTGGCAAGATGATCCTGGGCTCCGACTCGCACACCCGCTACGGCGCCCTGGGCACCATGGCCGTGGGCGAGGGCGGCGGCGAGCTGGCCAAGCAGCTGCTACGTGACACCTACGACGTCGCTTATCCCGGCGTCGTGGCGATCTACCTGACGGGCGCCCCGCGCCCCGGCGTCGGCCCGCATGACGTGGCGCTCGCCATCATCCGAGCCGTCTTTGCCAAGGGCTACGTCAAGAACAAGGTCATGGAGTTCGTGGGCCCCGGCATCGCGAGCATGACGACCGACTACCGTAACGGCGTCGACGTCATGACCACCGAGACCACCTGCCTGTCCTCCATCTGGGCCACCGACGAGGACACGCACGCGTTTTTGACCATGCACGGCCGCGGCGGCGACTATCGTGAGCTCAAGCCTGCCGATGTTGCCTACTACGACGGCTGCGTCGAGGTCGACCTGTCGAGCATTAAGCCCATGATCGCCCTGCCGTTCCATCCTTCCAACGGCTTTGAGATCGACGAGCTCAACGAGAACCTCGAGGACATCCTGCACGAGGTCGAGCTCGAGGCTGCCAAGATCGGCGAGGGCAAGACGCACTTTAGCCTGCTCGACAAGATCGTCGACGGCAAGCTGCGTGTGCAGCAGGGCGTCATCGCCGGCTGCTCGGGCGGCAACTACGACTCCGTGGTGCAGGCGGCCCGCGTGCTCAAGGGCGCCAACACCGGCTGCGGCGAGTTCTCGCTGTCGGTCTATCCCACGAGTCAGCCCGTGGCGCTCGAGCTCACGCGCCGCGGCTACATCTACGATCTTATGGAGGCCGGCGCGATCGTGCGCACGGCGTTCTGCGGCCCGTGCTTTGGCGCCGGCGACACGCCTGCCAACAACGGCCTGTCCATCCGCCACACCACGCGCAACTTCCCCAACCGCGAGGGCTCCAAGCCGGGTAACGGCCAGCTGAGTGCCGTGGCCCTGATGGACGCCCGCTCCATCGCGGCGACGGCGGCCAACGGCGGCATCCTGACGCCGGCGACCGACCTGCCCGAGGAGACCTGGGACGAGGCCTGCGAGTACACCTTCGACGACGCGCCGTACAAGAAGCGCGTGTACTGGGGCTTTGGCAAGGCCGAGCCTGCCGACGAGCTGGTCGAGGGACCCAACATCAAGCCGTGGCCCGCGATGGAGCCGCTCGGCGACGACATCCTGCTCAAGGTGTGCTCCAAGATCATGGACCCGGTCACCACGACCGACGAGCTGATCCCCTCGGGCGAGACGAGCTCCTTCCGCTCCAACCCGCTGGGCCTGGCCGAGTTTACGCTCAGCCGTCGCGACCCTGCCTACGTGGGCCGCTCCAAGGAGGTCGACGCCGTGGAGAAGCGCCGCGTTGCCGGTGAGGCCGCGGGCGACCTGGCCGCGCTCGATGCCGAGCTTGCCGGTGTGTTTGAGGCACTGGCCGGCGCGGGTGTCGCGGCCGATGCCAAGGCGACCGAGTACGGCTCCATGCTCTACGCCAAGAAGCCCGGCGACGGCTCTGCCCGCGAGCAGGCCGCGAGCTGCCAGCGCGTGATCGGCGGCCTGGCCAATATCGTTCACGAGTACGCCACCAAGCGCTATCGCTCTAACGTGATGAACTGGGGCATGGTGCCCTTCCAGATGGAGACCGAGCCCAACTTTGAGGTGGGCGACTACGTCTTCGTGCCGGGCATCCGCGCCGCGCTCGACGGCGATCTGCAGAACATCGCTGCCTACGTGGTCCGTGCCGATGGTGCGGTTGAGCAGATTGAGCTCTACGTCGCCGATATGACGGCCGAGGAGCGCGCCATCGTCAAGGCCGGCTGCCTGATCAACTACAACAAGTTCAAGGCCGCTGCCGAGTAACGCACTTAATTGTCCGCCCGGGGCTTACCCTTTCCCGCCCGCTCACGCGCTTCGCGAGGGTCGCGTTCGGGAAAGGGTAGGCCCCGGGCTACGTTTATGCGTCCTCGTTGGGCCTTGAGGGACGCTAAAATCGAGGTTGCAATTCTCCTCTATGGGGGAGTGCGCCTTTGTTCATATGCTATCTAGAATTGACAGTATGAAGTTGGCGCTTTAAAGTGAGCTCAAAACACTCTCGTTTGTGGAGTTGAAGATGAAGCGTTGCACTTCTGTTTTGTTGCTGTTGGTAGCTTGCGTCGTCGCTGCTGCGGGCGTGGTCCTATTTGGCTCGCTTATCTTCTATGGGCCGAGTGGGGTTGAGCAGACGGTCGAGATGGCGTCCCTTGTTGCATCGATGCCCGGGCAAATGATTTCGGACGTTACAAAGCCCGATGAGATAACGCTCGATATCGAGGAAACGCCGGGCATTCTAAGCATAAGCAACTACCCCATGATTGAACTTGGCTCGTCTCGCTATACCAAGGACGAGAAGTTGTCCCGACAGGCGCTGGACTTGCTAAACGGGCGTTCGTTCAAACGCTGGGACGGTTGGGATGCCTATGAGCGCCGACGTGGTTTTGTGAACGGTGGCTACTATACAACGCTGAAGCTGTATTCATCTGATGGCAAACTGATGCGCACCGTTAACTACAATCCGGAATACGCAAAAGCCGGAGGTGGGGACGGCGTCTATATCCAAGATGGCGGCGTGACCTACATTCTTGAAGGCGACCAGCAGCAGGTGATCGATTTTTTGGATCGTTGCGTGATGGACGCGTACGACCAGACCTGCCTGCCCGACCCGCAGACTGCGCGCGATAGTGGGTCTGCCCGTACATGGCTGTTCGAGGATGAGATGCCCTGGACCGCCGAATCGGGAAGTACGGGTTCGGCGAAGGAGTAGAGACCGTGACAACTACAAAGGTGCCCGTCCCCTTTGTAGTAGTTCTCGGTTTGTCTCGATCTGTAACATCTTGGCCGTTAAAAGTGGGCTTGGTGTTACAGATTTAGATTATCGGTTCAGGCATCTTCCGTTTGTCTCGATCTGTAACAGGTAGGCCCTTATTTGCCGAGTAGTTGTTACAGATTTAGATAAACGGGCGCCGCCGAGCACTCCATCTCATTCTGTAACATCTAGGACCAAAAAATGGCCGCTAGATGTACAGATCGAGACGGTTGGTCTTCGGGGATGCAGTGGGTCGACGTCTCAGTACCCTATCCTTCAATCACTCAGAAAATCTTATATATAGAGACTTAGATTTGTGTATAAGAACGCGTAAAGCTGGCAACAATACTTCTCGAACAACGTGAAGCCGCCCCGTAGGGCGGCCGCCCCAAGAGAGGTGATTCCATGAGAATCGATAAGCTAGCAATGACGTCGCGCGAGGCGCTGCAGACCGCCATGAGCACGGCTGCCGACGCGCAGGCCGGCGCGGTGGAGCCGATTCACCTGCTGTCTGCCCTGCTCGGCGCCGGCGAGCGCAACATTTCCGTGATTATCGAGCGCATTGGCGCCGATCCCGCCCAGCTCGCGCGCTCCACGCAGGATGCCATCGACCACGCGCCCAAGGTTTCGGGCGAGGGCCAGCAGATGGGTCTTTCCAACGAGCTCGTCCGCGTCATCGAAAAGGCCGAAAAGAAGGCCACCAAGATGGGCGACAGCTTTGTGGTGACCGAGCATCTGCTTATGGCGCTTGCCGAGGACAAGGGCGAGGCAGGCCGTGTGCTGTGCGACGCCGGCGTTACCAAGGAGCGCATCGAGCAGGTCTACGAAGAGCTGCGCGGCGATGACCGCGTGACGTCTGCCGAGGACAAGACCCAGTTTGAGGCGCTGGAGCAGTACGGCCGCAACATCTGCGACCTTGCCCGCGCCGGCAAACTCGACCCGGTCATCGGCCGCACCGACGAGATCCGGCGCACCATCCAGGTCCTGTCCCGCCGCACCAAGAACAACCCCGTGCTCATCGGCGAGCCGGGCGTTGGCAAGACGGCCATCGTCGAGGGCATTGCTCAGCGTATCGTGGCCGGCGACGTGCCGAGTACCCTGCGCGATCGCGACCTCATCGAGCTCGACATGAGCGCGCTGGTCGCCGGCGCCAAGTACCGCGGCGAGTTCGAGGACCGTTTGAAGGCCGTGCTCAAGGAAGTCCAGAAGTCCGAAGGCAAGGTCATCCTGTTTATCGACGAACTCCACACCATTGTGGGCGCGGGTGCCACCGAAGGCTCCATGGACGCCGGCAACATCCTGAAGCCGGCGCTCGCCCGTGGCGACCTGCACGCGATTGGCGCGACCACGCTTGACGAATACCGCAAGTACATCGAGAAGGACGCGGCGCTCGCCCGTCGTTTCCAGACCGTTCTGGTGAGCGAGCCCACCGTCGAGGACACCATCTCGATCCTGCGTGGCCTTAAGGAGAAGTACGAGATCTTCCACGGCGTGCATATCACCGATGGCGCGCTCGTGGCGGCTGCCGACCTCTCCGATCGCTACATCGCCGACCGTTTCCTGCCCGACAAGGCCATCGACCTGGTCGATGAGGCCGCAAGCCGCCTGCGCATGGAGCTCGACAGCATGCCGGTCGAGATCGACGCCACCACGCGTCAGCTCACCCAGCTACAGATCGAGGAGCAGGCGCTCATGAAGGAGACCGACGACGCCTCCAAGGAGCGTCTGGAGGCCCTGCGTCAGGAGATCGCCGAGGTCCAGGAAAAGCTCAACGTGCAAAAGGCCGGTTGGCTCAACCAAAAGAACGCCATCGACCACGTGCAGGAGCTCAAGGGCAAGCTCGACGAGGCCAAGAGCGAGGAGGAGCGCGCAACGCGCAACGGCGATCTGGGCCGTGCATCCGAGCTGCGCTATGCCGTGATCCCGGGTCTGCAGCAGCAGATTCAGGAGTCCGAGGCCGCGCTCGAGGCGCAGAAGGAGCAGGATGGCGAAGGCCTCAACGAGCAGGTGACCTCCGATGAGATCGCCGAAGTCGTGAGTGCCTGGACCGGCGTGCCCGTCTCCAAGATGATGCAGGGCGAGCTCGACAAGCTGAAGGGCCTGGAGGGCGAGCTGCACAAGCGCGTCATCGGTCAGGACGAGGCCGTCTCCGCTGTCGCCGCAGCCGTGCGCCGCAGTCGCGCGGGTCTCTCCGATCCGGACAAGCCCATCGGCAGCTTCTTCTTCCTGGGCCCCACCGGCGTGGGCAAGACCGAGCTCGCCAAGGCGCTGGCCGAGTGCCTGTTCGACGACGAGCGCGCACTCGTACGTATCGACATGTCCGAGTACATGGAGAAGTTCAGCGTCCAGCGTCTGATCGGTGCGCCTCCGGGATACGTGGGCTACGACGAGGGCGGCCAGCTCACCGAGGCCGTGCGTCGTCGTCCGTACTCCGTGATCTTGCTTGACGAGATGGAGAAGGCTCATCCGGATGTCTTCAACGTGCTGCTGCAGGTGCTCGACGACGGTCGTCTGACCGATGGCCAGGGTCGTCAGGTGTCCTTCAAGAACACGATCATCATCATGACGTCCAACGTGGGCTCCAAGGCCATCGCCGACCTGTCCGGTAAGGACGAGGAGGAAATGCGCCATCAGGTCGACGCTGCCATGGCTCAGACCTTCCGCCCCGAGTTCCTCAACCGTATCGACGACATCGTGGTGTTCCATCCGCTCGGCATGGCGCAGATCGAGAAGATCGTCGACATCCAGCTCGCCGACGTCCGCGCACGTCTGGCCAAGGAGCGCATGACGCTTGCCATCACCCCGGCGGCCAAGCAGATGCTCGCCGTGGGCGGCCTGGACCCGGTCTTTGGCGCTCGTCCGCTCAAGCGCCTGGTGCAGCGCGAGGTCGTGGACGCCATCGCCGCCGCCATCATCGATGGTACGGTGCGCGAGGGCGATCAGGTGACGGTCGATGTCGACAAGGACGGCGGCTTTACCGTCGTGTGCGACAACACGCCGGCGGCAACCTACGAGGTCCCCGACGCCGAGTAGGTTTTTGGGACATGCCTTAAAATCTACCCTTCATCGCAAAACGCCAAGGGCGGCGGATCCAATTGGGTCCGCCGCCCTTTTTCGTGCGACAATCGATGATGTTGAACATGAGCACATGGCAAGGAGATATGCAGATGAAAGACGAGACCAAGGCGAACACACCGGCGACCGACGCTGCGCCCACCGCACCCAAGCCCGTGCCTAAGCCGGCACCCAAACCGCGCGACCCCTTCATTCGCGCCGAGAACGAGGACGACGACGGCTACGATCCCTACAGCGATCGCCGCCCCGAGCGCGAGCCCATGTTCGAAGCCGATCCATGGCGCTGAGTGCCCACCCAAAAGGCCACCAATAAGTTGCGGTGAAATAGGGACTGTTTTGCGGTTTGACCAGCAAAAACAATCCCTATTTCACCGCAACTGCATTAGGGATTTTTCTGCAGGAGGAGGGTAGTCAAAAAGCCCCGTCCCAAATTGACTGCCAAATTGGCTGCTCGGGGAGTCGCATTCGAGCTCGGTTGTCCTCTTAGCCACTCGATATCCTTCGGAGCAATAATAGTGAAAAACTTGCTTAAGTGTTAATCAAGCTACACGCAATCTTGCTCTCTAATTAATCAAGAATCAGTATAATTTTGATTAGCTAGAGAGCAAGATTGGAGAATCATGGCATTCAACGACTTGATCGCCCAGAAAATAAAGGACTTTGAACAGCAGGGGGTTCCGCAGGTCTTTGAGCGAGACCTTGATCTGGGAAACCCACAGGAGCCAAAGCGCGACAACATCGTAAATGTGGTTGTGGGGGCCCGCCGTTGTGGAAAGACGTATCGCCTGTATCAGGAGATGCAGCGGCTTCAGGGCCGGGGCGTCGAGCTTGACCGGATGCTTTACTTTAATTTTGAGGACGAGCGCTTGCGCCCGTATGAGCCATCGCTGCTGGCGGACGTGCTTGACACGTTCTATGCGCTGCATCCTGCTGCTCGAACCGAGGGCGCTTACATTTTCTTTGACGAGATCCAGGAAATTCCTGAATGGGGCGCGTTTCTGCGG
Organism: uncultured Collinsella sp.; assembly: GCA_937949355.1. GTDB lineage: Bacteria > Actinomycetota > Coriobacteriia > Coriobacteriales > Coriobacteriaceae > Collinsella. The sequence continues at coordinate 54,259 of CALEDY010000150.1, read as the reverse complement.
CGTGTGGTCGATACGGAGAAAGCGACCGTCTATGTGACGGGATCTTCTTCTAAGATGCTGTCCTCAGAACTTAAGAGCGAGTTTAGGGGTCGTTCTCTTATACGAGAGCTTTTTCCGTTGAGTTTTTCGGAATACGTCCGATATAAGACGGGGAGCGTTTTCGAGCCAGATGCGACCTTTTCCCCAAGCGATGCAGCGCTGCTTCGACATCATCTGATCGGATATCTTGAACGAGGGGGATTCATCGCGACACTTGAGCAGACGCCCGCAGACGCGATTCAGCTGCTACAGGAATATGCTTCGCGAACGGTCGCCATGGACGTCGTTGAACGTTACGACGTCAAGAACCCTCGCCTGGCATCTCTGTTCCTGACGCGGTGTATGGCATCTTCGGGACGAGAGCTGTCGGTGAACAAAGTGTACAACGAGTTCAAGAGCAGGCAGATACCCGTCAGTCGTAATTCGCTCAGCGACTTACTTGAGTATTATGAGGATGCCTACCTGCTGTTCTCCGTGCCGGAGTTCACGCGTTCACTGGCAAATAACATGCGGTCTGCGTCTAAGGTCTACGCTGTCGATCCTGCGATGTTTGGAGCATTCTCTCCCGCATCGGCATTGGACCAGGGCCAGAGGCTCGAGACCGCAGTGTTCAACGCGCTCAGAAGAAGGACTCCCGCGGTGAGGGTCGGATCGGTCTGCCGCTTGCTGATCAAAGAGAAGAGCAAAAACCATGAGGTGGACTTTGTGGCTGGGGACGCACTTCTCATGCGGGCTTATAGCCTGATTCAGGTGAGTGTGGATATGGCAAGTGAGAAAACGCGCGAGCGCGAAATTGCCGCGCTTGATGCCTCGATGGCCCAGTTCGATCTTGGCGAGTCGGCAATCGTTACCATGGATGAGCAGGCCGATATTCCATGCGAGCACGGTGTGGTACACGTTGTTCCCGCATGGAAGTGGCTCCTTGCCTAACCATCTACGGATCTGTGGGGCCAGGACCTCCTGGCCCCTTCATCACGGTTGGGGAGCACCATGATGCGCCCGGCTAGTCCTGGGCCTTGATGCTTGGCATCAGAATCTGGGCGAGGTAGTCGGTCTCGAGTTTGGTCGCGGCGTCGGCCTTGCCGTCTTTGCCGACCAGCACGTTCTTGATCTGGCTATAGGTGTAGCGGTTGCCGGTCGTGAGCTCGACAAGCTCAATCGCCGTATCCATGGGGTAGGTCGACACGGGGTCTTGCGTCCGTCCGTTGATGGTCTGGGGCACCACGTACGGATAGACGGGGCCGCTGGCGTAGACGGTGTAGCCGTTGCCGAGGTTTGCCGCACCCAAAACCGCGTCGCCCTCATCGGGCGTAAAGCTCTCGCCCTCGCGCACCGCGACGAGCGTCACGAGCGGTGTGTTGGTGTCGCCGTCCAGATAAATGCACAGCGTGCTGCCGTTTTGCCAAGTCGCGACTTTGCCGTACCACTCAACGGGAATATCGAGCTGATACAGGTCCGTTGCCTTATGTCGAGCATCGGCGTCGCGGGCCGCCTGTGCCTCGCGGGAGCTCACGGCGTTGACGGCGGCGTCACGGCGCGCGGTTGCCGCCTGCTGGAGCACCTTGGCGGTGGCGGCAGAGCTCGCGCCGCCTTCCTCGGCATACTTGGCCGCGGCATCGATCTGGTCGTCAGTTACCGTGTCGGCCGAAGGCACCTTGAGCTTAAAGGTGGCCTGGGCACTCAAATCCTGCCCATCGCTCTTAACGGTGACCTGCGCCTTGGTGGTCGGGACAGTGTAGATGGTGCCGTCGGCCGCGATGGGGGATCCAGCAATGGAGAGCGTGTAGTCACCGGGTAGCAGTTTGATGCCACGGCCGTGCTCGTCAACATAGAGTGTTTCGCTCACGGAAGAACCGTCGGAATCCTGCCCGCTCACCTGCACGGGAATCTTGGAGCCGGCGGAACAGTCGAGCCCCGCGGCGTGTACGCCAATCTGCACCGACATCATCGTGTGGGCATTGGCGGCGGTGATGGCAGCCTGCTCTTGCCGGTATCCGTTCCAGGCTGCGTAGCCTGCGCCGCCGGCGACGAGCGCGACGGCCACAGCGCCGGCAACCATCAGGTTGCGGCGCTTGGGCGACATCTTGCGATGACGAACCCCGGCTTCGTGTGCCGAAGGAACGGACGGTAGTGGAATATCGCCCATGGCGATGGTCTCGTCCACGGCGGGTGCGGAGCCCAGGCCGGGAAGCTCGCGGGTCAGCGAATCTTCGGCCGGCAAGCTGTCGAGCAAGATGGTTTCCTCGCTCGTGTCGGATTCGGGCCGGTCGTCGGCCTCGCATTCGGATTCCTCGTGCCCCGCCTCGTCTTCGGTGAGCGCGGTGCCATCGTCTTTTGCATCCCGATCATCGGGCTGTGCCTCGATTTCCGGCTCATCCTGCACATCAACGCTCGAATCGTCAAACGCAATCTCGGACAGCGCGATCTGGTCTAGACTCTCCAGGGCCTCGGCACATGCTTCTGCATCTTGGGCCGCATCCTCTTGGCCCATCGTCTCATCTTTCATATATCCCCCAAGCTCAATATCGGGACAACACTGTACCCAAAAATTGAGCCATATAAAGCGCATGCGAAATATAAGATCCGATTTAACCCGAGCGCATCGTTCAATCGCATCCTCGCGGCAGCAAAAAGCCCCCGGAACGCGAACGAATCACATTCCGGGGGCTCTGCAATGCGTTGAGTTGCGCGGAGCCGGTTATGCGGCTTCGTACTCAAGCGATGTTTGCGTCAGGCGCGTTACTCAGCGTGCGCGTAATCCACCTTGGCGCGGCGAGCGGTAGCCTTCTCCCAATCGCTGGTGCCCTCAAAGACATCCTGCTTGTAGGGATTGCGACCGAGCTTCTTGGCGCGGTAGGCGATGTAGATGATCGCGGCGACGTTGGCGATCAGCGCGGCAATCGAGACCGCGGTGGCGGCGCCGGGGTCGAGCGTGGAGTGGGTCACAAAGATGGACTCCTCCTGGAAGTACGGGAACACCTGGGCAAACATGCACCAAATAGCAAGCGTAAAGGCGCGGTTCTGAATCCAGCCGCCCTTGTTCCAGATAAAGGCGGCGACGGTGGGCGCCAGCAGCAGCGCAAAGCCGCAGAACCAGGAGTGGGTGGGCAGGCAGTTGTAGGTGTAGCAGAAGTTCCAGATATCGTAGGCGATGATGTAGACCCAGGTCATGTCGGGCCACAGCATGTCGGTCTGATCCTCGGAGGCGTAGACGCTCCACCAACCGGTCATGCAGAAGATGTTGATGATACCGGCGATGCCGTTGAACACGTTGTTCCAGCCGGCCAGCTGCGTAGCACCTTCGGAGGTGACCCAGGTGGACTCGCCCAGGACGAAGAAGTGATAGGCGCTCTCAAAGTCGGACACGACGGCGATCATGATGTTGATGGCGACGATCACAAACGGCCACGCGCGGAACCAATGCGCCTTGCCGATCTTGCCCCACTGGTACTTAATGGCAATGAAGCCCCAGCAACCGGCAAGCGCCGCGTATACCTTGGCGTAGTGGAACCAGCTGTTCTGGTACACATGGGTGGGGTTGGTGAGTGCCCACTCGGCGCCCTGCGAAACGCCGATGGCGATGGCGACGCAGTAGATGGTCATGGCCAGCGGAGCCACGCCAAAGATGATGGCCGCGCCGAGCTTGGTGCGGCGGCCGACCTCGTTGAGCACGATCAGGCCGATAAAGACCATGGCCCAGCCGACCCAGTGGATAAGGGTATTGCTACCCCAAACATCGAACAGCATGCTGCTCTCCTTTCACAAGCCCGCGGCCCCTCTTCCGATCGCGGGCAGTTTGGCCAAATGTCGTCAGTTCTGGGGCTTGCGCTCCGGATACTTGGCGGTATAGCCCTCGATGTGGAGTGTCGAGGCGATGATTTCCTTGACCGTCTCGTCGGGCACATCGGGATGCGTGCGGATATACATCAAAAGACCCATGATGAGGGTGTAGAACGTCTCGTAGACATGGTCGATGCGCAGCTCGTGATGGGCGACAAAGTCCACCACGGTGGTGTCGCAGATGTATTGAGCCACGCGCTGAACCACGTTGTGCAGAAAGCCGCCGTAGAGTGCGCCGCTGTTGGAGGTCAGCGTGTGCGGCAGTTCATGGCCGCTGACGACCAGCCGCTTAAAGAGCGGGGCGACGGTGTCGAGCGCGCCCTCGATATCGCCGACGGTGCGGCCGGCGTTCCACTGCTCGAGTTCGGAGATAAAGCCGTCGATCGCCTCGTCCATAACAGCGGTGACGGCGGCGTCCATGTCGGCAAAGTAGTGGTAGAACAATGAACGCGTGCAGCCGGCTCGTTTGGTCACGGCCGATACCGATAGGTGGGACACGCCCAACTCGGAGCTTACGGTGCGCACGGCATCGAGGATCTCGCGACGGCGTTCGTCGCCCGTCAGGCGCTTTGCCGCGCTATCGGATACAGGGACGGCATCGACCACAGAGGTATCTGCTGCGTTGTTGCCCATGTTTTGCCGCCTTTCATCCTCTTTTGCCTGACCGTTCGCCTATCAGTCTTGAATATTGTTGACGGTTCGTCAATACTATTTTTGACACAATGTCAACAATGGTGGGTGAACGGCATGGGGGCATGCCCGGCCTGCAAAAAAAGAGGGGCGCTGCGGCCTTGTCGTGCTGCGGCAAGAGAAGGGACAACCATGATTCTCAACGGACCGGGAATTAGCTACACCGAGCCCGATATCGGTTCGGAGTTCGTGCCGCCGCTGCCGGAGCATCCGCGCGAGGCCATCGTCAAGCTGTGCGAGCATTGCACCAACCGCCTGCTGCATCGCGATGAGCTGCTGGGCTACGAGTACTGGTCGTTTGCCGAGGCCGCAACCGACGAGCAGGCCGAAGTGCTCTGCAAGATGAAGATGCGCCGTCCCTATACGCTGCCCGAGATGGTCAAGCTCACCGGCATGCCCGAGGCAGATATCGAGAAGATGCTCGACGACATGAGCTACAGGGGTCTGCTCGAGTACAACTGGGAAAACCCCGAGCGCGCCAAGCAGTGGGTGCTGCCCATGCTGGTGCCGGGTTCTGCCGAGTTCCTCAACATGCGCGTGAGTCAGCTCGAGGAGCATCCGGTCTATGCCAAGTTCTTTGAGCAGGCCTCCAAGGGGCCGCTGTCCAAGGCTACGCCGATGGTGCCGCCCGGAGGCGCCGGTATCGGCATGCACGTCATTCCGGTCGAGAAGGCCATTGACGCCGCGAGCACCTCGGTGCCTATTGAGCATATCGAGCACTGGCTCGACAAATACGATGGCAAATATGCCGCTAGCACCTGCAGCTGCCGCGCGAGCCGTCGCGTGATGGGCGAGGGCTGCGCCGACGACCCGGCCGATTGGTGCATCGCCGTGGGCGATATGGCCGACTACGTGGTCGAGACCGACCGCGGCCATTACGTGACGCGCGACGAGGTTTACGACATCCTGCGCCAGGCCGAGGACAACGGCTTTGTGCACCAGATCACCAATATCGACGGCGAGAACAAGATCTTCGCCATCTGCAACTGCAACGTCAACGTGTGCTATGCCCTGCGCACCTCGCAGCTGTTCAACACGCCCAACCTGTCGCGCTCTGCCTATGTCGCCAAGGTCGAGAAGGACAAGTGCGTGGCCTGCGGTCGCTGCGTAGAGGTGTGCCCGGCCGGCGCCGCCAAGCTGGGCCAGAAGCTCTGCAGCAAAAAGGCCGGCGGACAGGTGCCCGAGTATCCGCGCCAGGAGCTGCCCGACGCCACCAAGTGGGACCACACCAAGTGGTCGCCCAATTACCGCAACGACAACCGCATCGAGACGCATGAGTCCGGCACCGCACCCTGCAAGACGGCCTGTCCCGCGCACGTTGCCGTTCAGGGCTACCTTAAGCTTGCTGCCCAGGGTCGCTACGACGAGGCGCTGGCGCTTATCAAGCGCGAGAACCCGCTGCCCGCCATCTGCGGCCGCGTGTGCAATCGCCGCTGCGAGGATGCCTGCACCCGTGGCCGTGTGGACGCCGCCGTGGCCATCGACGAGGTCAAGAAGTTCATCGCCCAGCGCGACCTGGACGCTGCGACCCGCTATGTCCCGCCCGTGGTGACGCCGACGCGCGCCGGCGGCTTTGACCAGAAGATCGCCATCATCGGTGCCGGTCCTGCCGGCCTGTCCTGTGCTTTCTACCTGGCCGAGAAGGGCTACAAGCCCGTCGTGTTCGAGAAGAACGAGCGCCCGGGCGGCATGCTCACTTACGGCATCCCCAGCTTTAAGCTGCAAAAGGACGTCATCGAGGCCGAGGTCGAGGTCATTCGCCTGATGGGTGCCGAGTTTCGCTACGGCGTGGAGGTCGGTCGCGATGTGACGCTCGATGACCTGCGCGAGCAGGGATTTAAGGCCTTCTATGTTGCCATTGGCTGCCAGGGCGGCCGCCTTGCCGGTATTCCGGGCGAGGATGCCGAGGACGTGACCGTGGCCGTCGACTTTTTGCGCGAGGTCAACAGCGGCAAGATCGACGCGCTGCCCGGCCGCACCATCGTGGTGGGCGGCGGCAACGTGGCTATCGACGTGGCCCGCAACGCCTGCCGCCTGGGCTCCGAGCACGTTGAGATGTTCTGCCTGGAGAGCGAGGCGCAGATGCCCGCCAGCGAGGAGGAGCGTCGCGAGGCCGTTGAGGACGGCGCGCACATCAGCTGCGGCTGGGGCCCCAAGGAGGTCCACCTGGACGAGGCCGGTCGTGTGTGCGGCATTACCTTTAAGCGCTGCACGCGTGTCTTTGACGACGAGGGCCGTTTTGCGCCCGAGTACGACGAGAACGACCTGCGTCGTGTCGATGCCGACCGCGTGGTCATGTCGATTGGCCAGTCCATTGTGTGGGGCGACCTGCTGGCTGGTTCCAAGGTGGAGCTTGGCCGCGGCCAGGGTGCCCTTGCCGATCCCCAGACCTACCAGACCGCCGAGCCCGACATCTTTGTGGGCGGCGACGTCTACACCGGTCCGAGCTTTGCCATCGACGCCATCGCTGCCGGTCACGAGGCCGCCGTGTCCATCCACCGCTTTGTGCAGCCGGGCTCCACGCTCACCATCGGCCGCAACCAGCGCCGCTACACCGCGCTCGACCGCGACGACGTTGTGCTCGAGGGCTACGACAACGCGAGCCGCGAGGTTGCCCACGTTGACCGCGAGCGCGAGAAGGCTGAGCCGTTTAGCGAGTATGTCGAGACCTTTACCGAGGAGCAGGTGCGTGCCGAGACCGCCCGCTGCCTGGGTTGCGGTGCCTCGATCGTCGACCCCAACAAGTGCATCGGTTGCGGCCTGTGCACCACCAAGTGCGCGTTCGACGCCATCCATCTGGATCGCGACCGCCCCGATTGCTCAACGATGGTCAAATACGAGCAAAAGCTCCCAAGCCTCGGCAAGTATGCTTTGAAGCGTGCCATCAAGATTAAATTTGGGAAGAAGTAGTTTGGTTCCGCCGTTCTAACGAACGGCGGCACTGCCGACGCTGCGCGGCGCCCAGGCACCCCATCTTGCCCCTCAACTTCGGCGCCGCGGGCAAAAGCCCAGCGGACGCCTTGTTTCGGGGCAACCTGGGGCACCTGGATCGCCGCTCGCTGACGTTGGATTGACATCGTATCAACCGCTGCAGAAGGGTTTTCGCCTTGCATGAATTAGGAATCGTCTATCACATCATTCGCGATGTCGAGAATGTGGCGCGCGCCAATGGCGTGGGTCGTGTCTCGAGCGTGACGTTGCTGTTGGGCGAGGTCTCGGGCGTCGTTCCCGATCTGCTGCTCGATGCTTGGCGTTGGGCGGCAGATAAAAAGCCCATCACACAGGGCGCGGAGCTTATCGTGGAGCCTGTCGAGGCCGTGACGCACTGCGAGGTATGCGGACGGGACTACGCGACGGTCGAGCACGGTAAGACCTGCCCCCATTGCGGTAGCGACGAGACCTATCTGCTGCAAGGCCAAGAGGTCATGATCAAGCAGATCGAGACTCCCGACGAGGACCCGGCGGACGCCGCCTCGGGCGGCCCGACTGCTCCCGCCGACACCTCCGATGCCGTCGACGCCGCCAACCCCCTCCACATCGCCTAACTTAGTCGTTGGGGACGTTCTTACATGACTAGTCAAAAAAGAACGTCCCCAACGACTACATGGGCTAAGTATCTGGAGCATATTTGGCTAAATAAGTCAAGTTTGGTCTGTCTAAACAAAAGAGCGCCATTACAGACGCATTCGTTGCCGCTCTAAAGCGGTATTAATGAACAGCCCACTTGTAACTGTCTGAAAACATGGGTCTGTAGGCCACGTTTAAGCAGGTAATGAGCTAAAAATCAGCAATGTAATCAACTTGTAACAAACCTTGACGTTTAAACAAATAATCCAACCTTTTGCGGTTTTAGCTATAATTCCACAAAGCAAACAGGTATACTCCTTTCATGTCGTGTAGGAATTACGTAGACAAAAAGGAGGTTATGTGATGGTAAGTATTGTTCTTGCTAGCCACGGGGACTTGGCTGCTGGAATCAAGCAGACGGGCTCGATGGTCTTTGGCGATCAGCCGTCTGTAGCCGTGGTCTCGCTCGAGCCGAGCATGGGCCCCGACGACTTCCGCGCCAAGGTCGAGGAAGCAATCGCTTCCTTCGAGGACCAGGAGCAGGTGCTCTTCCTCGTTGATCTGTGGGGCGGCACGCCGTTCAACCAGATCAGCGGGCTCATCGAGGGCCACGATTCCTGGGCTATCGTCACCGGTGTCAACCTGCCTATGCTCATCGAGGCATATTCGCAGCGCTTTGACGCAAAGAACACTGCACATGCGATCGCAAAACATCTCGTGACTGAGGCTAAGGCTGGCGTGCGCGTCAAGCCCGAGTCTCTGGAGCCCGAGGAGAAGAAGCCGGCTGCGGCCGCCGCTGCTCCTGCAGGCGCCATCCCTCCGGGAACTGTCATCGGCGACGGGCACATCAAGATTGCCCACGTCCGTATCGACACCCGTCTGCTTCATGGCCAGGTGGCCACCACGTGGACCAAGCAGATCAACCCCAACCGCATCATCGTGGTTTCCGACGGCGTTGCTCACGACGAGCTCCGCAAGACCATGATCGAGCAGGCTGCCCCTCCGGGAGTCCATGCCAACGTCGTGCCCATCAAGAAGATGGCCGAGGTCGTCAAGGACACGCGCTTTGGTGATACCAAGGCCATGCTGCTCTTCGAGAACCCGCAGGATCTGCTCAAGGCCATCGAGGCCGGCGTCGACATCAAGGAAGTCAACATCGGTTCCATGGCCCACTCCAAGGGCAAGGTCGTCGTCACCAACGCCGTCGCTATGGGCGATGACGACGTCAAGACTCTCGAGGCCCTCAAGGCCAAGGGCGTCAAGTTCGAGGTTCGCAAGGTTCCTTCGGATTCCTCCGAGGATCTCGACGCCATGTTGAAGAAAGCTAAGGCCGAACTGGCCGCTCAAGCATAGTAAAGGAGGGTCCGATATATGTCCGCGCTTACTATTGTTCTTATCGCGATCATCGCGCTGCTTGCCGGTATGGAAGGCGTTCTGGACCAGTTCCAGTTCCATCAGCCGCTCGTTGCGTGCACGCTTATCGGTCTCGTAACCGGTCACCTTCAGGAGGGCATCCTCCTGGGCGGCTCGCTTCAGATGATGGCCCTTGGCTGGGCTAACGTCGGCGCCGCCGTCGCACCTGACGCCGCACTGGCTTCGGTCGCTTCCGCCATTATCATGGTGCTCGCCCTTAACGGTGGCGCCACCGATTCGGCTAAGGCCGTTACCGCTGCTATCGCCGTCGCCGTGCCTCTGTCCGTCGCCGGCCTGTTCCTGACCATGATTTGCCGTACCCTGGCAACCGCTATGGTCCACGGCATGGACGCTTGCGCCGAGAAGGGCGACTTCGCCGGCATCGAGCGTTGGCAGTACGCCGGCATCCTCATGCAGGGTGTTCGTATCGCCATCCCGGCTGTCCTTCTGTGCATCATCCCGGCTGAGGCCGTGACCAACGCGCTCAACGCTATGCCCGACTGGCTGGCCGGCGGCATGGCTGTCGGCGGCGGCATGGTCGCTTCCGTCGGTTACGCCATGGTCATCAACATGATGGCCACCAAGGAGACCTGGCCGTTCTTCATCCTCGGCTTCGTCCTGGCTGCCATCCCTCAGCTCACGCTGATCGCCCTCGGTCTCATCGGCATCTCCCTTGCCCTTATCTACCTTGGCCTTAAGGATTTCGCCAAGCAGAATGGTGGCATGGGCGGCGGCTCCGGTGACCCGCTCGGTGACATCCTGAATGATTACGAGTAGGAAGGGAGTGATACATATGGCAGAGAACAAGGTTCAGCTTTCTAAGTCCGATCGTCAGAAGGTTTGCTTCCGTCATCAGTTCCTTCAGGGCTCGTGGAACTACGAGCGTATGCAGAACGGTGGCTGGTGCTACGCAATGATCCCTGCGATCAAGAAGCTCTACACCAGCAAGGACGACCAGATTTCCGCTCTTAAGCGCCACCTGGAGTTCTACAACACCCATCCCTATGTTTCCGCCCCCGTCATTGGCGTTACCCTCGCTCTCGAGGAGGAGCGCGCCAACGGCGCACCGATCGACGACGTCGCCATCCAGGGCGTCAAGGTCGGTATGATGGGCCCGCTCGCCGGCGTCGGTGACCCCGCCTTCTGGTTCACCCTTCGTCCGATCCTGGGCGCTCTGGGCGCTTCCCTGGCCCTGTCCGGTAGCATTGCCGGTCCGCTGCTGTTCTTCTTCGCGTGGAACATCATCCGTTACGCCTTCCTGTGGTACACGCAGGAGTTTGGCTACAAGGTCGGCTCCTCCATCGCCAAGGACCTCTCCGGCGGTCTGATGGGCAAGGTCACCGAGGGCGCTTCCATCCTTGGTATGTTCATCATCGGCGCCCTGGTCGAGCGCTGGGTGTCCATCTCCTTCACCCCGGTCGTCTCCAAGGTCACGCAGTCCGCTGGTGCCTTCATCGACTGGGCTAACCTGCCTTCCGGTACCGAGGGTGTCAAGCAGGCTTTGTCGATGTATGACTCCATCGGCTCCACCGCTCTTGACCAGGTGAAGGTTACCACGCTTCAGGGCAACCTCGACCAGCTCATCCCCGGCCTTGCCGCCGTGTGCCTGACCCTGCTGGTCTGCAAGCTCCTCAAGAAGAAGGTCAGCCCGATCGTCATCATCCTGGCCCTCTTCGCCGTTGGCATCATCGGTCGCGTCTGCGGCTTTATGTAAGCACGCTTCGGCTTAAGACCGAGGTTTGCTAAGCAAGGGCCTTTGAGCCATTGAAACGGACCGCACCCGGTGGCTACACTGGATGCGGTCCGATTGTTTTATTTGGAGGGCGAGGCGCGCATGGCGCAATCTCAGAACAGCACGGTCGATCTGGCAACGCCGGCAACCTGCCTGATGGGACTTACCAGCCACGGCAACGTGATGGTGGGCAACAAGGCGTTTGAGTACTACAACGAGCGCAACCCCGAGGATTATATTCAAATCCCGTGGGACGAGGTCGACTATATCGCCGCCGAGGTTTTGCGCGGCACCAAGAAGATCACGCGTTTTGCCATCTTTACCAAGGATAACGGGCACTTTACGTTTTCGACGCGCGACGACAAAGAGACGCTTCGCGCGGTGCGCAAGTACGTAGACGAGGATAAACTCGTGCGCTCGCCCGACTTTATCGACGTGACGACCAAGGGCGCCAAGAGCATCCCCTCCGTTATCAAAAACATCTTCCACAAAGGCAACTAGCCCCTCATAAGTTGCGGTGGAATAGTTCTTAAATGCGGCTTTAGATGCTTTAGGCAGGAACTATTCCACCGCAACTTTGAAGTCTGGTCATGGGGTGTATGGCGATGCAGTAAATCTGCTACACTAGTACAACATGCCTCCGTAGCTCAGGGGATAGAGCACCGCTCTCCTAAAGCGGGTGTCGACGGTTCGAATCCGCCCGGGGGCACCAGAGAACACAACGGCGTCGCGAGAGCGGCGCCGTTTCTGGTTTGTGGGGACTGTCGGCGGATTCGGACCGTCGACACCCGCGTCACCAATTTCCCCGCGGGGGGGGTCGAGTCCGCCCGGGGGGCACCAGAGATTTGCCGATTCCGGTACCGCAACGACGATACGCCTTGCTAGTTTTTGAAAGCTCGTCGTCGGTGCCCTAACGCACTGCCGTTTAGTGCCGATTCTGCCATGCCCGCACTCTTCACGAGGGTGAGGAGCGTGAATTGATCGGAGAGGGCCAACCACTCTGATAAAATCATCCTCGCTGTCGGCAGTCCTCGTGCCGGGCAGAGCCCTCCATTTGATGGGAGGTGATGCCCATGACCGATTTCACCGAGCTCGTGAAGCTCCTGACCGCTTTGGTCTCGCTCCTCACGGCCCTTGTCGGCCTTTCCAAGGCACTCAAGCAGGGTTCGAAGCCCAAAAAGAAAGGCCACCGTCGCTAAGACGATGACCCAACTTCATTAAGCAACGGCTCTGCCCAGCTCTCTACAACTTGGGCTGCCGTCGGCACCATTTTACCCTCCTGACGAGGAATTCGTCCATATTTCAAAAATCAAATTGTGCCTGCGTTGTCATCCTGCGTTGTCATCCTGCTATCGAAGCCTTGATTCTCATTTTCATTGCAACAGCCTCAGGACTCAGCGCAACGCGTTGCGCTCGGTGTCCCTATTTTCATGAAAGGCCCAGCAGTAGGACGCAAGCAAAGTGGGCCTTTTATCTGCAGTTATATGGTGTTCAATGATGCTTGATGAATAGTAGGGGGTAGCATTAAATCATATCTCCTAAAGCGGGTGCCGACGGTTCGAATCCGCCCGGGGGCACCAGAGATTTATCGAGCCCGGTACCGCCATGGTGCCGGGCTCTTCTGGTTTAAAGCCGCGTTCATCCATGGGCGGCAATCCCACATCAAAAGAAAAGCGCCCACTTGCTGGGGGAGCAAGCGGGCGCTTCTGAGCGAATGTGTTTGCGGTCTAAGCCGCTCGAAGCAACAAGCGATCGACGTTAGTTGCTAGACTCGGAGTCGTCGCCGGAACCGGAGATGGAAACCGTCAGCGTGATCGTGCTGTCGGTGGACTGCTTGCCGGTGGGGGAGACGCCCGTGACGGTGGCGTTTTCGTTGCTGCTCACGGGGTTGCCGTTCTGGTCGCAGAACGCGATGTTGTAGAAACCGGCGTTGTTGAGCGCGGTGACGGCGGCGGAGATGCTCTTGCCGTACAGGTTGCCCGGGACGCTGGCCTTGCCGGACTTCTTGGCGATGACGACGGTGATCGTGGCACCGGGCTTCTGCTTGCCGCTGGGGTTCCAGCTAATTACGGTGCCCTCGGTAACCGAGTCGTTTTCCTGGTAACTCACGTCGACGCCAAAGCCAGCCATGTCGAGAGCGTTGCGCGCCTGGGCCTCGGTCATGTCGGTCAGATCGGGCACCGAGGTGGTGTCCGGGCCGCCAGAGACCTTGTACGAGATGGTCGTGCCCTTCTCGACCTCCTTGCCGGCAGCAGTGCTCTGCTCAAAGACCTGGCCCTCTTCGGCCTCATTGGCTTCCTCCGAAGCGCTGCCCTTCAGGCCCACGCTTGCCAGTGCGGCCTCGGCCTGGTCCTTGGTCAGGCCGAGGAGCCGCGGAACCTCAACCTTCTCGGAGGGCTTGGGGCCCTTGGAGATTACCAGGTTCACCCTTGTGCCCTTGGCCTTCTTGGTGTTGCCGTTGGGGGTCTGCTCGGCGACCTTTCCCTCGTCGACATCGTCGTTGTAGCTCTGGTCGACGGTGCCAACCTCAAGGCCTGCTTCCTTGATCAGCTCAATAGCGGTTTCCTGGTCCTTGCCCAGCACGTCGGGCACCGTGACCTGTTCGCCACTGAACATGCCCGTGGCAAAGGCCACTACAACGCCAATTACGGCGACGGCGGCAATCACGGCGGCGATGATCTTGTTCTTGTTGGACTTAGGCTTCTCGACCTCGTAGGAGCCCGTGGAGCCCGAGACAGCGCTACGGGCGGTATTCTGACCGCTCACGCCCGAGACGGGACGAACCATAGCGCGCGTTGAGTCGGAAAGCTCACGGGTCTTGGTGGCACCCAGGTCGCCGGCGGCACCAATGATGCGCGTGGGCTCCGAGACGTTGACGGCACGGCCGGACAGGTAGCTGTTGAGCACCTGGCGCAGCTCGTCGGCCGTCTGGAAGCGGTTTGCCGGGTCCTTCTCCATGCACTTGAGGATGATGCGTTCCAGGTCGGCATCGACGCCGGAGTTGATCTGGCTCGGCGGGATGGGGAGCTCGTTGACCTGCTTGAGCGCGACCGAGATGGCGTCGTCGCCGTCAAAGGGTACGCGGCCGGTGGCGCACTCGTACATGACGACACCCAGCGAGTAGATATCCGAGGTGGGGCCGAGGTCCTGGCCGCGGGTCTGCTCGGGGCTTACATAGTGGGCGGTGCCCAGAACGTTGTTATCCTGCGTGAGGTGGCTGTTCTTAGCGCGTGCGATGCCAAAATCCATGACCTTGATGTTGCCGTCGGGCAGCACCATGATGTTTTGCGGCTTAATGTCGCGGTGGATGATCTCGTGCTTGTGTGCGACTGAAAGCGCGGAGCTGATCTGCGAGCCGATCTGCGCGACCTTCTTGGGATCGAGGGCGCCGTGGCTCTTGATGCCGCTCTTAAGGTCGGTACCGCGCAGGTACTCCATGACGATGTAATAGGTGTCGCCGTCCTTGCCCCAATCGTAGACGCCCACGATATAGGGGGAGGACAGGCCGGCTGCTGCCTGGGCCTCCTGCTTAAAGCGGGCGGCGAAGGTGGCATCGCCGGCATACTGCGGCAGCATGATCTTGACGGCAACCGTGCGGTCGAGGACCTGATCCTGCGCACGGAAGACGGTCGCCATGCCGCCCGTTCCCACCTTATCCTTGAGGAGGTATCTTCCCCCGAGGACCCTCTGTTCCATTCCTGCTCCTAACATAACTATTCGCTCAACGATGTGTGTAGTACCAAATGTGTGGCCGCCGGGGCCGTGTGGCGCGTTGCCGCTAGCTCATCGGCCGCGGTGTGCCCCAAGTATCCGCTTTGATCATGGGCATCACGCTCCCTGTGCGGCGAGCGCCGCGGTCAGGACGATGCCGGCAATCTTGGCCGCCTTGACGTCGTGTTTGTCGTAATCCTCCAAGGCCACCGAGATGGCAACCGTGGGTGAATCGTAAGGTGCAAAGCCAACAAACATAGAGTTGACGTTGGTGCCGCCGGTCTCGGCCGAACCGGTCTTGCCGGCAACCTTGACGCCCGGAATCTGGGCATCGGTGCCGGTACCGGACTGGACGACGGCGAGCATGGCCTGCTTGACCTGGTCGGCCGTGGCAGAGCTGACAGCCTGGCCCAGCGAGCGGGACTGCGTGGTCTTAACCACGGTTCCGTCCGGGGCGAGTATCTGGGACACAAAGAACGGGTCCATGACCACGCCGCTGTTGGCGATAGCCGCAGCGATCACGCAATTCTGCATAACGGTGGTCTGCGGGCCAGGCGTGTGGTCCATGCCGACGGGCTGGCCGGCGCCGGCCCAAGCGGTCTCCCACTCGGTCATAAGCGACGGGTCGGCCATGATGGAGGCGGCGGAGGTCAGGTCCTGGCCGAGCTTTTGGCCGTAGCCAAAGGCGTTGGCAAACTGGACGAGCGAGCTGGCGCCGACCTCGTTTGCCACCTGGCCAAAGACGACGTTGGACGACACGGCGAAGGCCTGCTGCAGGCTGATGGTGCCGTAGCTCTCGTTGGCATAGTTGGTGACCGGCGCGTTGCCGATGTCCATGGAGCCGGGCGCCTGGTACGTGCTGGTAAGGCTGGCGGTGCCGGTCTCGAGCGCCGCGGAGAGTGTGACGACCTTAAAGGTCGAGCCCGGGGTGTACAGCGCGTCCATGGCGCGGTCGTACATGGAGCCGTCCTCGCCGCCGCCCGACTGGAGCAGCGCATCGATGTTGGTGTTGTCGTAGGTGGGCGAGCTCGCGCACGCAAGGACCGCACCGGTGCGCGGATCCATGACCACCACAGCGCCCTTAAAGCCCTTGAGCGCCTGCTCGGCAGCCGTCTGGATGCGCGAGTCGATGGTGAGCTTGGCGGTATTGCCCGGCTGGGTCTGCCCCGCGAGCGACGCGATGGCGTTGTTCCAGCTGGAGTAATCCTTGGAGCCGGTGAGCGTATCGTTCATGACGCTCTCGATGCCGGCGGTGCCGTATTGCTGGCTCACGTAGCCCACCACGTGCGCGGCCATGTTGCCGTTGGGGTAGGAGCGGGCGTAGGTGCCGTCCTCCTGCTGCAACGACTCGGCTAGTGTCACGCCGTCGGACGTGATGATGGAGCCACGCTGGATGTACTTGGAGCGGGCGATGGTGTGGTTGTTGGTCGGCATGTCCTGGTAATCCTTTGCCTTGATGACCTGGACATAGGTGAGGTTGCCGATAAGGATGGCGAACAGCGCCGTAAAGGCAAACACGGCACGAGTCAGACGGTTGGCAAGTGCCACGCGGCCGAGCACGCCGGACTCTGGCGTGTCGAGCAGGCGACGACGCATGCGTGAACCCGCGGAGTGGTTGCCGTGGCTGTAGGAAGGTACGTTGGCAAAACGCGTACCGGTCGGGGCGGCGGCTGATGCGACCTGGTCATCGGTGATGGCGGCCATGGTGCCGGTGCCGGTGAGCTCGGCTTCGCGTCCGGTTGCCTCGTCGCCGGCGCGCAGCAGCAGCGCGACGATGATAAAGCTCGCCAGCAGCGAAGAACCGCCCTGGCTCATAAAGGGCAGGGTGACGCCGGTCAGCGGGATTAGGCGGGTTACGCCGCCAACGATTAAGAATGCCTGGAAGCTGATGGCCGCCGTAAGCCCGGTCGCGCTAAAGGCGGCAAGGTCGGACTTGGCGCGGGCTGCCGTGGTGAGGCCGCGCACGGCAAAAAGCATAAACAGGATGAGCACGGCGCCGCCGCCCAAAAGGCCCATTTCCTCGCCGATGGCCGAGAAGATAAAGTCGGACTCGACGACGGGGATGTTGTTTGCCATGCCATTGCCGATGCCGACGCCAACCAGGCCGCCGTCAGCCAGCGAGTAAAGTGACTGTACGATCTGGTAGCCCTGGCCCTGGGCGTCCTTAAACGGATCGACCCAGACCTGAAAGCGCACCTGCACGTGCGATAGGAACTTGTAGGCGCCCACGGCTCCAACGGCCAGCAGCGCAAGGCCGATGATGACGTACGAAAAGCGTCCCGTGGCAACATAGAGCATCAGCAAAAAGATGGTGTAGAACAGGACGGCCGAGCCCAGGTCGCGTTCGAAGACGACGATGAGCAGGCACACGCCCCACACGGCAAACAGCGGCAGCAGCAGGCGGAAGCGCGGAATCTTGAGGCCCAGGATCTTGCGGTTGGAGATGGAGAGCAGCTCGCGGTTCTCGGCCAGATAGCCTGCCAGGAACAGGACGATGAAGACCTTGGCGAACTCGCCAGGTTGGATGGTGAAGCCCGCGATGCGAATCCACAGCTTGGAGCCCGAGATCGTGGTGCCGATAAAGATCGGCAGCATCAGCAGGATGATGCCGATAATGCCAAAGGTGTACTTGTAGCGCATGACCACGTCGAGGTTCTTGACCAGCGCGAGCGTTCCCACCATGAGCGCCACCGAGACAAACAAGATGATGAGCTGCGAGATGGCGAGGTCGGGGGCCAGGCGCGTCACGAATGTGATGCCGATGCCCGAGAGCACAAAGACGATGGGCAGGATGGCGGGGTCGGCGCCGGGCGCCAGGATGCGCACGGCGATATGCGCCGCGGCGAAGGCGGCGAACAGGCCGATCGGCACGGCGAGCGTCTCAAAGGAAATCGTGGCACCCGCGGTGAGCACGTACATCGCATAGAGCAGGATGACGGGGAACGCCGAGGCGATGAGCAAGAGCAGTTCGGTGTTGCGGCGACTCATAAGCGGCACTCCCTTTCTAATTCTTATCGGAGGCTTCGGCCTCGGCTGACTGTTCGGCGGTTTTCTCGGAATCTGACTCGGAGGTGGATTCCTGATCGGTGTTGTCGCGAATCGTTTGGGCGTCAATCACCTGACGGGTCTGCTCCTCGTCAATCTGATGGCGGTACTTGGAAATGGTGTCCTGCGCATCGTCGACACTCGTTTGTGGAATGCCTGCCTTCAGGCGGTTTTGCGTGTCTTCGGGCAGGTCGGACAGCTTGATGCTGGTTTCGCTTTCGAGCCAGTGGAGCTCGACCCCGAGCGTCTTGCCGGGCAGGCCGCGCCAGACGGCGACATTGCCGTGGTAGGTTCCCAAGTAATAGGAGCCGGTGATGCCCGTGTATGCCCAGATGCCTGCTACCAGCACAAAGACAAGGGCCAAGACGGTGGCGATGGTGACATTGCGGCGTCGGACGCGTTTTGCCTCGCGCATGACGCCGTCGTCGACCAGGTCGACGACCACCACGGTCACATTGTCGTGGCCGCCGGCGGCGAGCGCCGCGTCCACCAAGTTGTCGACACAGATCTGTGCGCTCGAGGACTGCGTAGCGATGTTCTCGATATCGCTATCGGGAATCATGCTCGAAAGACCGTCGGAGCACAGAATCAGGCGGTCGCCTTCCTCGATGTGCAGGGTAAAGTGGTCGGCATACATGGCGGGATCCGAGCCCAGCGCGCGGGTGATGACCGAGCGGTTGGGGTGGACGCGGGCCTCGTCGGCCGTAATCTCGCCGGCATCCACGAGCTCCTCCACGTAGGAGTGGTCGCGGGTCACGCGGATGAGCGTGCCCTCGTGGAGCAGGTAGGCGCGCGAGTCGCCCACATGGGCGATGGCGAGCGTGTCGTTTTCGATGTAGGCGCAGGTGGCCGTGCATCCCATGCCGGGTTTGCCCAGGCCGTTGAGGGCGGCCTCGATCACGGCTGCGTTGGCGGCCTCGACGGCTGCGGCCAGGCGCGCGGCGTCGGCGGACTGCGGCGCCGTCTTGGCGATGGTCTCGACGGCGATGGAGGATGCCACCTCGCCGGCGGCGTGTCCTCCCATGCCGTCGCACACGCAAAAGAGCGGCGACTGCACCAGATAGGAGTCCTCATTGTGCGGGCGTACGCATCCGACGTCGGAGCGGGCGCCCCACATAAGCTGCGTGGTGGTGCCGGCGTCGTAGGTCGAGTCGGTCTCGATGCGCTCGTCGGTCAGCGGCTCAAAGCTCATGGTCGAGCCGGGATCTTTGAGCTTTGCCTCCACGGCGGCGACATCGATCTCGGCGGTGTCGCCGGGGGAGACGGTGTCGGCATCGTCTCCCGACTCGGCGTCGGAGACGTCCGGAAGGTTGAGATCTTCGGTTACGCGGTCGGCGGGATCGTCGTCCTGCTGCGGCTCGACAGCCGTCGGCTCGGACGTCGCAAAGTGCGACGGCGCGGGCGTGCTCTGGGGTTGAGCGGAGGGCTCGGGAGCTGCGGCGGGCGCGGCAACGGGCTGCTCGACTTCGGCAGGCGTTGCGGATGCGGGTGCCGCCTCGCTTGCCGGGGCGACGGGGAATACCGGCGCGGCAGGCTCGGGGGCTGCAAACACGGCAGCGCTCTCGTTAATCGCCTCGGCGACGGGCTCGGCAAAGTGAGCCGGTGCGGGCGCTGCCTCCGGTTCCGCCGACTGCTCGGCAGCGTGCGCGCCGATGGGGGCATCGAGCTGCTCGGTATCGGCGTCCTCGTCATCGACGAGTGTCGGATATTCTTGAGTTACATGCGAAAGAGGCAGGGAGAACACCGTGTCCTCGGGCTCCACGGTCGCAGGGCGCGCCGGAGCGGCATGAGCCGGCGCAGCTGCGGGGACAGTCGGCGTCTCGGGCATGGTTGCGGACTTGTTCTCCTCGTCGATCATCGACGGTTCACCTTCATGACCACGTCGCCAATCTGGACCTCATCACCCTCGCGCAGCGTTGCGGGCTCCACCAGCTGACGGCCGTTAACGAGCGTGCCGTTCAGCGAGTTGAGGTCTTCGATGATGAGTGCCGGGCCCTGCAACGAAAAGCGTGCGTGCGAGGCCGAGACAAACGGTTCGTTGATGCAGATGTCCGAGGACGGCGAGCGGCCCACGATGACGGGGCCGAGCATGTCTACATGGATGCCACGGATGCCGCGCGGACCTTTGTCCACATCGATCGTCCAGATAGCGGAGTCGCGGCGCTGGCCGCGTACGAGTCCCACGCCGGTTTTCATGACGGCGAACAGGAAGATGTAGAGCAGGGCGACCAGGACGATGCGGCCTGCAAAAAGGACGATATCGATGTTCATAAGCGACTATCCCCTAAATTCAAAGGTGCTCAGGCCAAACGTCAGCAGGTCGCCGTTGCGCAGCGGGCAGCGCGTGATGCGGCGGTTGTTGACGAGCGTGCCGTTGGTGGAATTGAGGTCCTCGATCGACCAGTCCGAACCGGTAAAGGTGAGCTGGGCGTGACGGCGCGACACGTTGGGGTCGCGCAGGGCGATGTCCGAAACCGAACGCTCGCGACCGATGGTCACCTGCGCGGAAGTGATGCTGTGGCTCTCGCCGCTCACGACGTCGACGAGCTGGGCGAGCGGGCGCTGCGGGGCGCGGGTGCTCGCCATGTTGGAGGCAATACCGGCCGCGGCGCCAAGGCCCACGGCGGCGCCGGTCGCGGCGGCTCCGCCCATACCGGCGAGGGCGTCACGAGAGACGGTCTGCGGCACGGGGATGGGCGCGGCGGCGGGGTCGGGGACGTTGGGCGCAAAGGGATCGGCCACGGCGAGCGGGTCGGGAGCGGCGGCGCGGGGCGTCGGCTGCTGGGGCATGGCGGCGGGGTGCTGTTGCTGCGGAGCGGCGAATTGCTGCTTGCCGGCGCGGGGAGCGCTGGCGGCGCGGCTTGCGGCCGAGTTGTTCTGGCCCAGGCCATTCTGGTAGGCGCGCTCTTCCTCGTACAGACGACCGAGCGTGGGGGCGTCGACGTTCTCGGCAAAGACCGAGAACTTACCGGCACGCAGCTGGGGGTCGATCATAAAGCGAACGAGGGGCTCGCCGACAAACACATAGCGGCGCTTTTCGGCCTGTGCCTTCACAAACTCGCGGACTTCGCGCGAAAGCTCGGGGTAGAACGGGGCGAGCATGGGATCGTCGTCGGCGGCGATCAGGATGGTATAGAGTGCCGGCGCGGTGTTGACGCCGTTGATCACCAGAGTCTGATCCTCCATGTCGCGAGCGGCCTGCTTGGCAAGCTTCTTAAAGGAGAACGGGGCACGGGTGGCGCCGAAGATGCCGGCCACGTGGTCCTCGAAGATGTTCAGGAAGTTCACGAAAGATCACTCTCCGTATAGGTTCTTTGGTATCCGAGCAAATATAGGCACATCCCAACGATTATAGAGGATAGGGTTCCCGCAACCGCCGCCTTGACGACGACCGCGGCCGCAAGGCTGGCAATTTCCATATGGTGTGCAAGACAGAGCGACGCCGCGGTGCCTATTCCGCAGTCGGCGATGGCAGCGATTGCAGCCAGGTTCGAGCCCTGCTCGGCACGCTTGGCATGGGCGTTGAGCAGCAGAGATGTCAGTGCAGCTGTCGCCGCGACGAGCACGACGGCAGCCCAGAAGAGCACGTCTCCCAGTGCCGCGGCAACATTGCCGAGCCCCAGCACGCCTCTGGCGGAAAGCGCAACCGTAGCCAGGTGGCCAAAAAGCGCGCCCATTCCCGTGGCGGCCGCGGCGCTTGCCGGGCCGAGCCAAAAGGCCGCGATGCCGGCGGCGACCCCGGCGGCAAGGAGGACGTCGCCCGTTAGGCAGCCAAGTGCCACCGCGCAGGTGAGCGCGGCGCTCGCGGCAGCCTCGGTGCGACCCCAGGCGATCCACCAACCGGACATGGCAGCGGCAAAGATCACCGCGACGGGCAACATCGACAGGATGCCCTGCGCCTGCATGGTGGCGTTTGCCATGAGCACCAAAAAGCCTACGGCCGAGATGGCCGAGCCAATCTGCGGTGCCAAGCCGGCGGCCGCCCCAATTGCGATGGCCGCGGCAATAAGTCCGGGAAGCGCCGCGACGCCAGCCGTCTGCATGATCAAAAAGCTAAAGGCACCACACGTTAGCGCCGAGATGGCGCGCATCGTGTAATCGCGCGCGTGGCTCCAGCGCGTGCCGGCCCAGCCGAGCGCGGGGTCGATCTCGATGGTGTCGTCCTCATAGGGCAACGATTCGATATCGTCTGCCGTGCGCTCGTCATCCGACAGCTCGCCCACCATCTGCTCCAGGCTGCGACGGCCCTCGCGCACGCTGCCCAAGCCGGCGAGCAGCTGGTCGCAAAATGCCTCGATGCTGTTGGGGCGGTCTTGCGGCATGGGGGAGAGGGCGTTCATGAGCGCAGCCTCGGCTCCCGGGGGAAAGTGCGGGATGAGCTCGCTGGGGTAGGTGGCGCCGCCGATGATGCGGCCGAGCGAGTCGCCGGGCGTGGCGGCCATAAAGGGAGCGCTGCCGCACAAGCCCTCGTAGATCACGCAGGCGAGGGCAAAGACATCGGCGCGCTCGTCGACTGTGCCAGTCTCGATGTCGAGCTGCTCGGGCGGCATGTAGCCGATGGTGCCGCCGCGCGAGCCGCCAAAGCCGCCGGCAGACGACAGTCGCGCCATGCCAAAGTCGGTGAGCTTTACATTGCCCGAGTGGTCGATGAGCACGTTTGCGGGCTTAATATCCAGGTGGAGCACGCCGTTGCTATGGGCGAAGGTGAGCGCCTGGCCCAGCGCGTCGGCAATTGCCGCGGCCTCGTCAAAGGTAAGCGAATGGCCGTCCACGCGATGCAAAAACTCGGCCAGCGACATGCCGTCGACATATTCCATGACCAGATAGGCATAGGCGGTGTCGTGCGTAAAGTCGATAACCTGCACGATATTGGGATGTTGAAGCATGGCGGCGGTGTGTGCCTCGCGCAGGACATCCATGATGTCGCTGGCGGGCATGCCGGCACCGCTTGTGAGGGGGATGCGCTTAATGGCGACGCGGCGGCGCAGGTGCGTGTCGCGGCAAATCTCGATGGAGCCAAAACCGCCGGTCGCAAGCGTCTCGAGCGGCTGGTACCGCTTGAGCAGCTCGCGAGAGCTGGTGCCCTCCAAGGGAACGTCCGGCGAGAACCGGGCGGTATGTTGCGAGAAAAGCGGCATGGCCAACCCTCGTGCGTTTAAAGTTCATTTGCGAGCGGCGGGCGCGGAGCCGAGCCGTTCGCGGTGGCATAGATGCTGCTAGTGTAGCACGCTCGGGTGCATGGTGAAGGTAGCGGGGCGAGGTGGCCTATCTGACTTGGCCTTAGCGCTTCTTATTGTTCTTCTTCTGCTTGCGCTGTTTGGCCTTTGCATTCTTAGGCTCGCTTTCCTGCTTGGCCTTGGCAGCGGCCTTTTCGGCCTTCATCTTTTTGCGTTTGGTCTCGATGCGCAGCTTTTTGTTGATGCGCGCCTTGAGGAAGGAGCCAAACTGCTCGGCATCACCACGCACAAAAGTGTCCTTAGGGATCGTCACGCCCTGGTCGGCGAACATGGCCACAAAGATGCGCTCGCCGTCGAGTACATGGTCGAGCTTTTCAAACGGGAAGAACTGCGACTTGCCGCTCTTGCCCCAGACCATCAGGCCGTCCTCGTTGGCGGCGACGCGGCGGTAGCGGCCGCCCATGGACTCGTCTGCCTCGACGGATTCGATAAAGTCGCGCGCAAGCGTATGGTGCAGATTTTTGCTCCACCAGGCCAAAAAGGCGCCGAATACGATCAGGACGACGCCGAACTTGATCCAGTTGCCGCCGGCCACCAGCATGCCGATGCCGATGAGCGCGGCAATCGCCGCGGCGACGTACAGGGAGCCACGGCGCTTGGGCGAGGCGACCAGGCGCGCAAAGTCGGTGACGAGGTCGTTTTCGTACTGATACTCGTTGAGGTACAGAATGCCGTCATCGGCTGCGGCCTGCTCCTCGAGCGCGACCTCGACCTGGTCGGCTGCTTCGGAGGGAACGAGGTTGCTCTCTGCGTCTGCCATGCTCTTTGGACTCCTATCGCGGCGGGCTCGCCGTACGGGTTATTATGGATACAGTATGCCGTGCGACTGCATGGCCGCCGCGGCAACAAGACTCAGTATACCCGGGGGAGCACCCATGGAATCGTTGTACCGAAAGTATCGCCCGCTCACCTTCGACTCCGTGGTGGGCCAGCAGCATATCGTCTCGACGCTCGAGCACGCCATCACCGAGGGGCGTCTGTCCCACGCGTACCTGTTCTGCGGACCGCGTGGCACGGGCAAGACCACTATGGCGCGCATCCTTGCCAAGGCGCTGCTCTGCCGCAATGCCGAGGCGGCGCGCGCCGAGGGTGCGAGCGGCTGCATGCCCGACGGCACCTGTGAGGAATGCGAGCTCATCGCCGAGGGCAACCACCCAGACGTCTACGAGCTCGATGCCGCAAGCCGTACCGGCGTGGACAACGTGCGCGAGGAGATCATCAACTCCGTTAACTTTGCCCCGGTGCGCGGCAAGTACAAGATCTATATCATCGACGAGGTCCACATGCTCACGACGGCGGCGTTTAACGCGCTGCTCAAGACGCTCGAGGAGCCGCCGGCGCACGTGATCTTTGTGCTGTGTACCACCGACCCGCAAAAGATTCTGGAGACAATCCTTTCGCGCTGCCAGCGCTTCGATTTCCACCGCATTGGTAACGAGGATATCGAGCGCCGCCTGGCATACGTGTGCGAGCAGGAGGGCTTCGACTACGACGATGAGGCGCTTGCCATCGTGGCGCGCCATGCCAAGGGCGGCATGCGCGACGCGCTCTCCACGCTGGAGCAGCTGAGCGTCTTCGGCAACGGCACCGTGCATGCGGACGATGCCCGCTCGCTTTTGGGCGAGGTTTCGGACCAGATTCTGGGCGAGTTTGCGCGCGCCATTGCCGATCGCGATGTCGCCGAGCTGTATGGGCTTATTCGCGCGCAGGTCGAGGAAGGTAACGATCTGCTGGAACTGACGCGCGACCTGGTGGCGCATGTGCGCGACGTGTACGTGGCCTGCGTTGCCGGTGCCCGTGCCGAGTTGTTTGAGGGCGGCGCCGAGCAGGCCGAGGCGCTTGCTGCCGAGGCCGCTGCCTTTGGCGAGCATCCTGCCGACCGTTTGGCTCGCGTGCTGACGGTGCTCGACGATGCCGCGCTGGAGATGAGGGGTGCGAGCGACGTGCGCCTGGTGCTCGAGATCGCCTGCACTCGCCTGGCGCGTCCCGAGGCCGATTTAACGATTGAGGCTTTGGCCGAGCGCGTGGCACGCTTGGAGGCCATGGTTGCCAACGCCGCCGTTCCGGCGAGCGTGGCTGCTGCTCAAGCGAGTGCGCCTGCGGCTGTCGCGGCTGCGCCTGCGACGACACAACAACCGACGCTGATCTCGGGTGCCCGAGCTGCTACTCCCGCGGTGACTGCCGCCCCCGCTGCTACGCCCGCGCATCAGGGTGGCATGCCTTGGGACCGCGGCGCTGCTGTTCCGGCGGCCCAGCCTGCGTCCAAGTCTGCGGCTCCGGCTCCCGCGCCCAAACCTGTAACGCCTGCACCTCAACCCGTTGCGGCTCCGGCTCCCGAGCCTGCTGCATCGACCGTGCCGGTGTCCAAGCCCAACAACGCCGCCCAGGTTGCCGCCGCCGGTGCTGCCGAGACCCCCGCGGTCGAGGACGCTGGCGAGCTCCAGCGCAAATGGGCCGAGGTCGTCGAGCGCGTCAAGGCTCGTCAGGCCTCCTACGCAGGGCTTTTGCTCAACGCCCGCGCTACGGCCGACGACGGCTCCAAGCTCACCGTCTCGTTCCCCGCGGGTTCGACCTTTGCCATCAAGATGCTCGGACGTGCCGACACGCAGTCGGTAGTCCTGCCGACAGTCAGTGCGGTCTTCGGTCGTCGCACCGTCGACTATGTCCTGGATGGGGGTGGCACGCCGGCTCCTCAACATGAGGAGCATTCTCCATCTGCACGGGCTGCGGCATCTGCGGACCCGCAACCCGTGTCCTCGGCGGCCCCTGTATCCTCGAGCGCCAGCGCTCCGCAGCCAATAACAGCGCCGGTGGCGGTACCGACCCCGTCGGCGCCTGAGCCTGCGGCGCCCAAACCGGCTGCTCCGGTCCCCGCGCCCAAGCCCGCCGCCGCGCCTGCGCCCAAGTCATCCGACCTGGCTAAGGCTCCCTGGCTGCGCTCCGACAACCCTGCCGGCGCTCCTGCCACGGGCAAGCTCCCGACCGAGCCCGCGCCCCGCGCGCCCGAGCGCTCTGCCGCTCCCAAGGCTCAGCCGTCTGCACAGGCTGCACCGTGGGAATCCGAGCAGGTTCCCTACGACGACGCCATGGTCGGCGGCTTTGCTGCCGATGCCGGCGGGGACGATCTGCCCCCGTTCGACGTGCCGGGTGCGGCGTCCGCGCCCAAGTCCGCTGCAACTGTCCCCAAAGAGGAAGACGCCCCTGCCGCTCCCTGGGAGTCCAACCCCGGCGCGGGCAGCCCCTTCGGCCACCAGGGCGCAGCCCCGAGCATCCCGCAGACCGAGGATGAGGCCAAAGCCCTCATCCGCAACGTCTTTGGCCAGGCCACCATCTTCAAACCGGTGGAGTAACCGTGCGGGCGGGTATACTGCTCACGAAGAGGTCTCTTTGTCCGGGCGCATCTGTATTTCGGACATGTGTAGTGTGGTGTCGCGTATATCGCATTCGAGTAGACAGGTGCGTGACGGGCGGCCTAGGATGCTGAGGTCGATACGATACGTCGCATGGCTGTCCGTGTGCTCGACTTGCTCGGCGTTGATGGTTGCTCCGATTGTCAATAAAGAGCCCGGTTCGGCATCGACAATCTTGAAGTCCTTTATCTTGACCTTGAGCTCTTGGTAGAGGGACGGGCTGTTGTAGTAAATGGTTCGGGTTCCATCGGTGCACTCATCGGTCGTTTCCCATTTGACGACCGGCTGGTCCGAGCTGGCTATCAGCAGTTCTGCTCCAAGAGCTACGGCATGGGTGATGACAACCAGCAATGCCCAGCCGACAAAGAGATAGAGAACCACATATGCAACGGGGTGTTTTGAGCGGATGTTTTGGAGCGCGTCGGGGGCATTCATGGGGCACCTCCAAATTGCTATCTATGGCAATCAAATTATACCCCGCCGTCATGAGCGCCACCTCGAGTAGTGGCTCGGCATTTAGCCATTTAGTGGTACGCATTAAATGTCGGATTCCGGCTCTACAAGATTTAGCTTTCAATATTATGCAGATGCGAATTATTCAACCTTGCATAATCTTTGGGTGCGGCTTGCACTCCAGGACATGTATATCGACTGAGGTAACACGTCCGCCCCGCTCTCTCGCCGCGCGCCGTGGTACGATTTTTGAGTTTGAAAGTCCCGCCGCGCTCCGGCTGCCCTTGCAGCTCGTCGCGCGGCCGCACGTAAAGGAGCCATTATGGCCGGTATGAACATGCAGCAGATGATGAAGCAGGCTCGCAAGATGCAGGAGCAGCTTGCCGCCGCGCAGGAGAACCTCAAGTCCCAGACCGTCGACGCCTCTGCCGGCGGCGGCATGGTCAAGGTGACCGTCAACGGCGAGATGGAGCTTGTCAACCTCACCATCGACCCCGATGCGCTCGACCCCGAGGACGTCGATATGCTGCAGGACATGATCATGGCTGCCGTCAACGAGGCCGTCCGCGGTGTCAACGAGCTCGCCAACAAGCAGATGGGCGCCATCACCGGCGGTCTCAACATCCCGGGCATGCCGTTCTAAGACGCGCATATATATGAGTGCGAATCACAGTCTGCAAAAACTGCTCGATGAGTTGGGCCGTCTGCCGGGTATCGGTCCCAAGTCGGCCCAGCGCATCGCCTATTACCTGTTGGAGGCCGATGCCGAGGAGGCCCGCCGCCTGGCCGAGGCCATCCTGGAGGTTAAGCAGGAGGTCCACTTTTGCAGCCGCTGCTTTAACTATGCTACGGCCGACGAGTGCTCCATCTGCCAGGACTCGATGCGCGATACCACCCGCATTTGCGTGGTGGGCGAGCCGCGCGACGTCCAGGCGATTGAGCGTACGGGCAGCTACCACGGCCTGTACCACGTGCTGGGCGGCGTGATCAGCCCCATGGACAAGATCGGTCCCGAGCAGCTGCACATCCGCGAGCTGCTGGCGCGCTTGGGCCACGAGGATATCCACGAGGTCATCATCGCCACCAATCCCAACATTGAGGGCGAGACCACGGCGAGCTATCTTGCTCGTACTATCAAGCCGCTGGGTGTTGAGGTGTCGCGCCTGGCGAGCGGCCTGCCTGTGGGCGGCGACCTGGAGTATGCCGACGAGCTTACGCTTGGGCGCGCCATCGAGGCCCGCCGCGCGATTTAGCTGTCGGGCGCGCCGCGTCATGGCCTATCGGCTTGCCGCACGGGGTTCTCATAATTGGGCCCTTGTTCATGCGTTTGTTGTGCAACAAACCTGCCCTGTATCCGCTTATCGCGTGGACGGGTCCGCTCGCGTCCCGTATTTGCCCATTCGTTGCGCAACCTTTTGGGTTCGCTGATACACTCAACTATGGATATGTGTGAATGCGCCGCTCTTGAGCGGCGTGTTTTTGTTGGAGGAGAACGCATGCGGCCCGGGGGCACTCAGACAAAGCATGGCGCCGCGGTGCGCATGCGACGCCGGCTGGGCCTGGCGCCTCGGGCGTGCGTGCTGCTGTCCTGCTCGCTCGTGCTGGTCATAGCCGGTGTTTCGGCCTATGGCATGACGGTGCCGTCCATGGTGCAGGCGCATGCTGCGCGCGAGCTGCACATCGGGCGCAGAGCCAAGAGCGACCTGGGGACTACGACCGGATATACCTGGGCGAGCGTGGTCTCGCATGTTGTGTTCGGCGGCGACGATGCGGACAGCTCCGAAGTGTCGGACAACGAGGTTACACTGGCAAACGGCAAGACCATCGTGCTCACCAACACCAAGGTCATCACAAAGCTATCCAACAACAGCGTGGCGTCTGTCATTAACAAGACAGAGCAGCAAAAGGACCATGATATGCAGCAGCCGGGTAAGCCCGGCGGCTCGAATGGGTCTGATTCCGGTTCCGATTCGGCGGGCGCGGGTGGCGGCTCTAGTTCGGGCTCCACGTCTGGCGGCGGCTCGACGGGCGGTGGCTCGACGGGCGGCGGCGCCGGCGATGACGCGAACTCGGGCGGCCTCTCGGCTGCCGAGGAGGAGAGCATCCACAGCTGGCTTGTGACCAAGTACAACATGCTCGACGGCTATGTCTCTCGCGCCAATAGCGCGGTCTCGACCTATAACGCTACGGGCGATATCGGACCGTGCGACACCCTTGCCAATGACATGTTTGTCATCCGCGCCGAGTTCGGCAGACAAAGGTTCTCGACCAAATCTAAGTGGTATCGGCAGTATGCCAATCTGTGGGGCTGCTATACCAACCTGTGTCAATGGGTTGGGCACTACGGCGACGACGATGTCGCGCTCAACAACTTTAACAACAACGTGGCGGCGATCGCCCTATGACGAACGACCTTGCTTCTGCCGTATCGCATGCGCTCGATTGCGACCCCATGGTGGGCCTGCGTCTGGCGCGTGTCGACGGGTTTGAGCCTGCCGTCGCGTTGGGCACGGACGAGCTTCCTGCCTACCTGCGCCGTTTTACGATGCTGTTCGCCGACGACGCTACCATGCGCCGTGGCGGCATCGGCCGCGTGACGCGTGCCGTCAACGCGCAGGGCGAGGCCGTGGCGCTCAAGCAGCTCATCTTGCCAACGCGCGATGAATTCGACGATGATGCTGCGCACGAGGCGCTGGTCACCAAGTTCAAGGCGGCGTTTCGCGAGGAATATGAATGCCATCGCGCCCTTTCGGGCCTTAAGGGCTTTCCCCGCCTCTATGGATGGGGCGAGGTCGACGGCGTGCCCGCGATTGTCATGGAGTGGGTCGAGGGCGAGACGCTGGCTCGCCTGCGTCCGCGCCTAGCCGTGGATGATGCCGGGCGCCTGTCGCCACTCGTGGCAGCGCGTCTGGGCCGCGACCTGTTCGATCTACTGTGCCGCATGAGTCTGGTGGGCGAGGGTTTCGTCCATCGCGATATCTCGCCCGCTAATATTATGGTGCGCACGGCGCGACTGCCGCTCGACCGACAGCTTGCCGAGGGTACCTTTGACCTGTGCCTGATCGACTTTGGCTCGTCGTTGGCGCTCGAGCCTGCCTCTGCGGTGGCGGGCGCTGGCGGCAAGGCGTCGTTTACCGAGCGCTATGCCACGCTGCGCCGCGCGACGGTGGCCTACGCCCCGCCCGAGATGCTTACCGATGATATTCCCGACCTGCGCGTTTTGCGCATGTCGCCGGCGATCGACGTGTATGCTGCGGCGAGCACGGTCTACGAGCTCATCGCCAGTGTCGCGCCGTACGAGGTGGCGCCGGGCGCATCGGGCACCTCGGGCTCGCGCAAAAAGACGCGCGACATCGCCAGCCCCTATCGCCTCAAGATGGATACGCTGCCCGATTATCCCGTTGGCGCCCACGCGCCCGGCTGCGACTTGACGCAACTGCTGCGGCGCGAGCCCGATGTGGCGCTTGCCGCGGCCGAGCAGGCTCAGCAGCTGGGGCTCGATCCTAATTCCGAGGACCTGCGCGATGCGCTGGCGTTTGTCGATGCCCAACTGTTCGACGTAGTGATGGCCTGCCTGTCGTGCCACCAGGAAGATCGTCCCGAGCCGGCCGCGGTGGAGGCGGCGCTCTCGGCGTTTTGCGACCACTATGCGCAAAATGTCGCGCGCTCGCTTCGTGCCGAACCTCTCATGCCGTGCCCGATGGAGGCATCGGGGCGCGCGGTGCGGCGTGCGGCGATGGTTGGAGCGACGGCGGTCTGCGGCGTGCTTTGGACTGCGGTCGTGATATCGGCGGCGCTGTTAGCGTCGGGCGCCCATGTGACGCTTGCCGTGGGACCGCTTGTATGGTCCGGGAAGCTGCCAGGTATTGTTTCCGCGCTGGCGTTGGCGATGCCAGGCGCGGCGGGCATTGCCGCCGGGACCTTGGCGCGCGACCGCCGTGCGGGATTCCTGCGGGGCGTGTTGGCCCTTTCTGCCTGCGAGGCTCCGGCGCTGGTCGCACTCGCATGCGCTGTGTTTTCCCAGCATGCTGTGGCGGGTGGCCTGGTTGCCGCCTTAATTGCAACCTATGCGCTCACGTGGTTTTTGCTGGCGATGGGGTTTGCCTTTGAGCTCCCCGTCGTGTCAGCGCGACGTGCGAAAATTCCCATGGCGACGCCGCTTGCCGGCGGAGCCGCGGCAGCCCGCGCCTTTGGCGGGCCGGCCGAAGTATCCGACACTATCTCTGCGACCAAGGAGGGCTAAGCCATGGCTTCTCAAGCCGAGCTCACCCCGTGCGGGGCCATGTTTGACATCTTTAAGCGCGCGGCGCACCTGAGCCATATCGAGCTGTGCGGCCTGGTGCTCTCGAGCCGTCCGCTTGCCGACGGCCGTAGCCCGCAGAGCCGTGCCGCCGATCGCTCCTGGGTTTCGCGCTTTATCGTGCGCGCGCCGGTCGGCACGCTGCAGGAACGCTATTTTGCCGATTACGGCACCTCGGCCGCGCGCATCATGTCGCAGCTGGCCTTGCGCCGTCGCAATCCCATGGACGCCGCGGCCGTGACCAATATGGTGTGCGGCCCTGCTGGTGAGCCCATGGTGCGGGCACTCGAGGAATGCCATCAGGACACGAATCTCTATCGCAATGCGCTCGAGCGCCTGTCTCAGGCGGCAGAGCTCATGCCCGCCGAGCGCGCCGAGGCCATCCTGGTGCTGTTTGTCGCCGTGGGCTGCTCGGCAGATGTCCGCTCGTCGGTGACCTACGCTATCGACTATGCACATGCGACCTGCGGCGGCGCCACGTCGACGCCGCGCTCGCTGAGTACGTCTTCGGTCGCGGGCGAGCACGAGGCCGCGCCGGCGCATCCATTGGGACTGCTGCGCGTGCAAAACGGTTACGTGGTGAGCGCCCCGCGCTGGATTCAGCCGAGTGAGGAAGGCGTCGAGATCGGCGCGCTGGCAACGGGGGAGGGCGACATCACCGATGTTGGCGACGATGTCTCGGCCCGTCATGCCCATATCTGGTGCGACGCTCAAAATGCCTGGCATGTTGAGGATCTGTCGTCCACCAATGGAACCGTGGTGGTAAACGGTGCCACGAGCGTGTGCATCCAGGTGGAGCCCGGCCGCTCCGCCCAGCTCAATCCCGGCGACGAGCTCAAGCTCGGTGAATCCACCACCTACGCCATCCTCCTCGGCGCCCTCTAACCCATCCCCCAAATAACTTGCGGTGAAATAGGGACTGATTAAGGCCGTTAGCAGCAAAAACACTCCCTATTTCACCGCAACTGATATGGGGTCCTGGGGGTTTGTGCTCGTCGGTGTCGGTTGCTGAATAGTCACCCGAGGTAAACCTTTACCGCCCACCTATATTTGTCGAAATTACACTTGACGGCGGGGTACAATAAACCCGCATGCGGATTTCCGTTGCGGGCGCTTCCCATCGCCGGGGTGTGCCCGGGAGCATCCGGCATGCGGCCTTTGCGGCGCTCGGTCATGTGCAAGACGGGTAGCTGGGCCTGTGGAGCGCGCACAGCCCTCCGCGCCCTGGCATGCCTTCTCTCCACGCCATGTACCTGCTGCTGAGTCTGCCTGCCAGATGATTGGAAGCAACAACGAAAATCCCATCACGCCAACATCCCGGCGATCGCCGGGGCCTGTATACCTATATGAGAGGAGAGGGGTATATGGCGCGTAAGTTTAAGTCTATGGACGGCAACGAGGCGGCCGCATATGTTTCGTATGCGTACACCGAGGTAGCGGGAATCTATCCCATTACGCCGTCCAGCCCGATGGCCGACCATGTCGACCAGTGGGCGGCCCAGGGTCGCAAGAACATCTTCGGCACCCCGGTCAAGGTCGTCGAGATGGAGTCCGAGGCAGGTGCAGCCGGTACCGTTCACGGTTCGCTGGGCGCCGGTGCTCTGACCACCACCTACACGGCTTCTCAGGGCCTGCTCCTGATGATCCCGAACATGTACAAGATCGCGGGCGAGCAGCTCCCGGGCGTTTTCCACGTCTCCGCGCGTTGCGTCGCTTCGCACGCCCTGAACATCTTCGGTGATCACTCCGACGTCATGGCTTGCCGCCAGACCGGCTTCGCCATGCTCGCCGAGGGCAACGTCCAGGAGGTCATGGACCTCTCGCCGGTGGCTCACCTTGCCGCCATCGAGGGCAAGACCCCGTTCCTTAACTTCTTCGACGGCTTCCGCACCAGCCACGAGATCCAGAAGGTCGCCATGTGGGACTACAAGGATCTGGCCGAGATGTGCGACATGGACGCTGTCCAGGCTTTCCGCGACCACGCGCTCAACCCTGAGCACCCGCACACCCGCGGTAGCCACGAGAACGGCGACATCTTCTTCCAGAACCGCGAGGCCTGCAATAAGGTCTACGACGAGCTTCCCGCCGTCGTCGAGGGCTACATGAAGAAGATCAACGAGAAGCTCGGCACCGATTACGGCCTGTTCAACTACTACGGCGCTCCCGATGCTGATCGCGTCGTCGTGTGCATGGGCTCCTTCTGCGACGTGCTCGAGGAAGTCATCGACTACCTCAACGCTCACGGCGAGAAGGTCGGTCTGGTCAAGGTCCGTCTGTTCCGTCCGTTCTCCATCAAGCACTTCGTCGACGTTCTCCCCGAGACCGTCCAGAAGATCGCCGTCATGGACCGCACCAAGGAGCCGGGTTCCATCGGCGAGCCGCTCTATCAGGACGTCGTCTCCGCTCTCTACGAGGCCGGCAAGACGGGCATCAAGGTCGTCGGCGGCCGTTACGGTCTGGGCAGCAAGGACACGCCTCCCGCGTCCGCGTTCGCTGTCTTCGAGGAGCTCAAGGCCGACGAGCCCAAGCGCGAGTTCACCATCGGCATTGTCGATGACGTGACCAACCTGAGCCTGCCCGAGGCCGAGGATGCGCCCAACACCGCAGCCCCCGGCACCATCGAGTGCAAGTTCTGGGGTCTGGGTGGCGACGGTACCGTCGGCGCCAACAAGAACTCGATTAAGATCATCGGCGACCACACCGACAAGTACGTCCAGGCCTATTTCCAGTACGACTCCAAGAAGACCGGCGGCGTCACCGTCTCGCACCTGCGCTTTGGTGATTCCCCGATCCGTTCGCCGTACTACGTGACCAAGGCCGACTTCGTCGCCTGCCACAACCCCAGCTACATCGTCAAGGGCTTCAAGATGGTCCGCGACGTCAAGCCAGGCGGCACCTTCCTGGTCAACTGCCAGTGGAGCGATGAGGAGTTCGCCGAGCACATGCCCGCCGTGGCCAAGCGCTACATCGCGAACAACAACGTCAACGTCTACCTGATCGACGCCATCGACCTGGCCGCCAAGGTCGGCATGGGCAAGCGCACCAACACGGTGCTCCAGTCCGCCTTCTTCGCGCTGGCCAAGGTCCTGCCCGCCGAGGACGCCCTGCAGTACATGAAGGACGCTGCTACCAAGTCCTACATGAAGAAGGGCCAGGCCATCGTCGACGCCAACCACAAGGCCATCGATGCCGGCGCTACCGCCTTCCGTAAGTTCGAGGTTCCGGCCGACTGGGCAACTGCCGAGGATGCCGCTCCCGTCGAGCTCTCCGAGGAGACCAAGTCCGCCATCGCCCAGCAGGTCAAGAACCTGCTCGAGCCCATCGATCGCATGGATGGCGACAGCCTGCCTGTTTCCGCCTTCGTCGATTGCGCCGACGGCCAGTTTGAGCTGGGCGCCTCCGCATACGAGAAGCGCGGCGTTGCCGTCGTCGTTCCCCACTGGGACGAGACCAAGTGCATCCAGTGCAACCAGTGCGCCTACGTGTGCCCGCATGCCACCATCCGTCCGTTCGCGATGACCGAGGACGAGGCTGCCGCCGCGCCCGAGGCTACCCGCACGCTCGACGCCATGGGCCCCAAGGCCAAGGGCATGAAGTTCACCATGGCTGTGTCCCCGCTCGACTGCATGGGCTGCACCAACTGCGTCAAGGTCTGCCCCAAGGGTGCTCTCGAGATGGTTCCCACCGAGCAGGAGATGGACCAGCAGCCCGTTTGGGACTACATGGTCGAGAACGTCTCCGAGAAGAAGGAGCTCATCGCGGCCAACGTCAAGGGCAGCCAGTTTAAGCAGCCCTACCTGGAGTTCTCCGGCTCCTGCGCCGGCTGCGCCGAGACCGCCTATGCACGTCTGGTGACCCAGGTCGCCGGCGACCGCATGTTCATCTCCAACGCCACCGGCTGCTCCTCCATTTGGGGCAACCCCGCTGCCACCGCTCCTTACTGCAAGGACAAGGACGGTCACGGCCCGGCGTGGAACAACTCCCTGTTCGAGGACAATGCCGAGCACGGTCTGGGCATGGCCGTCGGTTACGAGGCCGTTCAGCACAAGCTGATCGCCGCTACCCAGGACATCATCGCTGCCGATGGTCCGTCCGATGAGCTCAAGGCTGCCGGCCAGGCTTGGATCGACTCCGTCAACGACGCCGAGGCCTCCAAGACCGCTGCCGCTGCCTACGTTGCCGAGCTCGAGAAGTGCGGCTGCGACGCTTCCAAGGCGATCCTCGCCGACAAGGCTTACCTCACCAAGAAGTCCTTCTGGATCTTCGGCGGCGACGGTTGGGCCTACGACATCGGCTTCGGTGGCCTGGACCACGTCCTGGCTTCCGGCCACAACGTCAACGTCTTCGTCTTCGACACCGAGGTTTACTCCAACACCGGCGGTCAGGCCTCCAAGGCCTCGAACCTGGGCCAGGTCGCTCAGTTCGCTGCTGCCGGTAAGGTGACCAAGAAGAAGTCCCTGGCCGAGATTGCCATGAGCTACGGCTACGTCTACGTGGCGCAGGTCGCCATGGGCGCCAACCCGGCTCAGACCCTCAAGGCCATCCACGAGGCCGAGGCCTATGACGGCCCGTCCCTCATCATCGGCTACAGCCCCTGCGAGATGCACTCCATCAAGAAGGGCGGCATGCAGAACTGCCAGGCCGAGATGAAGAAGGCTGTCGAGTGCGGTTATTGGAACCTCTTCCGCTTCAACCCCGAGGCTGCTGCCGGCAAGAAGTTCTCGCTCGATTCCAAGGAGCCCGCGGGCGGTTATCAGGAGTTCCTGATGAACGAGGCCCGTTACGCTTCGCTGACGCGTTCCTTCCCCGAGCGTGCCGAGGAGCTCTTCAAGGAGAACGAGCAGGCCGCTATGGACCGCTACGCTCACCTGCTGAAGCTCAAGACGGTGTACAACGAGGCTTAGGTCTCCCACCGCAGGATCTGAGGGCTAACCTTCGCGGACGTCCTCGGACATGAAAGAACCCCCGCTGCGCACTACGTGCGGCGGGGGTTCTTTCGTCCTGCGGAGTGTCCGCGAAGGTCAGCCCTCAGATCCTGCTACGACTATGTCCTCGGATTGTGTGGCTGAATGAAGGACGTGGTTGTGGGGGCCTTTTGTCCCGGTCGCTGTTTCGCGGCTTTGCCGCGAAACCTCGCGCCACTTTGGGGGTGGATGGGGGGCGTGGCTGTTGCGGCTTCTTATCCCTTTGCTTTTTCGCGGCTTTGCCGCGAAACGCGCAGCACCTTGGGAAATGCATTGATGCGTGGACGGGGCTGGATTGCGGATTCAAATGGCTAGAGAGATATGGGTGCGAACGAGAAATCGTTATTGGGGTCATCCTTTTCTATAAACTCATCGAGACAAAACGTCATGTAGATTGGAACGTACAGAACCTTGCCCTCTTTGCTGAGATTCTCGTGGCTCAGTACAACGGCCTCGGGAATTTTGTACTCGCCCACACTCATCAGACGATCGAGGGCCGCATGCGCTCGAACTTTCTTGCCCGATTTGACCTCGATTGGGACAACATGCCCGTGGGCGCCTTCGATCACAAAGTCAACTTCACCGACCTCACGCGTTTGGTAGTACCATGCATCCGCCCCGAGGGCAACGAGTTCCTGCGCGACCACGTTCTCATAGAGACCACCAAGGTTGGGAGTTTTCATATCAAGATAGACAGCGCGTGCAGTGCTACCGGGGTATCGCGATGCGAGCATGCCTGTATCAGACTCGTATAGTTTGAAGGCTGTCGTTTTCTCCGTCCTCTTGAGAGGACTCCGTGGCTCCGTCACCCTGGCGACCATCAATCCAACACCTGCGTTAACAAGCCACAGGAAATCCTGCTCATATTTTTTAAGGCGAGCTCCCTCACCCAGAGACGAAACAACAAAGCGATGAGACTCCGCCTCAAGCTGAACGGGAATTTGCTCAAAAATCGACCGAACGTTAAACGCTCGAGTCGATGCATATTTTGAGATATCGCTTTTGTACTGATCGACCAGCTGAGTTTGAAGCTCACGTGTGCTCACGAGCGAATAACCCGAATCAATATAATTCTGAACGACCTCCGGCATGCCGCCGCAAACGATATAAGCTCTATAGTTCTTGAGCATCGCCTCATGAATATAGTTTTCGACAGGATGTTTCTCGACAAGGCAGCTGCGAATGCCTGCAAGCACATTCTCGCTAACGCTGTTTGCCCAACAAAACTCTTCAAAATCCATCGGGCGCATAGCAATGTGCTCTACATACCCCACCGGAAAAGAAGAGATCCCCTTAAACTCAGTCCCAAGCATAGACCCCGAGAAGACATAGCTAAAGCGCCCATCCTCGACTAACGCCTTCATGAGTGTAACGATCTGCGGATACTCCTGAATCTCATCGACAAAGACAAGCGTATTGCCCTCAACAAGCGGCGCATCCGCAAGAAGGGCTACGCGGTTGATAAAGTCAACGGAGTTCTTTGCGCCAACAAGTGCATTCTTTGCTTCGACATCGAGTAGTAAATTGACCTCAAAATACGAAGCGTAGTTGCTTTTTCCAAACGCGCGAATCGCATAGCTCTTGCCAATCTGACGCGCACCAGTAACGAGTAATGCCTTATTGGAGTTATTCTTCCAGCTCAAAAGCCTATCAGTGACCTTACGGCGTAGCATTAAACCCCCAAATGACAAAAATTGACAGATAGAATCGCCTAAAATCATACAAAAATTGGCAGATAATAATGTCGTAAATATACAAAAATTGGGAGATAGCAAAGGTTCTAATAGGCCTCAAAGCCACTGAAACAGTGCTCTACTTTGCGAAGGGGCTGGGGACGCTGTTGGGTGCGTCTCCAGCCCTCTGATTCTTACTTTGGATCCCGATGGTGGGATGTTGTCGGTGCTGCTTGCTTGGTTACCTTGTCTCGCCGCTCTCTGTGCGTAGGCGGTAGCCGTGGACGAGGTCGCTAATAGCCGGCCAGGGAATCTGGCGGTCGACCCAAAATTGGAGCTGGACCAGGTAGCGCTCGGTGGCGCGGGTGAGGGCTGCGAATTGGTCGTGGGTCTCTACTTGGGCGTAGAGGTCGCGGCTGTGGGCGAGTATTGCCGTGGTGTCGTCCATTTTGCCGGTGACGTCGAAGGCGCCCGAGAACCAGTCGCACAGGCGCGCAGCGCTGTTGTTGAGGGTTGCGAGGTCGGCGGTGCCGTCGCTGGCGTTTTCGGTTGCTTGGGCTCGCAGGAGGGAGAGGGCGTCGGCGGCGTTCATGCAGTATCCGACGGTGAAGTTCCAGACTGCGAATTCGCGGCCGGTGTTGAGCTTGCGGCGGCGCATGTAGTCGATGTCTCGGGGTTCTTCGAGCATCATTTGGTCGGCGAGGGCCTCAAGTGCAGGTGCGTACTCGGCAAGGTCGAGCGTGAGCAGATCGTTGATATCCATCATCTTTAGGCCTCCGCTTCGATCTCGACGACTTCGTTTTTGATGTGCATGCCCTGGTTGTCCCAGACGCTGCGGCAGGCGGCGGCAAAGCGCTCGCGGTCGGCCTCGCAAATGCGGGCGAACATGTTGCAGGTGCCAAACGGCTCGCACACGTCAAAGAAGATGCAGATTGACGACCAGCCGCCGTACCAGCTCACGGCACCCGCCGGCTCGTGAAAGACGGGGTTCTCGATATGCTCGTAGTTGGCGATGGGTCCCGCTACGGGATAGGTCACCTCGGCATCGCAAATCTTGGCCGAGAAGATGCGCGACTCGACCGGGCAGGACGCCTCGAACAGCTTGCATGTCTCGGGTGCTTCGTCCCAGAGCATGTCGGCGAGAAACGTCTCGCCATTCAGCGTGATCTTGAGCATTTTTGTCATAGAAAGGACCTCCTCAATCCGTCGCTCAAGGGGCTCGCTGGCGGATAAGGAGAAGACAGCTACGGGGTCGCCGAACCCAAACTTCACGACAGGTATCTGTCGCCCCAGCCCGTGCTGTACTCCGCTAAAGTACCATGCCGCAAAGGTCAGCGCAATATCGGTCTTCGGTTTTCTTAAGAGCGGTTGCCGAGTGACCGACGTGCCCGCAGTCGACCAACTTGCGGTACGGGCGTGGGGTTATTCCTTTTGCTGGATGAAAAGCGCCAGGTTATTGCAGGGGTGCATACTCGTCTTATAAGTGCATAGAATCTCGTATAGTGCGAGTAAGATTTTGCGCTGTCCGTTTTGTGCTTAGCAAAGATATAGTTTGCATAATCCCGTCTAATCCTTGCTCCATTTAAATAAAGTTGCACGTAAATGGCGTAAACATATCTGAGCTGGGGTTCTGTACGCTGAGCGGATAAAAACGACCGTTCACCGTTCAACTATTTTCAAAATGAATAAAATGAGCGATAAAGAGAATATAAACCGCGCATCGCACGGGCGCGGCTTATGAATGGGTTGTAGACCTTTTAAAGAAAGGATTCCAGCAATGTCTAAGCCTCTTGGCAAGCCCGATCGTATCGTCGTCGCCCTCGGCGGCAACGCCCTCGGCAACAATCCCGTTGAGCAGATCGAGGCCGTGAGCAACACCGCTCACGCTCTTCTCGGCCTGATCGAGCAGGGCAACGAGATCATCATCACCCACGGCAACGGCCCGCAGGTCGGCATGATCCAGAATGCCTTCGCCGCCGCCCACGACGCCATCGGCACCCCCGAGATGCCGCTGCCCGAGTGCGGCGCCATGTCCCAGGGCTACATCGGCTACCACCTGCAGCAGGGCATCGGCCGCGAGATGCACAAGCGCTACAAGCGTTGGCACGCCGCCACCGTCGTCACCCAGATCGAGTGCGACCCCGACGACCCCGCGTTCAAGAACCCGACCAAGCCCATCGGCCCCTTCTACACCGAGGAGCAGGCCAAGGAGTTCATGGCCGAGGATCCTTCCAAGGTCTTCGTCGAGGATTCCGGCCGCGGCTGGCGTCGCGTCGTCGCTTCCCCCGATCCCAAGAAGATCGTCGAGGCTGACTCCATCCTCAACCTGCTCGACAACGAGTTCATCGTCATCGCCTGCGGTGGCGGCGGCATCCCCGTCGTCCGCGACTACGAGAACAAGGGCTGCTACAAGGGCGTTCCCGCCGTCATCGACAAGGACCTGGGCGGCGAGCTGCTGGCCGAGGACTGCGATGCCGACGTTCTGTTCCTGCTGACCGCCGTTGAGCATGTCGCCATCAACTTCGGCAAGCCCAACCAGGAGGAGCTCGAGGACATCACCGCCGACGAGGCCGAGCGCCTGGCCGACGAGGGTCAGTTCGGCAAGGGTTCCATGGAGCCCAAGGTCCGCGCTGCCATCAAGTTCGCCCGTTCCCGCAAGGGCCGCACCTGCATCATCGGCGCTCTGGACAAGGCCGCCGAGACCATGGCCGGCCTCTCCGGTACCCGCATCCACGAGTAGCTTCTACTCCATTGCCTCTCTCGTGGGCACCAGGCAAGGCGCCCACAAGCTAGCCTCTCTTCATGAGCCCCGCAGTCCGCTCCGACTGCGGGGCTTTTGCTTCAACCCGGCACTTGGGGACGTTCCTTTCCTGTCGGCAGCTTGGGACAGTTCTTTTCGACAGCGCGAGCGGTCGTCTACAAAGGCTGCCCCTAACGACCACTCATTTAAGTCTGTCCCCAATGACTAGTAGTAGGCCCACATGGCTTCGACTTCGTTAAGGACCTCTACGACGCCCCAGCGGCGGGCGCTGCGGCTGGCCGAGTTGGGATCGAAGACTCCAATCTGGTCGGCGTCGTCAATACCGTAAAGCACAATGTAGTGGCCCACGTTGGTAAAGGTGCCCGGCCGAACGGCGGCGATGACGGGCGCTCCCGAACGCAGCGCCTGAGTCATCGAGTCGCGATCGTTATGGAGCTCCGTTCCGTTAAGTCCCAACTGCCACGCGCCGCTCGTCATAAACGACCATTCGGTTGCACCGGTGGGGGCGTAATTGCCCGCCTCGGAAAGCGCGCACATATCGACGGGGGTCATATCGGTGCGTCCCGTCTTAAAGATATAGACCATGGTGAGGCACGTGGGCCCGCAGGCATTTTGGCGGATGGTGCCGCCGGCGTAAGGCAGCTCCGACCACGCGGGGTCGATCTGATAGATATGGGGCATCGTGCCGGCTTGCCATTGCGAGCGCGGGGTCGAAAAGGCGAAAGAATAACCGGGCGCGACGGGGGCCTTGAGCAGCTTGTCCTCGGCGGTGGGCTCGAGACCGGCCGAGCCGTGGGACATACAGGAGCTCATAAGCACAAAGACCAGACAGGTGAGGATAGAGCACAGTGCGAGGCGGAGCCGACGAGCCGGCAGGGCAGGGGCATTCACGTGCGATGCCGAGCGGTAGGGCTTGCCGTCGCGTCCGCCTTGGGGATGCGAAAAGAAGCGGTTGATATGGATGCCGGGCTGACGTGCGCCGTTGCGGCGCAGTTGCGGAACCTCGGCCTGACGCTGTCGAGTGGGCGCGCCCAAGCGGCTATCTTGCTGCGCGCTTGTGCCCGTGCTCAGACGGCCACTCTGCCGTGTTCTGCTTGACTGCTGCCGAGACGAAGGCCTGGGTTGCTCTTGGAGGCGTTGCGGATTGCTGCTCGTGGCACTTCTGGGCGTAGGCGTGGTACGGCCAGCAAGGCGAACGCTTTGTCGCCGTTGATCACCGTCGTTGTATCCGTATGCCATTCGTACCGCCTTGTCTCATGTATAACCTGTCCATCCTACAAAAAAGATGTGCAACAAATGGGTCTGCGCGTCAAAAGCTCGGTAAACGGTACGAAAGGCGCAAAACACACGGCCTCAAAAACATCTCTATATGCGTCCGATGAGCGTACGCCCGTCGGACGGGCGGCAACAATGAGCGGCAAACCGTGCCGTTCGTCCCAAAAACGGCGCCGCTCGTTTTGCAGTTCTGCCTTCGGTCGAGCTGCAAGCGGA
The DNA here is from genome assembly GCA_937949355.1 of uncultured Collinsella sp. GTDB lineage: Bacteria > Actinomycetota > Coriobacteriia > Coriobacteriales > Coriobacteriaceae > Collinsella. Next base: position 11,933 of record CALEDY010000150.1, on the reverse strand, counting down.
GCTGCTGCGCCAAGGCCGTATCTTAAAGCCACGAAATAAAAGAGCGCGGCAAAACAGACCGCGCAAGGGGTGACGTCAAGGGGCGTCAAAAAGGAAAGGAGGGGAACAATGGCGGACAAGAACGCAGAAGTTGCAGTCGAGGATAACGGCGGCATGAAGAAAACGCTTTCGCTCTGGAACTTCTTCACCATCGGTTTCGGTGCCATTATCGGTACCGGTTGGGTTCTGCAGGTCGGCGACTGGATGGTCGTGGGCGGCGGTCCCGTTCCCGCTATGATCGCATTCCTCTTGGGTGCAATCTTCCTCGTGCCCGTCGGAGCTGTTTTCGGTGAGCTCACGGCTGCTATCCCCATCTCGGGCGGCATCGTCGAGTATGTCGATCGTAGCTTTGGCCGTACGCTGAGCTACATCACCGGATGGCTTTTGGCTCTGGGCAACGGTATCCTGTGCCCGTGGGAGGCCATCGCCATTTCGACCCTCGTGTCCGAGATGTTCGGCAGCCTGCCCGGTCTTGAGTGGCTGCGCGCCGTCAAGCTCTACACCATCCTGGGCGCCGACGTTTACCTGTTCCCGACGCTGATCGCGCTCGGCTTTGCAGCCTACGTCATCTTCCTCAACTTCCGCGGTGCCAGCTCGGCCGCCAAGCTCCAGGCCTTCCTGACCAAGGCCCTGCTCTGCGGCATGCTGCTCGCCATGGGCGTCTCGCTGTTCACCGGCTCGCCGGACAACGCCATGCCCGTGTTCTCCCAGGTCACCGGCGCTGGCGGCGGCAAGGCCGCTACCGAGGGCGCCAGCCTGTTCGCCGGCATCGTGTCGGTCCTGGTTCTGACCCCGTTCTTCTATGCCGGTTTCGACACCATTCCTCAGCAGGCTGAGGAAGCAGCCGAGGGCCTCAACTGGAACAAGTTCGGCAAGATCATCTCCCTGGCCCTGCTGGCCGCCGGCGGCTTCTACATGGTCTGCATCTACTCGTTCGGCACCATCCTCGACTGGCATGAGTTTGTTAAGAGCCCGGTTCCCGCGCTTGCCTGTCTCAAGGGTATCAACATGCTCCTGTACCTGGCCATGCTCGTCATCGCCACGCTTGGACCCATGGGCCCGATGAACTCCTTCTACGGCGCCACGAGCCGCATCATGCTCGCCATGGGCCGCAAGGGCCAACTGCCCGAGAAGTTCGCCGAGGTCGACCCCAAGTCCGGCGCTCCCAAGCTCGCCTGTGTCGTTCTGGGCGTCATCACCGTCATCGGTCCGTTCCTGGGCAAGAATATGCTCATTCCTCTGACCAACGTGTCGGCTCTCGCCTTCATCTTCTCCTGCGGTATGGTCGCCCTCGCCTGCCTGCGCATGCGCTTCACCGAGCCCGACCTGCCTCGTCCCTACGAGGTGCCCGGCGGCAAGTTTGGCATCGGCCTCGCTATCGCTGCCTGCGCCATCATCATCGGCCTGCTCGTGATTCCGTTCTCTCCCGCCTCCCTCAACATGGTGGAGTGGAGCATCGTAATCGGCTGGTTGGCTATTGGCCTGGCCCTCATGGCTTTCACTAATTCCCGCAAAAAGTAACGCCTAGCCGGGGCGGATCGGGTGCGCGGTATCCTCTCTCCCGCGCACCGAACCCGGCACCACTTGGGTAGCTTTGTGAGGCCTTAACCCAACACGGCCTCGCCCACTATATGGATCCATAAGGAGGAACCATGTCCACTAAGTATGCAATCGTTGGCGGCAAGCTCATCGACGGTACCGGTGCCGAGCCGGTCGAGAACTCCCTCGTTCTCGTTGACGACAACGGCAAGATCGAGTACGCCGGCGCTATGCAGGACCTTCCCGAGGGCGTTGAGGTCATCGACGCCGCCGGCAAGACCGTCCTTCCCGGCCTGATCGACACCCACCTGCACTTCTCGGGCAACCTGACCGACGATGACACCGATTGGGTCATGCAGCCGCTCCTCGAGAAGCAGGCCGTCGCTGTCAAGCAGGCCTACGACTGCCTCACCCACGGCCTCACCACCGTCTGCGAGATCGGTCGCTTTGGTATCCAGATCCGTGACTGCATCGACAAGGGCGTCTTTAAGGGCCCGCGCGTTCTGGCCACCGGCCTCGGTTTCTGCCGCGTTGCCGGTCACGGTGACTCCCACCACTGCACCCAGGAGCTCAACAAGGAATCCCATCCCTGGGGCGACCAGGTCGACGGTCCTTGGGATCTGCGCAAGGCCGTCCGTCGTCGCCTGCGCGAGAACCCCGATGCCATCAAGATCTGGGCTACCGGTGGCGGCATCTGGCGCTGGGACTCCGGTCGCGACCAGCACTATTGCTCCGAGGAGATCCAGGCCGTGGTCGAAGAGGCAAAGATGGTCGGCATCCCCGTGTGGAGCCACTGCTACAACAACCATGCCGCTGCCTACGATTCCGTTCGCTTTGGCTGCGAGCAGCTGATTCACGGCTTCGATATCGATGAGCGCACCATGGACCTCATGGCTGAGCAGGGCACCTTCTTCACCCCGACGATCGCCTTCCTGCCCACCTGGTACGCCACCTATCCGCCCGTCTACGTCCCCGAGCTGCACGACAAGTACGAGGGCACCCTGGTCGAGAAGGAGCTGCAGCGCAACTACGACTGCCTGCGCGAGGCCAAGAAGCGCGGCGTCGTCATGACGATCGGCTCCGACTCCTTCTCCTTCGTCACCCCGTACGGCACCTGCTCCATCGAGGAGATGTACGAGTTCGTTGACAAGATCGGCTTCACCCCGGTCGAGACCATCACCTGCGCCACCCTCAACGGTGCCAAGATGTGCCACATCGAGGACGAGACCGGTTCTATCGAGGCCGGCAAGTGCGCCGACCTGCTGGTCGTCAACGGTGACGTCGCCGCCGACATCCACGTGCTCAACACCGACAACATGGACGTCATCATGAAGGACGGCTGGATCGTCGAGGCTGGCACCTTTGGCGAGGCCAACAAATACAGCGCCTAAACTACCGTTCATCGACGACTGGATGTAAAACACAGTATTTGATTGCATAATGCAATGGAGAGGGTCGCTTGCGGCCCTCTTTATTGCTATGGGTGCGATAGATAAAAGGGGATGACGGTGGATTTTAACAGGCTGATTCTGGGCAAGAGCTACAACTCTACCAAGGTCTTTCGTACGGCCCAGCATGTGGTCCAGGCCATCCTGCTCGGTGTTGTCGTTCCAGCGCTTATCCTGCTACTTATCTGGGATTTAACCGATAATCCCAATCCCGTTCCGGGCGTTGTCGTTATTGCCGGCTTGGTCATGCTGTGCTTCTTCTTCTCGTATGTCTTTGTGGTCCCCGACGACCTCACATCGAGCGCAACCGACCGTACGCTCGCCATCGCATCAAAAATATTCGCCTACACGTCGCGCGGCCTTACGCCCGAAGCGGCCCTGGGCGCCTCTAAAATTATCCTGTCCGAGACCATCGCCTCTGCCATCTGCTTTACCGATGGCAAACAGGTGTTGGCAAGCTGGGGCGAGGACTCGGCAAAGTGCCCTGCCGGCACCCCGGTCGTGCTCAAGACCACGCTCAGTGTGATTGAGACGGGCGAGCAGAGCGTGTTTTCTCGTGACACCTCCAATGAGACGGGCGGTTATTTTCCCCGCCTGCGCGCCGGTATTGTCGCACCGCTTACCGTGCGCGGGCATTGCGTGGGTACGCTCGAGCTGTACTATCCCCGCCTGAGCAGCATTGATATGCGCCAGACGGCCCTTGCCTCGGGTTTTGCCGATCTAATTTCCACGCAGCTCGCCAGCTTTGAGCTCGAGCGCCAGGACGAGCTCACAGCCCGCGTTGAGCTTCGCGCCCTGCAGTCGCAGGTCGACCCGCATTTTCTATTCAATACCATTAGCACGATCGTGTCGCTCGTTCGAACCGAGCCCGACAAGGCGCGATCGCTGCTGATCGACTTTTCCAACTACTATCGTCAGACGCTTTCTGACTCCGATACGCTCACCACGCTCGAGCACGAGGTGGAACAGGGCACTCGTTATATCAATCTTATGCAGGCCCGGTATGGCGACGGCCGTCTGCGCGTCTCGGTCGACATCGACTTTGAGGTGCGCGACAGCCTGGTGCCGCCGTTTATCTTGCAGCCGCTGCTCGAAAACTGCATCAAGCATGCGCAGCGCGAGATCGAGCCGCTTTCTATTCATGTTAGGGCTTTCGAGACCGATGACGGCTTGGAGATCATCGTCGAAGACGACGGCATCGGAATGAGCGAAGAAGTCTGCGCGCATCTGTTTGAGCAGCATCGCCGAGAGGAGCCCGAGAGCATTACCGCCGACGGCTCCGTCAAGCGAGGTTGCGGCCTGGCGCTCTTCAACGTGCTTCAGCGCATCCATTTCTTTTACGGAGAAGATTCTGGCATGCGCGTGAAGTCCCAGGAGGGCGTGGGAACGCAGGTCATCGTTGAGTTGAACGGCGAGCCGCATGAGCCGGCGCCGCTAACGGTGTAGCACGCAGTTGGATTGAGAGAAAAAGAGGGGAAGCGCATATGTCCGAAGGCTGGAACATCTTGGTGGTTGATGACGAGCCACCTATTAGGGCTGAGCTACGCTATCTGTTGGAAAAGGATGCGCGTGTGGGCCAGATTGCCGAGGCGGGCAATGTCACCGAGGCCGTGGAGTCGATCCTGTCGAACAAGCCCGACGTGCTGTTTTTGGATATCACGATGCCCGGCCGCTCGGGAATTGAGCTTGCCGAAACGCTGCAGAACCTAAAAACGCCGCCGGTTGTGGTGTTTGTGACGGCATTTGCCGAGTATGCGGCCGATGCCTATAACCTCGATGCTGTCGATTATGTCGTCAAACCGGTCGAGGATGCCCGTCTGTCAAAGGCGCTCGACAAGATCGAGGCTGCCCTGGGCGCTCGCCGTGTCGTCCATGCTCCGCGCCAGCCTTTGCGCCTGACGGTGGATCGCGGGGGCAAAAAGGTGTTCATTCCCGTGGCGGATGTCTGCTACTTTGAGGCGCGCGCCGATTTTTGCAACGCTGTCTGCGCCGAGGGGACATACCTGATCAATGAGTCGATTTCCTCGCTCGAGCGCCGCTTGGCCTCCGAGGGCTTTATCCGCGTCCACCGCAGCTATCTGGTTAATTTGGAAGACGTGCATAATGTCGAGATTGGCTCCACGGGCCTGATGGAGCTCAGGCTCGACCGTGTGAGCTCGACGGTGCCCGTTTCGCGTCGTCGCGCTGCCGAGGTCAAATCGCACTTGGGGCTTGCGTAAGGGTCGGTGCGCCATCGTTTGCCGTTGCAGGTTTGGCATGACTGTGCGGTGGGCATAATGGATTGCATCGAATGAAATCGAAAGGATTATTATGCCCGCGCTCATTACGCATCATCTGTTTGGCGAGGAAAGCATCGACCGTCTTCCGCAGGGCGTTATCACGTCCGATGAGGAGCGCATCGCCTTTATCCTGGGAAACCAAGGTCCCGACCCGTTTTTCTTCCACATGCTCACGCCGCGCATCTCCGACTGCATGTCGCTTGCTCAGGTCATGCACCGCTCGCGCATGTCGCGCCAGTTCTCGTGCCTGCGCGACGGCGTGTCACACCTGCAGCCGCGCGATGCCAATCTGGGTCGCGCCTTTGCGCTGGGCCTGCTGTCGCACTATGTGCTCGACCGCAATGCCCACCCCTTTGTCTACGAGCAGCAGTTTGGCATTGTCGAGTCCGATCCCGAGCTCGAGGCTTCGGGCAGTCAAGTTCATGCCGTGCTCGAAAGCGACTTGGACGTGCTGATGCTGCAGCTCAAGCGCGATGGGGCAACGGTCGAGGATTATCCGCCGGCGGGCGAGATCGTCACCACCGACCGCATCAATCGCGTTGCCGGCGTGCTGATGAGCTACGTCGCCGGACGCGTGTACGGTATCGACATCCCGGCGGGGGAGTACGCCGGCGCCGTAGCCGACATGCAGCTGCTCTACCGCACTATCGAGCCGGCCGGTTCGGCCAAGACGCGCGCGATTGCCCTGCTCGAGGGCTTGGTGCACGATTATTCGCTGCTCGACGGCCTTGCGCACCGCGTGACGACCGAGCTGCCCGAGCGTACCGGCAACCTGGGCCACTTGGCATGGAAGAACCCCTTTACCGATGAAGTCTCGACCGAGAGCTTCCCCGAGGTCTTTGACCGCGCGCTGCTCGATTACGAGCTCACCGTCGCCCGCTTTATCGAGACCGGCGATATGGAAGCCGTGACCAACCACGTCAATTACAGCGGTCGCGTGCTCGGCGCCGACGAAGAGTTCGACCGCGAGGAGTAGGGCTCGTGCGTGCCCCTTTGCCGAATCCTTACCGGTGCCTCTGGACAATTGGGGTACGATGAACTAACTGCATATCGGGCGAATACGAAGGGGCCCTGTCCATGAAATACACCAAGCTCGAGCGTAACTGGGTTATGTACGATGTGGGCAACTCGGCCCTCGTGTTGCTCAATACCTCGGTGGTGCCCATCTACTTTAACGCCATCAATACCGGTGCTTCCTCGGCAGACCTGGTGGTCGCCTGGGGCAACGCGCAGACGATCGCCTCGCTGGTCATTGCCATGCTCATGCCCATTCTGGGCGCGCTTGCCGATTACGCCGGCAACAAGATCAAGTTCTTCTTGGGCTTCTTCCTCACGGGCCTGGTTCTTTGCCTGGCGCAGGCTATCCCCATGTCCGCCATGGCATTTTTGACCGTGTACGTGCTGTGCACCATCGGCCTTAACTCTTCTATGACGTTCTACGACGCCATGCTGCCCGACATTACCACCGACGAGCGCATGGATGCCGTGTCCAGCTCGGGTTATGCCTGGGGCTACATCGGTTCCACCGTGCCGTTCATCATCTGCCTGGCGCTTATCATGGGTGGCCCCGCTCTTGGCGTCCCCACCATGCTGGCAACGCGTCTGTCGTTTGTCATCACCGGTGCCTGGTGGCTCATCTTTACCCTGCCGCTCATTCGCACCTATAAGCAAAAGTACGGTCGCGAGCGCGGTCCCGAGGACACCATCGGCCACATCGTGGGCGGCGTGTTCTCCGAGGTCGCGCACACCATGCGCGAGATCGCCCACAACAAGACCGTGCTGGTCTACATGATCGCGTTCTTCTTCTACATCGATGGCGTCCATACGGTCATCTCCATGGCAACCAGCTACGGCTCGGCCTTGGGTATCGATTCGACCCAGCTGGTGCTGGCGCTGCTCGTCACGCAGTTTGTGGCCTTCCCGTCCGCCATCATCTACGGCAAGCTCGCCGGTCGCGTGGGCACGCTCAACATGATCATGGTGGCCGTCGCCGCCTACATGGGTATCGTGCTCTTTGCGGCGTTCTTCTTAAAGACCGCCTTTGAGTTTTGGGTGCTCGCCATTTTGGTCGGCCTGTTCCAGGGTGGCGTGCAGGCGCTCAGCCGCAGCTACTTTGGTCGCATCATCCCCAAGGAAAAGTCTAACGAGTACTACGGCTTCTTTGATATCTTTGGCCGCTACGCAAGCGTGATGGGCACCTTCCTGGTGTCGGTCGTCACCTCGCTGACCGGCAACCCGTCGCTGGGCGTCCTTTCCATTGGCGTGCTGCTGGTGGTTGGCTTTTTGTTGCTGGTTCGTCTGTCCCGCATGGCCCAGGCGGCGGCGTAGGGCCACCAAGCGCGGGGCGGCAATTGCGCCTATCCGCAGTACTCTTTTGGGGGTAGCCGCATAAATCATTCTGACTTCCAAACAATGTTTGGTCCAAGTGGGTATGATGGAACCAGCTAGGTCGCGGGGCGTCGCCTGTGTTTGGCGGCGCCCCGTTTTTGTGTTGCAAGGAGGGTAAAGGTATGAACGCCACGGTTGTGATCCCAACATATTGGGCGGGCGATGATACCCAAGCAAACGCTCCCGGCACCTATGATCACTCGACGGCGCTCAACGCTGACAACCCGGAACTCGATCGCTGCCTGACTTCGCTCGAGCAGGTGCGCGACATTCCGCGCATCATCCTTTTGGTGGTCTGCTCGGTTTCCGCCACGGCTGACGTATCCCATCGCGTGCACGAAATCGTCAGCGCGCACCCCACGCTCAAGATCACCGTCGTCACCAATACTCAGGCTTCGCGTGTTGCCGACCGCGTGGCGCAGATCGCGCCCAAGGGTTCGGGCGAGTGCGTGAGCCTGCGCGGCTACGGCGCCATCCGCAACATGGGTCTTGCCTGCGCGGCGGTGCTGGGACACGACGCGGTTGTCTTTTTGGATGACGACGAGACCGTCATCGATGCCGACTTTATGAAGCGCGCGACCTATGCGCTGGGTCAGCAGACGCGTCAGGGCCTGCCGATTCTGGTCAAGAGCGGCTACTTTTACGATCGCGACGGGTCGCCTTTGGCCCCCACGGACAAGGTGGGCATTTGCCATCGCTGGTGGACCAAGCGTATCGAGTTTAATCGCTGGATGAAAAAGGCGCTTTCGGGTACCCGTATTTCGCGCTCCAACTACGTGTGCGGCGGCCTGATGGCCCTGCACGCCCGCGCCTTTACCCGCGTGGCCTTCGACCCGTTTATCACCCGCGGCGAGGACCTGGACTACCTGTTTAACATGCGCATGTTTGGCTACGACGTGTGGTTCGATAACGAGTGGACCGTGCGCCACCTGCCGCCAGAGTCCGAGAAGCGCTCGCCGCGCTTTATGCAGGACGTGTACCGCTGGTACTACGAGCGGGCCAAGCTGACGTTCGCCGCGCACCAAAAGGAGCTCATTCCCGTTACAGCGGCATCGCTCATGCCCTATCCGGGTCCGTGGATCTCGCGCGAGCTCGACGACCGCGTGCGCAAGACCGCCATGGTTCGCAGCATGTTTACCCGCGAGCACGAGGGATATCTGCGCATCTGGCGTCACGGTATTGACGAGGCCAAGACCTATGCCCGTCAAAACGCCGCAAGCTACCTGCGTTTTCAGAGTTTCTGGCCCAAGATCATGGACGAACTTTGGCGCGACGCACAACTGATTAGCATCCTGGAGGGGGCTGAATGATCGACCGCCGCGCCCAGCGCGATAATTCAATTTCAATCTTTCGTATCATCGCCGTTGTCTGCGCCGTTTGCGTGTTGGCGTACTTTATCTTTGCCCTGGCGACCGGCATCGAGCCGATTGCCACGGTGGTCGCCTGTGCGCTGCTGTGTATCTTCCTGTGCATCTTTATCTTCTTGACGCTCAACCCCGATTCGGTGCGCTCCCAGTACACCGAGGAGACGCTCTCGGTTGCCTCGGCCATGCTCGAGGACATTAAGGGCGGCCTGACGCAGGAGTCGGCGCGCCTGGTATGCCAGCGTATTCTGCCCGAGACGCGTGCCATGACCGTTGCCATCACCGACGAGAGCAACGTGCTGGCCTGCGCGGGCGAGTTCGAGGAAAAGCTGCTGCCCGATTCGCCCATCCACACGCTTGCCACGCGCTACGTCATTGAGCACGGCATCGTGCAGTCGTTCAACCGCGTGGTGGACGTCGTCGGCTCGGACGGCTCGCATAACCAGGTCCCTGCCGGCATCATCGCCCCCATCAAGGTGGGTGACCGCACCGTCGGCACGCTCAAGTTCTACTACAAGACCCCGCGCGCCGTCGACCGCACCCAGTATGCGCTTGCCTCGGGCTTTGCCGAGATCCTGTCCACGCAGCTCGCCATCCACGAGCTCGAGGTGCAAAAGGAGCTCACGGCCCGCGCCGAGGTTCGTGCCCTGCAGGCGCAGATCAATCCTCACTTTCTGTTCAATACGCTCAACACCATCGCGTCGTTTACGCGCACCGATCCGCTGCGTGCCCGCGAGCTGCTGCGCGAGTTCTCGTCGTTCTATCGCGCCACGCTCGACAACTCGGGGTCGCTCATCCCGGTTTCGCGCGAGGTGGCCCAGACCAAGCGCTACCTGACGTTTGAGAAGGCACGCTTTGGCGAGGACCGCGTACTGGCGACCTTCGATGTCTCGGAGGATGTCGAGGACACGTTGGTCCCGGCCTTTGTAATCCAGCCCATTGTCGAGAACGCCGTGCGGCATGGCATGGGCGATGGCGATGCCCTGCAGATCGATGTGACCGTCCATCAAGACGGCGACGACGCAATCCTGATTGCCGTGGCCGACAACGGCGTGGGCATGGACGAGGGCACGGCTGCGAGGCTGTTTGATGAGCGCTCCGCCCGCCCCGATGCCAGTTCCCCGCAAGGCGGCGGCGCCGGCGTGGCCATGCACAATATTTCTGAGCGCATCCATCGCTTTTATGGACCGCACTCTTATACGCGCGTCGAATCGGCGCCGGGCAAGGGCACCAAAGTGCTCCTGCATCTTGATTTGTCAGAGAGCATCTTTGACATTCAAGAGTAAAATAAAAGGCTATGGGCTCAACGCCAAGCGGCGGATGCCCAGCGTAGTTTGTTGACGAAAGGTTTAATCCCTATGCTGCGTGCGATGATTGTGGATGATGAGGCCCCGGCCCGTTCGGAACTTCGCTTCTTGCTCGAGCAGACGGGCAAGATCGGCACGATCACTGAGGCGTCGAGCGTCCGCTCCGCCATTGAGATGCTGATGGAAAGCCGCGTCGATGTCGTCTTTCTCGATATCTCGATGCCTGGTGCTTCTGGTCTGCAGCTTGCCGAGGCACTGCATAAGCTTAAGAATCCGCCGGCGATTGTGTTTGTGACCGCGTATAGCGATCATGCCGTCGAGGCGTTCGACGTAGATGCCGTCGATTACCTAATGAAGCCGGTTGAGGAGGCACGCCTGGATCGCGCGATCGAGAAGGTCATGCAGCACGCCAAGCCCGTCACGGACAGCAAAGCCACCATCGAGCGCATTCCGGTGGAAAAGGGCGGCCGTAAGGTCCTCATTCCCGTGGATGACATTCGCTTCATCATGGCCAAGGACGATTACTCCTGTATCTATACCGTCGATGATCGTTTTCTATCGACGACTTCGCTGGCGCAGTTCGAGGCCAAGCTTTGCGACTTTGGCTTCTTCCGCGTGCATCGCCGCTATATCGTCAACTTGGCGTGCGTCACAGATGTCGAGACGGTGCCCTCGGGCGCTATCCAACTGGGCATTACGGGCGTCGACGAACGCGTGCCGGTCTCGCGCCGCCGCGTTGTGCCGCTCAAGAAGGCCCTGAGCCTCTAGCACACTGGCCCCGCAGCCCTGTAGACCAATTGTCTGCGGAGCCGTGGGGCTTTTTGTATATACGTCGAATCGGTTTTGCAGAAGGGATCCCATGAACAGTGCAAGCGCCAAGCGCATCGACATCATCTCGGACACCCACGGCTATCTTTCGCCCGCGCTTCTGGACGAGCTCAAGGGCGCAGATCTGATCATCCACGCCGGAGACCTCACCTCAGAGATGGATTACGAGCATCTATGCACCATCGCCCCCGTGCGAGCGGTCCTGGGAAACAACGACTACTACCGCGACTACGGCCCGGATGTAGACCGTCTGGCCATCTTCACCTACGAAGGCCTCAAATTCGCCGTAGCCCACTACCGTGAAGACCTTCCGGTGGGATCCGTAGACGTAGCCATCAACGGCCACACCCACGTAACCAAAGAAGCCCAAGTAGGCCGCTGCCTAGTCCTCAACCCGGGCAGCGCCAGCTACCCCAGAGGCACCCGAGGCCCCACCATGGCCAGAATGCTCGTAAAAGACGGCAAGATTCTGAGCACCAAGTTTATTGACTTGGAGTAACCGCAACAAAAACGGGGGATGCAGATCGCATCTCCCGTTTTTCTTTGAGCCAAAGGCAGAGCTTCAGCGACAACCTTAGACAACCCCGCCGAGGAGAACGGGGACCTCGAGCCGCGGAAGCGGCGAGGAACAACAACGACTCGAACAAAGTGACGGCAGGGAGGCTCTCCGGGGCTGGGTGCGGGGGTTAAGTTTGTCGCGAGTTCCGCACGCAAAGGAAAGCACTTAATGTGCTTTCCGTC
>CALEDY010000149.1 GCA_937949355.1 uncultured Collinsella sp. | reverse complement strand
CTATGACTCGTTCGTTAGTAATCAACACCGCTTCTCACGCGGTGCCGATACGAAGGGAGTTCCGTATGGCCGAACTTACTGACCGCTTCGGGACCATGGTGTTCTCTGAGGAAGTCATGAAGGACTACCTCCCCAAGGACATTTGGAAGCGCCTTGCTGCAACCCTGGAGGGCGGTGAGCCGCTCGACCTGGATGTGGCCAACGCCGTTGCCCATGCCATGAAGGTCTGGGCCATCTCCAAGGGCGCGACGCACTACGCGCACTGGTTCCAGCCGCTTTCGGGCATTACTTCCGAGAAGCACGACAGCTTCCTGGAGCCCAACCACGACGGCACCGCCATTACCAAGTTTACGGGCAAGAACCTCATCCAGGGCGAGCCGGACGCCTCCAGCTTCCCCAACGGCGGCCTGCGTGCCACCTTCGAGGCCCGTGGCTACACCGCTTGGGATCCCACCAGCCCCGCCTTTATCAAGGACGATGTCCTATGCATCCCCACGGCTTTCTGCTCCTACACGGGCGAGGCCCTGGACAAGAAGACCCCGCTGCTGCGCTCCATGACCGCGCTCTCGCGTGAGTCCAAGCGCGTTTTGGCACTGTTTGGCAAGACCCCCAAGAAGGTCGTTCCTTCCGTGGGCGACGAGCAGGAGTACTTCCTGATCAAGAAGGACGCCTACCGCAAGCGCAAGGACCTGGTCATCACCGGCCGCACCCTCTTTGGTGCTGCTCCCTGCAAGGGCCAGGAGCTCGAGGAGCACTACTTTGGCGCTATCCGCCCCACCGTCTCGGCCTATATGAAGGACCTGGACGATGAACTGTGGGCGCTTGGCATTCCCGCCAAGACCAAGCACAACGAGGTCGCTCCCTGCCAGCATGAGCTCGCACCGGTCTATGGCGAGGTCAACGAGGCCATCGACCAGAATCTGGTCATGATGGAGAAGATGAAGCTCATCGCCTCCCGCCACGACTTGGTCTGCCTGCTGCACGAGAAGCCCTTTGAGGGCATTAACGGTTCGGGCAAGCACAACAACTGGTCGCTTGGCACCGAGTCCGAGAATCTGCTCGATCCGGGCGACACCCCGCTCGACAACCTGCAGTTCATCGTCTTCCTCACCGCGGTGATCGAGGCCGTCGATAACTATCAGGAGCTCCTGCGTGCCTCCGTTGCCTCGGCCGGCAACGATCATCGTCTGGGCGCCAACGAGGCTCCTCCGGCGATTATGTCCATCTTCCTGGGCGACCAGCTTACCGAGGTCGTCGAGAAGATCATCGATGGCAAGGCTTCCGTCCATGCCACGCGCGGCGTACTCGACCTGGGCGCCGATACCCTGCCCAAGCTGATGCAGGACAACACCGACCGCAACCGCACCTCCCCGTTTGCCTTCACCGGCAACAAGTTCGAGTTCCGTGCCTGCGGCTCCGAGCAGAACGTCTCCGACTCCAACCTGGTGCTCGATGCCGCCGTGGCCAAGTCACTCAAGTCCTTCGCCGACGCGCTTGAGGGTACGCCCGAGGATGAGTTCCAGGACGCCGCGCTCGAGTACTGCAAGAAGGTGCTGACCGACCACCAGCGCATCCTCTTCTCCGGCGATGGCTACTCCGACGAGTGGCCCGTTGAGGCCGAGAAGCGTGGTCTTGCCAACAACAAGACCACGGCCGACGCCCTGCCCGCCTTTGTTTCCGATAAGGCCATTGCGCTCTTTGAGGAGACGGGTGTCCTGACCAAGGCCGAGGCCCAGTGCCGCTACGACTGCAAGCTCGAGAAGTACAACAAGCTCATGAACATCGAGGCCACCACGATGGTTCGCGAGGCGCGTCGTACCTATCGCCCGGTCATTACCGCATATGCCACCAAGGTCGCTAAGGGTCTTGAGACTATTCGTGCCGCCGGTGCTGAGGCCGCCATGCAGTGCGAGCAGAACACGCTCAACAAGCTCTGCAACGGTATCACCACCATTAACGACTCCATCAAGGCGCTCGACGCCGTGCATCAGAAGGCCGAGGCCCTCGATGGCCAGGAGCAGGCCAACGTGTACGCGCACGAGGTCGTTCCTGCTATGGATACGCTGCGCGCCGCCGTGGACGCCATGGAGGAGATCGTGGCCGCCGACTACTGGCCGGTCCCGACCTACGACGACATTCTGTTCTATGTGTAACAGACACGTTTGATTTTGCGTGCGAAGGGGTCTCGCCTGTGCGAGGCCCCTTCTTTTTATGTCGCTCGGACCTGCTTTGAACTTGCAACCGAGCAAGCGTTTCGCGCGGGGCATCTTAAAAGTTGTAACCTGTTTTGGCATGCGGACGTTTCGGGCGTTTGTTCGTAAAGGGGAGGATTATCCGATGAAGGTATTCGATATCGTGTTTAGCCCGACCGGCGGAACGGAAAAGGCGTCTGGCTACATTGCCAATACGTTGGAAGGGGAAACCGTTGCTGTAGATCTGACCGATAGCGGGCTTGGTTTTCGCACGGTTGCGATGACAAAAGAGGATGTAGCCGTGATCGCGGTGCCCTCGTATGGCGGGCGAGTCCCGGCTGTGGCCGCGGAGCGTTTGGGTATGATGCGGGGAAACGGTGCGCAGGCGGTTCTGGTTTGTGCTTACGGAAACCGCGCGTATGAGGACACGCTGGTCGAGCTTGAAGACGCGGCAAAGGGCGCGGGCTTTCGGGTGATCGCGGCGGTTTCAGCCATCGCCGAGCATTCTATTGTTCGCCAGTTTGCAGCCGGTCGGCCAGACCGACAGGACGCTGCGCAGCTCGCTGGGTTTGCGAATCAGATTCAGCAAAAGATATCTGCAGGAGATGCTTCTGAGCCGGCTATTCCGGGCAATCGTCCCTATAAGAAGGCAGGGGGCACCGGTATGGTGCCCAAGGCCACAAAAGAGTGCACCGCTTGCGGGGTTTGTGCCGCAGCGTGTCCCGTTGGCGCTATCGATAAAGACGATCCCAAGCGGGTGGACAAAAAGGCCTGCATTTCCTGCATGCGCTGCGTTGCCGTGTGTCCGCGGGGCGCGCGTGGGCTAAGTCCTGTCATGCTCTCTGCGGCTACCAAGATGTTGAGCAAAGCTTGTTCTGAGAGAAAAGAATGCGAGCTTTTTGTCTAGCACAGGGGCCTGGAGCCCTCTTCATCTAATGTCAAAATAGAACGAAACCGTGCGATGGTAACTCGCACGGGTTCGTACATTTTTGAGTTGGTGCCCCCAGCGGGATGTTCGCGTGCGGCTGGCGCCGCCCGCTTCCGCTGCGTCGCTCCGCTCCTTGCGTGCTGCGCTGGAAAACGCTTGCGCGTTTCCTCAGCTCCGCACCCTGTCGGGTTCGAATCTCGACGTATGGGTAGCAAAAAGCCCGCTACCGAATTGGTAACGGGCTTCTCAGATTCTGTGGTGCCCCCAGCGGGATTCGAACCCGCGATATCCACCTTGAAAGGGTGGCGTCCTTGGCCGCTAGACGATGGGGACAGCGGGAAAGAGTATAGCAGACTTTTTTGCCGGCGCGCATATCGTTGGCAAACTGGAAAACCACCACAAAGGAGTAGGCTTCTACTCCGATTTTCAAATATCTCAATCTGTAACATCTGGGCGGGCAAATCGGCTCTATCTGTTACAGATCGAGACAAAAGGCGGATGTCGGGACGAACATCTCATTCTGTAACAGCAAGACGACTTTTAACGGTCTAAATGTTACAGATTGAGACAAACCGCTGGGGCGGGTCAAAACCACCACAAAGGTGCCTGTCCCTTTGTGGTGGCGGGGCGTTAGGGGAGGAGCTTCATGGCAGCGCCGTGGGCGGCGTGCTCGTAGGTGTCGTCGAGGGGCTTGAGCGGCAGCATGGCTGTGGCCTGTGCGTCGCCGCGGCGCTCGAGGGCGTGGGTAATGAGCCAGTCGGTGAGTTCGGGGTTCTTGGGTAGCGCTGGTCCGTGCAGGTACGTGCCGATGACTCCCTTGTAGATCAGACCCTCAAAGCCATCGTCGCCGTTGTTGCCGGTGCCCGCGACGACGGACGTTCCGAGCGGCGTGGCCTCTGTATCGAGCAGGGTGCGGCCGCCGTGGTTCTCGAATCCCACAAAGGGCTCAGGTGCCAGGTCGGTCTTGACGGCGACATTGCCGATCAGGCGGTCGGAGCCGCGCACAGTTTCGGCGGCAATGACGCCCAGACCCTCAATGCGATCATCGCCCATATAGTACGAACGACCGAGCAGCTGATAGCTGCCACAGATGGCAAGCAGTGTGCCGCCGTCCTCAACATAGGCCGCAACCTTGTCTTTTTGAGCGAGCAGCTCGTGCGCCACGGCCAGCTGGTCACGATCGGAGCCGCCGCCCATCATGACGATATCGGCATCATGCAGATCGAGCACCTCGCCCATGCGGACCTCGTCCACGCAAACGGGGATGCCGCGCCAGGCGCAGCGGCGCTCGAGGGCGATGACGTTTCCGCCGTCGCCATAGAGGTTGAGGGCATCGGGATACAGATAGACGATGCGCAGGGGGCGCGAAAGCTCGACCGGCGCAATATCGGTGGGGACGGCGCTGCCATCGGCGAACGTTACGTCGTGGGCGGCAACCGTAGCCGCATCGGTGCCTTTGAGCCCGTCGAGCTCCTTGACTAGCGGCGGAAAGGCCGTGTAGTTGGCGACGGCATAGAAAGTGTCGCCGGCGGCTTCATCCGCAACGGCACCGATCGCCTGCTCGATATTCGAGATAATCGTGGCATCGATGTCGGCGTACTTGAGGCGCACCTGCATATCGTGTGCGCGTGTGCCGCCGGCAAAGGCA
>CALEDY010000148.1 GCA_937949355.1 uncultured Collinsella sp. | reverse complement strand
GGACGCGGCAGGGGAGACGTCCGTCGCTAGCGAGCCCGCCACCGCCACCGAGCCCGTAGCCGCCGGCCAGGCCCCCGAAGGCGCGATCTTCAACCCCGAGAACGCCCGCGGCAACCTGCACCTGGGCATCGACGTGGGCTCCACCACCGTTAAACTTGCCGTCCTCAACGACGACAACCAGATCGTCTACGCCAAGTACCAGCGCCACCACACCGACGTCCGCGCCTGCGCCCGCGACCTGTTCGAGGGCGCTGCGACCGTGCTGCCGACGGCCCAGATGACCTGCGCCATTACCGGCTCGGGCGGCCTGCTGCTGTCCCAGTGGCTCGACCTGGAGTTTGTCCAGGAGGTCATCGCCAGCAAGCGCGCCGTCGAGACCCTCATCCCGGCCACCGATGTCGCCATCGAGCTGGGCGGCGAGCGCCAAGATCATCTACTTCGATAACGGCATCGAGCAGCGCATGAACGGCACCTGTGCCGGCGGTACGGGCGCGTTCATCGACCAGATGGCAACCCTGCTGCACACCGACGCCAGCGGCCTTAACGAACTCGCGGCCAACGCCACCACCATCTATCCCATCGCCAGCCGCTGCGGCGTTTTTGCCAAGACCGACGTCCAGCCGCTGCTCAACGAGGGCGCCCGCCCCGAGGACGTGGCGGCCTCCATCTTCCAAGCCGTCGTGACCCAGACCATCTCGGGCCTGGCGTGCGGCCGTCCCATTCGCGGCAACGTCGCCTTCCTGGGCGGCCCGCTGCAGTACCTCTCCGAGCTGCGCCACCGCTTCTACCTCACGCTTAACCTGGACGAGGAGCACCGCATTGTGCCCCAAAACGCTCACCTGTTTGTGGCGAGCGGCGCTGCCATGGCGCACGAGTCCAACAAGCTCAGCACGTTCCCGCAGCTCATCGAGGCCATCGACAGCTTGGGTGACATGCAGGGTGCCGAGGTCGAGCGCCTGGATCCGCTCTTTGCCACCGACGAGGATTTTGCCGAGTTCAAGACTCGCCACGACACCGAGGTCGTCCCCAAGGGTAAGCTCGACGGCTACACCGGCCGCGTGTTCATCGGTATCGACGCCGGTTCCACCACCATGAAGGCCGCGCTCGTGGGCGAGGACGGCCAGCTGTTGCACACCTGGTACGGCAACAACAACGGTGACATCCTGGGTACGGCCAAGGTCATCATGGCCGATTTCTACAACCACATCCCCGCCGGCTGCACCATCGGCCACGTGACCACCACGGGCTATGGTGAGGCGCTGCTCATCGAGGCGCTCAAGGCCGACTCCGGCGAGATCGAGACCGTCGCGCACCTGCGCGGCGCCAAGGCGTTCCTGCCCGGCGTCGAGTTCATCCTGGACATTGGCGGCCAGGACATGAAGTGCCTGCGCGTGAAGGACGGCGTGATCGAGCACATCATGCTCAATGAGGCCTGCTCGTCGGGCTGCGGCAGCTTTATCGAGAGCTTCGCCGTGTCCATGAACATGGACGTGCGCGCGTTTGCCGACGCCGCTATCCACGCCAAGGCCCCCGTCGACCTGGGCAGCCGCTGCACGGTCTTTATGAACTCGCGCGTCAAGCAGGCGCAAAAGGAAGGCGCCACGGTGGGCGACATCGCGGCCGGCCTGTCCTACTCCGTCATCAAGAACGCCCTGTTCAAGGTTATTAAGCTGCGCGATCCCAAGGAGATCGGTAGCCAGGTGATCGTCCAGGGCGGCACCTTTATGTCCGATGCCACGCTGCGAGCGTTTGAGCGGCTCACCGGCGTTCATGCCGTGCGCCCCGACATTGCCGGCTGCATGGGCGCTTACGGCGCGGCCCTGCTCGCCCGCGATCGCGCCGGCGCCGACGGCGTCTCGACCATCCTTTCGGCTGAGGACATCGCGCACCTCACCGTGACGCAAAAGCATGTTCGCTGCGGCCGTTGCTCTAACAACTGCCAGCTTACCGTCAACGACTTTGGCGGCGGCAGGCGCTTCATTACCGGCAACCGCTGCGAGAAGGGCGCCGGCCACAAAAAGCAGAAGACCGAGGCCCCTAACCTCTTCAAAAAGAAAAACGATCTGCTGTTTAACCGCGAGGTGCTGAGCCCCGACGAGGCCCCGCGCGGCACCGTCGGCATCCCCCGCGCGCTCAACATGTACGAGAACTACCCCTTCTGGCACGCGTTCTTTACGCGCTTGGGCTTTAGCGTGCAGCTGTCCGACCAGTCGAGCAAAAAGACCTACCAGGCGGGCATTGAGTCCATGCCGTCCGAGAGCGTGTGCTACCCGGCAAAAATGAGCCACGGCCATGTGATGAACCTCATCGACCGCGATGTCGACTTTATTTGGATGCCGTGCGTGCGCTGGGAGCGCAAGGAGGATCCGACGGCCGGCAACTGCTATAACTGCCCCATCGTCATGAGCTACCCCACGGCGCTGGCGCTCAATATCGACGAGATTCGCGAGCAGAACATCGAGTTCCTGTACCCGTTTGTGCCCTATCACGACAAGACCGAGCTCAAGCGCCGTCTGTACCAGGTGCTCGCCGTCGACCGTGTGGCCGATGCTGAGGCCGGTCGCGGTCGCGTGCGCGGTCCCAAGATCACGCGCTCCGAGGTCGATGCCGCCGTCAACGCTGCCTTTGAGGCCGATGCGCGCTTCCACGAGGATATCCAGACCATGGGCGAGGAGGCCCTTAAGTGGGTCGAGGACCACGGCGGCCACGGCATCGTACTCGCCGGCCGTCCCTACCATAACGACCCCGAGATCAACCATGCCCTGCCCGAGCTTATCTCGAGCTTTGGCTTTGCGGTCTTTACCGAGGATTCGCTCGCGCATCTCGTGAAGCCCGAGCGCCCGATCCGCGTCGTCGACCAGTGGATGTACCACAGCCGCCTGTACGCCGTCGCCCGTTTTGTGACGATGCGCAACGACCTGGACCTGATCCAGCTCAACTCTTTCGGCTGCGGTCTGGATGCTCTGACCACCGATCAGGTGCAGGAGATTCTGGAAGCCAGCGGCAAGATCTACACCGTGCTCAAGATTGACGAGGTGTCCAACTTGGGCGCCGCGCGTATCCGTATTCGCTCGCTCATGGCAGCGCTCAAGGACCAGGAGGCCGAGCGCTTGGCCGAGGCCACGGCCGCGGGCGAGGCCTACGAGCAGGGCGATGCCGCGCCGGTGGCGCCCTCCACGGATGCCCCCGCGTTCGCGAGCCGCAAGTACACGTTCGAGGCGCAGCGTGAGAGCGCCTCGACCGCGTGGCCCAAGGTACCCTTCACCGAGCAGATGCGCGACGAGGGCTACACCATCCTGTGCCCGCAGATGGCGCCGATCCACTTCGATCTGGTCAAAGAGGTGTTCCGTGGTGCTGGCTACAACTTGGAGCTGCTGCCCTCGACCGACCACGATGCCGTCGAGGCCGGCCTGCGCTACGTGAACAACGACATCTGCTATCCGTCGATCCTGGTGACGGGCCAGATTATGGAGGCCATCGAGAGCGGTCGATATGACCTGTCCAAGACGGCCGTGGTTATCAGCCAGACCGGCGGCGGCTGCCGTGCCACCAACTACATCGCGCTCATTCGCAAGGCACTGCGCGAGAGCGGCCACCCCGAGATCCCGGTGATCTCGCTTTCGGCCGTGGCGCTCGGCGAGGACAACCCCGGCTTTAAGATTACGCCGGCGCTGCTTAAACAGGCAGTCTACGCGGTGCTCTTTGGCGACGTGATGATGCAGATGCTCTACCGCTGCCGCCCGTACGAGGCCACGCCCGGTGCCGCCAACGCGCTCTACGAGGAGTACATGGCGCGCGCCCGCAAGCTGGCGCCCAAGTTCAACCGCCACAACTACACCAAGCTTGCGCGTGAGGCCATCCGCGCGTTCGACACCATGCCGCTCGTGGGCGAGGGCACCAAGCCGCGCGTGGGCGTGGTTGGCGAGATCTTGGTCAAGTTCCACCCCACGGCCAACAACCACGTGGTCGACGTTATCGAGCGCGAGGGCTGCGAGGCCGTGGTACCGGGCCTGCTCGACTTCTTCCTGTACTCTATGAGCAACGCCGAGCTGCAGAAGGACGAGCTGGGAAGCTCCGCCACGGCGCGCGCTAGCATGCAGGCGCTCATTAAGCTGGTGGACTGGATGCGCACGCCGGTGGAGGAGCTGCTCGAGAAGTCCAAGCGTTTCGAGGCGCCCGAGCGCATCGGCACCATGGCGGACAAGGCCCGTACGGTGCTTTCGGTGTGCAACAACATGGGCGAGGGCTGGTTGCTCACGGCCGAGATGCTCGACCTGATCGATCACGGCGCACCCAACATTATCTGCACGCAGCCCTTTGCGTGCCTGCCCAACCACGTGGTGGGCAAGGCCGTGATCAAGGAGCTGCGCCGTCAGCACCCCGAGAGCAACATCGTCGCGGTGGACTACGATCCCGGTGCGTCCGAGGTCAACCAGCTCAACCGCATTAAGCTCATGATCAGTGTGGCAAAGGAAAACATGCGCGCCGGCAAGGGCTTTAAGCTCGAGAAGGTGGCGCCGCTCGCGATGGACGAAGTTACCGGCCAGATGCGTGCCCATGATGGCTGCGTGAGCTGCGACTCGGTGAGCGAGGAAGCCGTGGTATCGGTCGCCAAGCGCTTGGGACGCGGCATTAAGAAGTAGTCGGGCTGCTTTGAGCCGGATATAAGACAAACGGGTGGTAGCCGTGCTGGCTACCACCCGTTTTTGTTGGACATATGTTGCGTAAATGCCATTGCTGCAGCCTCCTGCGAGCTCGTATTTCGGAAGTATGCGGCAAAATCTGAATAGGTCGAGCACACCAGGTATGTCCAAGCTCTGTACCTGCACTGATAATTGTTCTCGGGGGAAGCGGGCACTGCGGGGCGCGGCGACA
>CALEDY010000147.1 GCA_937949355.1 uncultured Collinsella sp. | reverse complement strand
CTGTACATGGAGCGGAACTTCCACATGCGGAAGGTGGACAGGCTGCCGTCTCGGTGGGTCTGGCCCACGCGGATCTGGCTGTAGAACGGATTGCCCTCGCTCTCCAGGCGGATGGCCGCGGCCAGCACAAGGCTCGGTATGGCGATGACTGCCAGCACGCAGCCGCTGAACACGATATCGAACGCGCGCTTTACGGTGCGGTAGGCCAGGCGCGTGCGGTCCCAGTCCTTCACGGTCTGCATGGCCTTGTAGCGCATGCTCGAGTTGCCGCCGCTCATTGCCTGGGCAACAAGCGCGGCCCCCGCCGGCGCTCCTGCTGAAAATTCAGTTTTATCTGACACTATTTCCTTCAAACCTACGGCCCCGCCCCCCGGGGATCCTCCCTGTCTCGTTAAAGAGTCGCCCGCACTTAGGCGATCACCTTTTTAAGGTTTCGCATTACGCGCTGCTCGGCTGAAAGCACAGCGAGGCCAACGCGGGTGGTTACGCGTCGGCCGCACAGATTGAGCTCCAAATAAGCAGTGCTCTTGCGTCTGTTAATGGTTTTGATAAGGCCTTCGTGGCCCAGCAGCGGACCTGCCGTTACTACGACCTGGTCGCCGTCTTTTAAGGCCTCGCTCATGGGCACCACGCGGTCTCCCCTATGCGTAAAGCTTCCAATGAGCTGGGCCTCTTCTTTTGCCAGCGGCACAAACTGACCGTCCTGGGAAAGCACCCGGGCAAAGTCGTCCATGCGCAGCAGATACTGTTGCACGGTGCGGGGATCTGCCGTATCGCAGATAAGATAACCGGGAAAGAGCGGCTTGGTCGTGTTGACCCATTCGCCGTGTACCTTGATCTCGGTTTGATATTGGGGATAAAAGAGCTCCTGCATGGCGCCAGCCGGCACCATGCGCTCGATGCGCTCGCGCATTACGTCTTCGCGACCGTTAATGACCTGGATCACATACCACACGAGCACCACCCCCTTGCTGTCTTACGTGTGGCTCACGAGGTTTGGGTATGGCTTCGCCAGGGCGCTTGTGCGCGAAGGCGCTCCATATTCAAACCCTGAGCCCAGTTAGACAAGCACGTGGCTCTGCCCCACCGTGAACGGTATGTATGCTTGCAGTTGCTAGAGACGCGGACGTGTATCGCAAAAAGACCGCGTCCCCAGCTGGCTGCGTGCGGCCCAGTAAAGCGGGTACAAAACTGGACCGCACGCAAACAGCTGTAGGACTGCTGCGATTTGTCATGCATAGCTACTTAGACTTTCTTGCGGGATTGAAAAAACCGCTTTAGCAATCCACGCAAACGTGCATGACCACTGTATTGGAGCTCGTGGTTTTTCTGGCACCGCCGTTACGGCCGGATGCTGATCGACCCTGTGCTTTGCGGCTTGCTGGAGCCGTGAGCACAGTTGAACCCATGTGACGTTAGTTATCCTAGCACAGCGAGCGGCCCAAACGTTTTGGGGTGTGTTGGGCAACATATCGTTCATCTGCCGCATTCAAGGGGGTTAATTTGTAAACTTGCCCACGTTAACGCAGGTTTATGGGGGTGTGTGGGTTAGTGTGCACTGCCTGAGTTGTAAGGCTGACGGCGCGAGTTGTTAAAAGAATTGCATCTAGCTAACAAACTATGTACAGAACTTGCGGGTATTTGCGCAACTTTTTGCGGGTGGTGGCGTGAGCGTCGCATTGCGAAGATGCTCATCGCACAATAGGCACGCCTGGCTACAGAGTCAACGCATTTTGGGGTGGTTTGTTGGAAAACTTTTTAGGTGTAGTTGTCGCAAAATTTGCGACAACCGCTGCTGACGGTGAACTTGAACAGGAAAGCAATTTGCATATTTTGCAAAAATGCAGTTCAGCCACTTAATATCGCATGCGCATAAAAAAGGCCACTCAATTGAGTGGCCTTTGCATTCACGATGGTGGAGACGAGGGGGATCGAACCCCTGACCTCTTGACTGCCAGTCAAGCGCTCTCCCAGCTGAGCTACGCCCCCGTGACGAGGAGATACTATAGGGGAATGTTTCTTGTTGTGCAAGAGGTTTTTTGGGTTGGTCTTTTTACTTACGGGATTTTTGGGACAGGTCCTAAAATTTCACCCTGGCCTTCGGCCAGTGCGCAATTTTATGGCCAGTCCCGAAAATCCCTACTCATAGAGGTAAGCGACGGCGGTGCCTTGGTGGACGGTTATTGTTGCTGTTGTTCTTACTATGTTGCTGATGCCGGTGTCGGCTAGTAGGCCTAACGTGGTGTGGTCTAGTTCCCACTCCAAACCGTGTTCGCTTATCTCTGTGTTGGGGGCGATTGCGACTATGGAGAAGGTTTTGCCGGCCGCGTCTTCTATGGTCCAAGTTTCGTCCTGGTGCAGAATTCTGGCCGTTACCTCATCTTCGGCAATCCAGACGGGGGCGTCCGTATAGCCCGCCAACAGGCCCAGCACAGACAGGGCCATATCGGGGCGGCCTCCGGTGGCGCAGGTTGCTATTATTTCGGCGGCTGGCCAGCGGCGGCGAATGGTGCCTAGGGCTAGCGCTAGATCGGTGTAGTCCTTGTAGGGGTTGTGGCGTTCGACTTCGAAGTCTTTGGCGGCGTCGACAAGGGCTCGGCCGGCTTCGCTTACGGTGTCGGCGTCTCCTACGTATAGGTCGCAACCAAGCCCGGCGCCCAAAAGCGCATCCAGGCCGCGGTCTACGGCTACGATGTGGTCGCACTCCCCTGCTAGGCGGCGTAGCAGCTCGGAGCTTGCCACGACGGGCGAGCCACATACGACCAATACTTTCTCCGACACGGCTCTCGCCTACCCCTCAAACTCAAGAACGCAGGCCAGGTCCAGCTCTTCGTAGCTGTCGATAAAGATCTCACAGTTGTCGCGCATTTCGTCTCGGTCCGAGTGACCCAGCGGATCGTAGACGCCTACGCGCTTAAAGCCCGCGGTGCCGGAGCTCTTTAGGCCAAAGGTGGCGTCCTCAAACACCCACGCTGCATCAAACGAATGCCCATGACGCTCCTCAAGTCGGCTCAACGCAAGCTCGTACACATCGGGGAACTCTTTGGGGCGGCCTGCCTCGCCGGTGGTCGTAACAAACTCCATGTAGGGCGCCACGCCAGAGCCATCCAGCGCTACCTGTACCAACTCGGCTGGCGTGGACGTGGCCACGCACATGGCAATGCCGGCGGCCTTGGCCTGATCCAAAAACGGCATTAAGCCCTCGCGCGGCAGCACCTTGGAGTAGCTCTCGACCAGGATCTCACTCAACTCTTGGAATAGCTCGGGGCCATCGGCGTCCACCCCCCAAATATCGTGGTACGCCTGGCACTCGTCCTCTAGCGCCAGCGAGCCAAATTGGGCAAAGTCCTCGGATCCCACGATCACGCCGTGGCGGCGCAACAACTCGGGCGAAGCATAGGCCCAAACGGGGGTGCTGTTAACCAGCGTGCCGTCGCAATCGAAAATAAAAGCAACGTTGGGGGCGGCGGTCTGGGACATAAACGAACCTTTCGATGTCAAATGGTAAACATCCTGCTAAAAACGTTTTACCAAACGTCAAACTAACAATCTAAAAACCCTAATTGGTAAAACTGTCAAGAGTTTTACCATCGCAATTCTGTCAGTGGTCTAAACATGGCGCTCACCGATTAAAAGCCGCCGCAAAACCACTTTCCTCCATAAAAGTAATGTACAGGTGTTATGGTAGTTTCTGCCGAAAGTTCCACCGAGCACGCGAGGTGGAACGAATCATAGAACTATCGCCGTCCCTTCGATTCGTGCAGCC
Source organism: uncultured Collinsella sp. (assembly GCA_937949355.1). Taxonomy (GTDB): domain Bacteria; phylum Actinomycetota; class Coriobacteriia; order Coriobacteriales; family Coriobacteriaceae; genus Collinsella. Next base: position 9,186 of record CALEDY010000147.1, on the reverse strand, counting down.
CTGGACCTTTCGCATTTAGTCACCAAGGCAACACGCTGCCGCGTCATGATGGGATCAAACGTGAGCGATACAAAGCTAAAGCCAACGGCAAAAAAGCCCGCTACCCGCAAGGCCGCTCCGCACGCACCGGAGCTCTCTAAGGACGATGTCTATCTGTTTGGCATTGGCATGTGGGAGCGCAGCTGGGAAAAGATGGGCGCGCACCCCGACACGCAGAATCGTACGCGCGGCTGGCGTTTTTGCGTTTGGGCGCCCGATGTAAAGAGCGTCCACGTCATTGGCGAATTTAACGACTGGGATGAAGAAGCCAACCCGCTGGTGCCCGTGCATACGAGCGCCATCTGGGAAGGCTTTATTCCTGGCGCCGAGCAGGGCCAGCTCTATAAGTACCTTATCGAGACCAACGAGGGCGAAAAGCTCTACAAGGCCGATCCGTACGCCTTTAAGGCCGAGTGCCCTCCGGGTACGGCGAGCGTGCTGTGGACGCTCGACGGCTACAAATGGAACGACGCCGCGTGGCTCAAGCGCCGCGCTGGCCACAATCACATGTCGCAGCCGCTCAACATCTACGAGGTGCATATTGGCTCGTGGAAGCGCCATGGCGATGCGCCGCAGGGCGAGCCGGACGAGTACGGCAACTACCCCGGCCCCATGGATCCCTTCCCCGCGCAGCGCGGCGAGTTCTACACCTACGACGACCTGTCGGTGGAGCTCGTGGACTACGTGCGCGACATGGGCTATACGCACATTGAGGTCATGCCGCTCATGGAGCATCCCTTCGATGGCTCCTGGGGCTACCAGACGACCGGCTACTATGCCGCCACGTCGCGCTACGGCGACCCGCAGCAGCTCATGCACTTTATCGATGCTTGCCACGAGGCGGGCATCGGCGTGATCATGGACTGGGTGCCCGGCGGTTTTTGTGCCGATTCCCACGGCCTTGCCACTTTTAACGGCCACATGCTGTTTGAGCACGAGATCCACCCCAACTGGGGCACGCATAAGTTCGACTTCGCCCGCGGCGAGGTCCGCTCCTTCCTGGTCTCCAACGTGCTGTACTGGCTCGAGAACTTCCACGTGGACGGCATTCGCATGGACGGCGTGTCCAGCATGCTGTACCTCAACTTTGGCATCGACGATCCCGGCCAAAAGAAGTTCAACAAGTACGGCACCGAGGAGGACCTGGACGCCAGCGCGTTTATTCGTCAGGTCAACTGCGCTGTGGAGGCGCACTACCCCGACGTGATGATGATGGCCGAGGAGTCCACCGCGTGGCCGCTCGTGACCTATCCGCCGCAAGACGGCGGCCTGGGCTTCCACTACAAGTGGGACATGGGCTGGATGAACGACACCCTGCACTACATGCAGACCGATTTTCCGTGGCGCCCCGGCAACCATGGGCTGCTCACGTTCTCTATCATGTACGCCTTTACCGAGAACTTTATTTGCCCGTTGAGCCACGACGAGGTCGTGCACGGCAAATGCTCGCTCATCGGTCGCATGCCGGGCGACTGGTGGCGCCAGTTTGCCGGCCTGCGCACGCTGGCCTTCTACCAGATGACGCACCCCGGTGCCAAGCTCAACTTTATGGGTAACGAGATCGGCCAGTTTATCGAGTGGCGCTACTACGAGTCCATCCAGTGGTTCCTGACCGAGGAGTACGAGACCCACAAGCACCATCAGGCGTTTATTAAGGCGCTCAACCACTTGTACACCGCTGAGCCCGCCCTGTACGAGCGCGGCTACACCGACGACGGCTTTACCTGGATCGATGCGGACAACTCCAAGCAGTCCATCGTGAGCTTTGTGCGCCAGGGCGAGGACGTGGACGACGACCTGGTAATCCTGATCAACTTTGACCCGGCAAGCTACGAGAGCTTCCGCGTGGGAGTGCCGCGCGAGGGTGACTGGGAGGTCATCTTTGATTCCGACCGTCCCGAGTTTGGCGGCAGCGGCTATGCCGGCGAGGAGCCCTACACCTGCTCGAGCGAGCCCTATCCCTGGAACGGGCAGATGGACTCCATCGAGATCAAGGTGCCCGGCCTGGCAGGCGTGGTGCTTAAGCGCCGTGGCCCCAGCAGCTATAAGCCGCCCGTGGTCGAGGAGCCAAAGAAGGCGACGCGCAAGCGCACGTCCTCGGTGAAGCCCAAGCCCGCGGCTGCCAAGAAGGCTCCGGCTAAGGCGAAGGCTAAGGCTGCCGCAAAGCACGCTGCTAAAGCTACCGCGGCCAAGAAGCCAGCTGCCAAAAAGGCCGCTACCAAGGCCAAGTCTGCTTCTGTTAAGCCGTCTGCCAAGGATGCGTAACAAAGCCGTTACAGCTGTAATCACCCGCCCCGCAGGGGCGTAGGATATATGTCATAACCGTTCCGGGAGATATCCCCGGGGGAAAGGAACGTATGAATAAGATCTTCGACAACAAGCAGGAGTTTACCGAGCTCTATCGCGATGCCGTCATGAGCATCAGCGGCAAGAGCGTCGAGGCCGCCAGCGACCTCGACCGCTTTAACGCCCTGGCCAAGCTCGTGGCCGAGAAGGCCCGCACCGTTGCCACCAAGAGTGACGCCCGCGTCACCGCCGAGGGCAAAAAGCGCGTGTACTACTTCTCGATCGAGTTTTTGATCGGCCGCCTGCTCGACAACTACCTGCTCAACTTTGGCGTGCGCGACATGGTCGCCGAGGCGCTCGACGACATGGGCTTTAACCTGTCGGTCATCGAGAACCAGGAGCCCGATCCGGCTCTGGGCAACGGTGGTCTGGGCCGCCTGGCCGCGTGCTTCCTGGATTCCATGGCAGCCGAGGGCATTGCCGGCTACGGCAACGGCATGCGCTACCGCTACGGCCTATTTAAGCAGGAGATCGTCAACGGCAGCCAGGTCGAGACCACCGACGAGTGGCTCACCCACGGCTATCCCTGGGAGGTCCGCCGTCAGGACAAGGCCGTGACCATCAAGTTTGGTGGCCATGTTGAGGGCTTTGAGGAGGACGGCCGCACGTTCTACCGCACGGTGGACACGCAGGACATCCTGGCCGTCCCTTATGACATCCCCGTCGTTGGCTATGCCGGCGAGACCGTCAACAAGCTGCGCGTCTGGGCTGCCGAGCCGGTCGAGGAGCACTTCGATCTGGAGGCCTTCAACCGCGGCGACTACGCCCTGGCCGACGCCGAGCGCGCCGAGGCCGAGGCCATCAGCGCCATCCTCTACCCCAACGACGCCGGTGAGCACGGCCGTCTGCTGCGCCTGAAACAGGAGTACCTGTTTGTCTCGGCCGGCATCTACAGCCTGCTCGACACCTTTGAGAAGGAGCACGGCGAGAACTGGGAGCTGCTACCGCAGTTTGTGGCCATCCACACCAACGACACGCACCCCGCCATGTGCGGCCCCGAGCTCATGCGTATCCTCATCGACGAGAAGAAGCTCGAGTGGGACGACGCCTGGAACATCGTGACGCAGGTCGTGAGCTACACCAACCACACCATCCTGCCCGAGGCTCTGGAGAAGTGGCCCATCGGCACGTTCTCCAAGCTCCTCCCCCGCGTGTACCAGATCATCGACGAGATTAGCCGTCGTTGGCACGAGTCGTTCGACACCACGCAGGAGGGTTGGCAGGAGCGTCTGCGCCAGACCGCCATTCTGTGGGATGGCGAGATTCGCATGGCCAACCTGTCCGTGATCTGCAGCCACAGCGTCAACGGCGTGGCCAAGATCCATTCCGACATCATCAAGAACATCGTGCTCAAGGACTTCTATGCCCTCACGCCCGAGAAGTTCAACAACAAGACCAACGGCATCTCGCACCGTCGCTTCTTTGCCGAGGCCAACCCCACCTACGCCAAGCTCGTGACCGAGGCCATTGGCGATGGATGGCTCAAGGACGCCTTTGAGCTGGAGAAGCTCAAAGAGTTCCAGAACGACACCGAGTTCCTGAAGGCCGTTGGAGCCTCCAAGCGCGCCAACAAGGAGCGTCTGGCCGCCTACGTTAAGGCCGAGACCGGTCTGGTTATTGACCCCAACACTGTCTTTGATGTTCAGGTTAAGCGCTTCCACGCCTACAAGCGCCAGCTCATGAACATCATGAAGGTGATGGACATCTACAACCGTCGCATCGCCGATCCCAACTTCCACGTGACGCCGACGACCTTCATCTTTAGCGGCAAGGCAGCCTCGAGCTACACCTTCGCCAAGGAGACCATCCGTCTGATCAACTCCGTCGCCGAGGTCATCAACAACGACCCGCGTGTGAACGAGGTCATGAAGGTCTGCTTTATCCCCAACTTCCGCGTGAGCAACGCCCAGCTCATCTACCCCGCCGCCGAGATCTCTGAGCAGATCTCTACCGCCGGCAAGGAGGCCTCGGGCACGTCCAACATGAAGCTCATGATGAACGGCGCCATTACGCTGGGTACCCTCGACGGCGCCAACATCGAGATCGCCGACCTGGCCGGCCGCGAGAACGAGGCCATCTTTGGCCTGACCGCTCCCGAGGTCGAGCAGCTCTGGGCATCCAACAGCTACTTTGCGTGGGATACCCTCAACGGCGACCGCGAGCGTCTGGGCCGTGTGATGGACGAGCTCAAGGACAACACCTTTGCGGGTCTTTCGGGCAACTTTGAGAGCATCTACAACGAGCTCATGAACAACAACGACCCCGACCTGGTCATGGCCGATTTCCGCAGCTACGTGGATGCGTGGGAGGCGCTCACGAACAGCTACGGCGACCAGGAGACCTGGAACCGCAAGGCGCTGCTCAACACCGCATCGTCCGGCTGGTTCTCGAGCGACCGCACCATTCGCGAGTACCGCGACGAGATCTGGCACGCGTAGGGGCGCGCGAGCTCCCTTATGCCAGCACGGCATTACTCGACGGGCGCGACCGAGCGCCGCGCCCGTCGCTAATGGGTTTAGATACATCGATGACAGAAGGAGAAATCGATGAGTAAGAAAGAATGCATCGCGATGCTCCTCGCAGGAGGACAGGGCAGCCGATTGGGGGCACTCACCCAAAAGATCGCTAAGCCGGCGGTTAGCTTTGGTGGCAAGTTCCGCATTATCGACTTTTCGCTGTCCAACTGCTCCAACTCGGGCATCGACACGGTGGGCGTTCTGACGCAGTATCGCCCCTACCTGCTGCATGCCTATGTGGGCTCCGGCGAGGCTTGGGATCTGGACAGCCGTGACGGCGGCGTATCGATCCTGCCGCCGTACGAGACACAGACCGGCGGCGCCTGGTATGCGGGCACGGCCGACGCCATTACGCAGAACCTGGACTACATCAAGGCCAACGACCCCAAGTACGTCCTGATTCTTTCCGGCGATCACCTGTATCGCATGGATTACCGCAAGATGCTCAAGACGCATATTGAGAACAACGCCGATCTTACGGTGAGCGTTATGCCCGTGCCATGGGAGGAGGCCAGCCGCTTTGGCATCCTGACCACCGACCCCGAGGACGGCCGCATCACCAAGTTTACCGAGAAGCCCGAGAAGCCCGATTCGAACCTCGCGTCCATGGGCATCTACATCTTCTCGGCCGACGTGCTGATCGAGGCCCTAGAGGAAGACGCCTTGGACCAGCGCTCGAGCCACGACTTTGGCAAGGACATCATCCCCAAGCTGCTCGGCGAGGACAAGCGCCTGTACAGCTATGAGTTCCACGGTTTTTGGAAGGACGTCGGCACCATCGCCAGCTTCCACGAGACCTCGATGGACCTGCTGGGCAACAACCCCGAGTTCGACCTCTTTGACAAGAGCTTCCCCATCATGTCCAACATCACCACGCGTCCGCCGCACTACATTGGTCCCGACGGCCGCCTGGACGATTGCCTGGTCTCAAACGGCTGCAAGATCTACGGCACCGCTCGCCACTCGATCCTTTCGACCGATGTCATCATCGAGGAGCGCGCCGTGGTCGAGGACTCCGTGCTGCTGCCGGGTGCGCACGTTAAGAGCGGCGCGCACATCTCCCGCGCCATTTTGGGCGAGAACTCCACGGTCGAAGAGGGCGTGAAGCTCGGCTCTGTCGATACCACCAAGGATACGGCCGTCGTTGGAAATGACGTCGTTATCGGGAAGGGGGAATGATCCGATGATCAATCGCAAGGCCATCGGTTACGTCACCGCTAACTACTCTTCGACCTACGGCAGCGTGCTGCTTAAGGACCGCCCCATCGCGTCCGTCCCGTTTTTGGGACGCTACCGTCTGATCGACTTTCCGCTGTCCAACATGATGAATGCCGGCATTAAGACCGTCGGCGTCGTCATGCCGGGTAACTACCGCTCGCTGATCGACCACGTGGGCTCGGGCAAGGACTGGGGTCTGGACCGCAAGAAGGGCGGCCTGTTCATGGTCCCCGGCAACGCGTATGGCACCACCAAGGGCGGCATGCGCTTCCTGCTGCGCGACATCATCTCCAACAAGACGCTGTTCCAGCGCTCGGACATGCCCTATGTTGTGATGATGGGCACCAACATCATCTTTAACATGGACCTCAACACCATCATCGAGGCGCACGAGAACTCCGGCGCCCAGATGACCGTCGTGTACTGCAAGGCCACGCGCAACGTTGAGGACGAGACCAAGCTCGAGATTAACGAGAACGGCCGTCTGACGGGCGTGAGCGCCGGCGTCGTGTACGGCGACAACGCGTCCATGGACTGCTGCATCGTCAACCGCGAGACGCTGCTCGAGATCATCGATCACTACCAGGCCGCCGACTATCTGGACCTGCTCGAGGCACTCCAGGGCGACTTTGGCAACATCGACGTGTGCAGCTACGAGTACAAGGGCGAGGTCGTGGGCGTGTTTAGCGAGAAGTCGCTGTATCGCCGCAGCATGGACCTGCTCGACCAGACCGTGGCCGACCGGCTCTTCGACCCCGAGCGCCCGATCCTGACCAAGGCCCACGACGTGCCGCCTTCGCGCTACGCCACCGGCAGCCACGCCTGCAACTCGATCATCTCGGCCGGCTGCATCATCAAGGGCACCGTGCGCAACTCGATCCTGTCGCGCGGCGTTGTGGTCGAGGAAGGCGCCTCGGTGACCAACTCGATCATCAACCAGAGCTGCATCATCAAGAGCGGTGCCCGCGTCGAGAACGCCATTCTGGACAAGAACAACGTGGTTCCCACCAACACCGAGCTTCGCGGCACGCCCGAGAACATCCTGGTGCTGGGCAAGGCTCCGTTAACTTCCGACACCACCATCGTTCGTTAACATTGGCGTCGCATAATCGCACGTAAACTGTAGAATAGCCGCCCGGTTAGCGCCTGGCGGCTATTCTCGAATAACAACATGGGAGACAATATGGCTGATTCCAGCAAAAAGATGCAGATCGTGTTTGCCTCGGCCGAGTGCGCACCGTTTGTGAAGACCGGTGGCCTGGGAGACGTGGCGGGCTCGCTGCCTGCGGCGCTTGTGCGCGCCGGCGCCGAAGTCATCGTGATGGTGCCCAAGTACGCCACCATCAAGGACGAGTACAAGGCACAGATGGAGCACTTCTCCGACTTTTACGTGAGCCTGGGCTGGCGCAACGAGTACTGCGGGCTCGAGAAGCTCGAGCACGACGGCGTCACCTATATGTTCATCGACAACGAGCGCTACTTTGCGCGCGACTATCCGTACGGCTTCTTTGACGACGGCGAGCGCTTTGCGTTCTTCTCCAAGGCCATCACCGAGAGCCTGCAGCACCTGCCGGCCGGCTTTGAGTGCGACATCCTGCACTGCAACGACTGGCAGACGGCGCTGGCGCCCGTGTTTTTGCGCGAGTTCTACCAGGGCCTACCGCTGTACGACCGTGTGAAGACCGTGTTCTCGATCCACAACGTGGCATTCCAGGGCCAGTTTAGCGACACCGTTATGGAGGACATCCTGGGTGTGGCGCATATTCCGGCGGCCGCCTCGCAGCTGCGTTGCGACGCCTGCAGCATCAACTACATGCTGGGCGCGCTGCGCTATGCCGACGCCATCACCACGGTGAGCCCCACCTATGCCAACGAGATCCAGACGCCCGAGTTCGGTGAGGGTCTGGACGGCGTGCTGCGCGAGCGTTCCTACGCACTGCAGGGCATTTTGAATGGTATTGACGTGGCCGGCTTTGACCCGGCAACCGACAAGCGCATTGCCGCCAACTACACAGTGGAGGATCGCTCCGGCAAGGCCGTTTGCAAGGCCAAGCTGCAGGAAGAGCTGGGGCTCGAGGTTCGCGACGACCGTCCGCTCATGGTGATGGTCACGCGCCTGACGCGCCAGAAGGGCATGGACCTGGTCATGTACGCGCTCGACCGTATCCTGGCCGGCGGCGTGCAGGTGGCGGTGCTGGGCACCGGCGACCGCGACTACGAGGACGGCCTGCGCTACTTCCAGGACAAGTACCCCGGCACCATGGCCGCGCGCATCGAGTTCGACCCGGCGCTGTCGCAGCGTATGTATGCCGCCGCCGACATGTTCCTGATGCCTTCGAAGTTTGAGCCCTGCGGTCTATCGCAGATCATCGCCATGCGCTACGGCACCCTGCCCATCGTGCGCGAGACCGGCGGCCTGAAGGACACCGTGCAGCCGTACAACGAGTTTACCGGCGAGGGCACGGGCTTCTCGTTTAGCAACTTTAACGGCGACGAGATGGGCGACGCGGTGTTCCGCGCGGCACGTCTGTTCTGGGACAACCGCGACGCCTGGAACCAGCTGGTCACGCAGGCCATGAGCCAGGACTTTAGCTGGACGCGTTCGGCCGACAAGTATCTGGATCTGTACTTCTTTATGCATCCGGAGATTGAGAGGCCGACGGCTGTTGTCGACGAGCCTGCGGCCGTGACTGAGGAGCCCGAGGCTGAGCCCGAGGTTGCCGCAACCCAAGGCCGAGCCGGTTGTTGAGACGCCCGTTGCTGCCGAGGAGCCCACGGCTGAGGAGAAGCCGGTTGAGGCTGAGGTAAAGGCTGAGACTGTTCCCGAGGCTGAGGCCAAGCCGGCTGCGAAGCCTGCCGCCAAGAAGACCACGACGCGCAAGTCCACGGCCAAGAAGGCCACAACCACGAAGGCCGCTGCGAGCAAGACTGCGGCTGCGAGCAAAGCCACCGCTGCCAAGGCAACGACCACGCGTAAGCGCACGACCGCAGCTGCCAAGAAGGCCGCCGAGGCCGAAGCTGCTCCCGAGGTAAAGGCCGACGTCGAGGCCAAGCCCGCCGTCAAGGC
>CALEDY010000146.1 GCA_937949355.1 uncultured Collinsella sp. | reverse complement strand
CCTGCGCAAGACGAAGGCCACATTAAGTGGCCTTCTTTGCGTGCGGAACTCGCGACAAACTTAATGCCCGGCCCGCCGGGGCCACGCGGCACTTGGTTGTCGCAAGCGGTTCGCTTTTCGGAACTGAGCTGATATTTTCTAGATGTAAGGCGCTCTTGGTCGTTAAGGGCCTGGGGTGCCTGTCTTTTGGAGGTAGATTTTCCCGCGCTGGACGAGAAGTTGTGTTGTCTTGCGGGTTCGAATCCCTCCGCTTGTCCACAAGAAAGCGCCCCGGGCTGATGAAAGCCCAGGGCGCTCAGTTACCTTGGCTGGGACGGAGGGATTCGAACCCCCAACAGCCGGCACCAAAAACCGGAGTTCTACCGTTGAACTACGTCCCAGTATGGGTGTTGCACAAAAGCAACTCGTTTAGTTTACCTAATCTGCGAGGGCATCGCAAACGCCATCGAGCAGGCGTACGGCGAGTGTCTGGGCGTCGCTGGCAGTGAAGGTGCCGTTGTAGCGCGTCATGCCGGTGAGCTCAATGCGGATGCGTGCCGGCTTTTGCTGCGCGGCGACATTGGCGGTGCGGATGCGCTGGGCCAGGTTGTGGCACTCGGCGAGGGCAATCGTGGCGCGCGGAGCGGCGTCGGCGGGCAGCTCGTCGCTTGCGATCTCGAGCACCAGGTCAACGTCGGTCGGGACCTCGGAATCGCAGAGCATCATGCCGCTGTTGTCGGTTGTTGCCGTGGCGATGTTCCACATGCGCGACGCGACGCTGCGCGCGATGGGGTCCTCGCCGATGACGGCGATCTGGAAGCGCTCGAGCACGTTGGCGGCGCGGGCAAAACCGATGCGCGACTCGGCTTCGGTCACCGAAGGCTTGCCCTCCCACACGTGGTGCAGGCGGTTGATGTAGGCGTAGGTATCCTGGAACGCCATGCCGTCGGCAAACAGGCCGACGTTTTCCTGGAACTGCTGAAGGGCCGCCTCGGTGTGAGGGCCAAAGTAGCCATCGTCCTCGCCGCAGGCAAAGCCCAAAACGTTAAGCGCCTTCTGCAGGGCCTGCACGTCGGCGCCATGGAAATTGGGCATGCGCAGATAGAGCGTGCGGTCGCCCAGTTTATACGAGGCGTCGACCAGGGCGCTCCAGCAGGGGATATCGACGGCACAGCCAGCGGCAAGGCCGCTATCGAGCCTAAAGGTGCCAACAGCCTGTTCGGTGGTGGTGCCAAAGCGCTTGTCGGCAACCTCGGTGTCATCGATTGTATAGCCGAGCTGCAGAAGGCGGGACTGGACGTCCTCGACGGCTGCTCCCTGCATGCCCGTTGTAATAGGTTCCATGAACGAACCCCTTTCGGCGTACCATTCGTACTATTTGAGCGTGTGTCGGATAGACAACGCAAAGGGATGCATAAACATGCACTCAACAGTGTAGCAAGTTGTGCCCAAATACGCTGCTGACAGGTTTTATAACCCCCGTTAGTTAAGGCGCTCCACAAAGAAATCTGCCATGGAGAGGAACAGTTCGCGTGCATGCGCCTCGAGCGAAACGTCCTCGATGGCGGCCTTGGCTTTGGCGGTCAGGTCCAGCGCGTAGGCGTGGGCGTAATCAATAGAGCCGGTCTCCTGGAAGATCTCCACGGCGCGCGCGAGCTGCGCGGGGTCCTCGGTGCCCGAGGAGAGGATCGCTTCAATCTCGTCGTGATAGCGCTCATCAGACAGGGCGTGCACGGCAACCAGGGTGCGCTTACCCTCGGTGATGTCGGTGCGGAAGTCCTTGTTGGCGGCTTCCTTAGTGCCGACAAGGTTGAGCAGGTCGTCCTGAATCTGAAAGGCAAGGCCGGTGTGCAGGCCAAAGGCGCGCAGCGCCTCGACCTGCTGTTCGCTGCCTCCGCCAATGATGGCTCCGGTGGCAAGCGGTGTGGCTCCGCTGTAATACGCGGTCTTGTGCGTCGCCATGTCCAGGTAATCGTCGACCGAGATGTCGAAGCGTGCGTCACGGACCCAGCCCAAGTCGAGCGCCTGGCCCTCGATGGTGCGGACGATCATCTCGGTAAGCTCGTGGAGCACGCGCAGCTTCACGTCGGACTCCAGCGTGGGGTCGTCGAGAACCGTCTTGGTGACCATGGTGAGCGCCAGGTCGCCACAATTGATGGCAAGGCCCGTGCCCTCGGTGAGGTGCATGCAGGGCTTGCCGCGGCGCAGCTGTCCGTTGTCGGCGATATCGTCGTGGATGAGCGCGCCCGACTGGAAATGCTCGATAGCTGCCGCGGCGCTGCGGGCGCTCTCAAAGCTACCGCCCACTGCGGTTGCGGCGAGCATGCAGATGAGCGGACGGTGGCGCTTGCCGGCGTTGGCCGTAAAAGCCGAGAGCGGCGCGTACAGGTAGCGCTCGATATCGGCAGAGGTCGCCTGTCCGTCAAAGAACGTGGCCAGATAGTCGTTAATCTGGTCAAAGTGCTGGGCTAAAAAGCTGGTAAACGGACTGGACACGGGTTCTCGCATTCTTTCTTAGGTTGCATCAATGTAGTGTGCAGGCAACATATTGCCACATTGTGCCTGCCTGCGTGGTAGGTTTGGCGATTTAAGGCAACGACGCATATCGGACGAGTTTCGTAGTTAGACCAGTCCAAAGTGCTCGAGCGCCTTGACGACGCCATCTTTGTCGACCGAGTCGGTGATGTAGTCGGCGCGCTTTTTGAGATAGTCCGGCGCATTGCCCATGGCGATGCCGACATCGACGGCGTTCATCAGCGAGACGTCATTGCTGGCGTCGCCGATGCCGTATACGGTTCCGTGGTGGGGATCGAGGGCGTCGAGTACAGACTGGATGCCCCCGCGCTTCGTGCATTCGCGGGGCGAGATTTCGGTTACCTCGAGTTCGAGCTCGTTAAAGCACAGCAGCGGCTCAAGTGCCTTATCTTGAGCGATGCGGCTGGCGAGCGATGTAGACATCAAGATCTTGTAGGCACTGTAATGTTGCAGCTGCGTGACTGCGTCGCCCAGGGTGCGCGCGTATCCGGGGGCATCGGGGGCATCGGCACTCATGCGCACGACGCCGTTGAGGCCCTCAAAGCGGATGACCTCGCCCGACTGCTCAAGATAGGGGGCAAGGCGCTGCAGCATGCCGGGCGTCATCGCTAAATCGCGAATCACGTGTCCCTCAAGTTCGACATAGCCACCCGCGAGGCAGACGATGCCGGCCCAGGGCAGCTCGAGCAGCTTTGGATGGATGCAGCTCAGTGTGCGCCCTGTGCAGATAAAGGCCATGTTGCCATTTGCAACGAAATCGCGGATGGCCTGCGAGACCGCCTCGTTGGGATAGGGGGACAGGTCTCGCTCGCTCTCGGGAAGCTCTTGTGCCACTCGAGGGTCTTGCCACGCGAGCGTGCCGTCAATGTCGAAGAAGCAGATATCGCCGTGCTCGTGGGTTGGGCTGGCGACAGGGGAGGCCGAGGCGGTGGGCACAAATCCCGGCTCGAGGCCCATGATCTGGTCAAAATGCTCTTTAACGCGGGGAACGGAGATGCCGATGATCACCTGGGCGGTCTTGCCCGTAATGATGAGGCCCTTGGCACCCGCTGCGACGAAGGTCGCGTTGTCCGCGACGATGGAAGGGTCCACGACTTCGACGCGCAGGCGCGTGGCGCAGTTGGTTGCGCCCACAATGTTGGAGGCGCCGCCCAGAAGCATCACAACCTGCTCGGCGAGCAGATGGTCTTGTGATGTCTGGCCGCCGGAAGCGCTGTTTTCGGATGAGCGCTTTTCGTCAACGTCGTCTCCCGTCAAGCGCGAGAGCGCCGTGCTGCTGGCGACATGATCCTCGCGGCCCGGCGTCTTAAGGTCATAGACCAAGATGAGTGCTCGAAAACTAACAAAAAAGATGAGGCTAAAGGCAAGGCCGATTCCGAGCGCCAAAAGATAGGAACCGGCATGCGTCCGCATGAGCGGGATAAAGTTGAAGGCAGCCATTTCCATAAAGCCACCCGAGAAGATGCCGACGACGCCAAAGAAGTTCATAGCCATGGCGAGGCAGGACGAGAGGACGGCGTAGAGCAAAAAGAGCCCGGGGTGGGTGAACATAAAGAGAAACTCGAGCGGTTCGGTGACGCCGCAGACCACTGAGGCAACAATGGCGGGAACCAGGATGACCTTGAGGCCAGCGCGGCGCTCGGGCTTTGCGGTGCAGTAGAACGCAGCCGCGATGGCGGGAAGGCCAAAGAGCTTGACCCAGCCGGTGGCAGTGAAACCGGCCCACGGCGCAAGCTCATTGAGGGGGCGCGTGCTGTGGGAGAGGATGGGGAGCAAATTGGTCCACGTGGCATAGATGCCGTTGTTAATGACCAGGTTGTCGTAGTAGATCGGCATGTAGAGCAGGTGGTGCAGCCCTATGGGCTCGAGTGCTCGTTCTAAAAAGACAAAGATGCCTACGCCGAAGGGGCCGACGCCCGCAAGCGCGTGGCGCAGCGTCTCGGTCACTGCGTATACGGAAGGCACGATGGCGGCCGAGACGATAGCAAGGGCGAGCACGGCAAAGAAGCTGATGAGGTAGACCAGCGAGGATCCCGAGAAGGTGCCGAGCCAATCGGGAACCTTGGCATCGTAGAAGTGGTCATGAATGGCGACGACGGTTGCCGACACCACAAGCGGGCCGATAATGCCGGTGTCGAGCGTCTTGATGCCGTCGATGACGGTGATGCCGCTAGCGGGGGTTAAAGACGACGGGTACTTAAGTCCAAGGTTGTCTCCGCTCAGCTTAATGATCTCGCTTAAAAAGAAGCAGTAGGCAAAATAGGCGACGAGTGCCTCGAGGCAGCAGCGTGCCGGTTGCTTTTGGGCAAGGCCGATAGGCAGCGCTACGGCAAAAAGGAGTGGAAGGCGCTTAAAGACCGTCCACGAGCCGCGCTGAATGATAGTCCAGAAAACGTACCAAGGGGTTCCGTATACGGCGAGGTCACCGACGATGTCTACGGTCGTGGCGAGGGCGGAGATGCCGACCATGAGGCCTGATATAGAAAACAGCATGGCGGGCGCGAACATGGCTCCGCCAAAACGTTGGATTTTCTGCAGCATAATATGCCTTTCGGATGCAACATGCTGTGCGAGCAAGAACGTTTAAACAATGAACTCATTGTAGAGGACTGGCTGCTTGCCGCATTGACGGTTTTGATTCGGTCCGATTTGGGTTTCGGGGGAACCGTCGACGGTAAATAATCCGTGCTTTACCGATAATCGGTTTAAACAACTTTAAGAAATGCTATCGTGCCTAGCCATACATATTCATTAGAGGTGAAATCATGCCAAAAGCGATTTACGAAGGAATCTACCGCGAGATCCGTTCGCGCATCATCAACGGGACCTATGCGTTTCAGGAGATGCTGCCAACCGAAGCCGAGCTGACCGCGGAGTTTGGCTGCACGCGCAATACCGTTCGACGCGCCTTGAGCATGCTGGCCGACCAGATGTTTGTGCAGCCTATACACGGTAAGGGCGTGCGCGTTATTTGGCTTAAGGGCGAAACCGACATGCTGGGCGCACTCGAAGAGGTTGAGTCGTTTGGCGAGTTCGCAAAACGCAACAATGCCGTCGCATCGACCGAGGTCAAGTCTTTTGAACATTTGATTTGCACTGAGCAACTCTCACGTCGCCTGGGCTTTAAGGTGGGCGAGGAGCTGATTCGCGTAGTGCGTGTCCGAAGCCTCAACGGCAGCGCGCGCCAAGTGGACCATGGCTACTTTTTGGCGTCGATCGCCAAGGGCCTGACCCCCGAGATCGCGGCGGATTCTATCTACGGCTATCTGGAGCACAAGTGCGGCGTCAAGGTGATGGCGAGCCGTCGTACGGTGAGTGTCGAGCTTGCCAACGATGAGGACTGCAGCTATCTTGACCTTGGCAAATACAACTGCGTTGCCGTCATGGAGAGCCAGTCGTACACCTCGGATGGAATCTTGTTTGAGGTGACGCACACCCGTACGCACCCCGAGATCTTCCATTACCGTGTCAATTCCAAGCGATAGTCGGCTAGCTCGCAGCCTGACGAGACTCATGCCCTCAAAGCGAAAACGCCCGGTCAAACCGACGATGCATCGGCTTGATCGGGCGTTTTCTCTGCATTCGATAACAAATAATTGTTTATACAAAACTTGTCAAGTATCAAGTCGAAATTACCGTTCACCGAAGTTTTTCTACCGCTCTAGTAATACTTGTTCAAACAACTAGCCAAATAGCGTATTGTACAAGTCAGCAAAAGGGGCAAAGTCCCCGAGCCAATCTCCGAAGGCGGCGGCAAAGGGTGCCGCCACGGTGTGAAAGGGTGGATTGTAATGAAGAACGAAATGAGCAGAAGGCAGTTCCTGGGCTTCGCTGGTTCCGCGGCTGCGGTTCTGGGTCTGGGTCTCGTGGGCTGCGGTGGCTCCGCCGGCTCCGGCTCCTCTGCTTCTGGTGACGCTGCCGAGGTCTACTTCCTCCAATTCAAGCCCGAGGTCGACAAGGAGTGGAAGGAGATCGCCAAGGCGTACAAGGAGGAGAAGGGCGTCGAGGTCAAGATCGTGACCGCCGCCTCCAACACCTACGAGGAGAAGCTCAAGTCCGAGATGTCCAAGAGCTCCGCTCCGACCCTGTTCCAGGTCAACGGCCCCACCGGTCTTAAGAACTGGAAGGATTACTGCGCCGACCTGTCCGATACCAAGCTCCGCGGTGAGCTCATTGACGACTCCCTGGCTCTGCAGTCCGATGGCAAGGATCTGGGTATCGACTGGGTCCAGGAGAGCTACGGCATCATCTACAACAAGCAGCTGCTCGAGAAGGCTGGCTACAAGGCCGAGGACATCAACTCCTTCGATAAGCTGAAGGCTTGTGCCGACGACACCCAGGCCCGCAAGGATGAGCTTGGTGTCGAGGGCGCCTTCACTTCCGCCGGCATGGACGACTCCTCCAGCTGGCGCTACACCACCCACCTCGCCAACCTGCCGCTCTATTTCGAGTTCGAGAAGGAGCACAACCAGGAGGACGACGAGATCAAGGGCGAGTTCCTCGACAACTACAAGCAGATCTTCGACCTGTACATCACCGACTCCACCTGCGATCCTTCGCAGCTCGCTTCCAAGACTGGCGACGACGCCACCAACGAGTTCGCAACCGGCAAGGCCGTCTTCTACCAGAACGGCTCTTGGGCCTACTCTGACCTCATCAAGGCCGGCATGACCGACGATCAGATTGGCATGATGCCCATCTACATCGGTGTCGACGGCGAGGAGAACCAGGGCCTGTGCTCCGGCGGCGAGAACTACTGGTGCGTCAGCTCCCAGGCTTCCGAGGATGCCCAGAAGGCCACCGAGGACTTCATGTATTGGTGCGTCACTTCTGACACCGCCACCAGCATCATCGCTGACAAGATGGGTCTGACCGCCCCGTTCAAGAGCGCTAAGGAAACCACCAACGTCTTCTCGCAGCAGGCCGTTGCTATGGCCAAGGACGGCAAGAAGACCGTTGCTTGGGACTTCGTCTACATCCCCTCTGAGGAGTGGAAGAAGAACCTCAAGCAGGCTCTGATCGCCTATGCTGCCGACAACAGCAAGTGGGACGGCGTCAAGAACGCCTTCGTGGATGGCTGGAAGACCGAGAAGGCTGCTTCCGAGTAAGCAGTTGCTGCCCAAGCTATCTGATTAGCGACAGGGGGCGGGCAGACGTTGGTTTGCCCGCCCCCTGCATATTGAAAGGACCCTTCTATGGGCAAAGCACTCAAGCGCTGGTGGCCGCTCTTTATGCTGCCCACGTGCCTGGCGTTTATGATCGGGTTCGTGATCCCCTTTATCCAGGGTTTCTATCTCTCGTTCTGCCAGTTTATTACCATTAACAACACGCACTTTGTCGGTATCGAGAACTACGTGCGTGCACTGTCCGATCCGCAGTTTGCCACGTCGTTCTTCTTTACGGTGGCGTTTGCTTTCCTGTCGACGGTGCTCATCAACGTGATCGCCCTCGCCATCGCGCAGGCGCTCACCCGCAAGGCACTCAAGGGCACCAACATCTTCCGTACGATCTTCTTTATGCCTAACCTGATCGGCGGCATCGTGCTGGGCTACATTTGGCAGATTCTGATCAACTGCCTGCTCTCCAACATCGGCGCCGACCTTATTGCTCTTAACTCCGCTGCCGGCTTCTGGGGTCTTATCATTCTGACCCTGTGGCAGCAGGTCGGCTACATGATGATTATCTACATCGCCGGTCTGCAGTCCATTCCGTCCGACTACATCGAGGCCGCCAAGGTCGACGGTGCCACGGCATGGCAGACGTTTTGGAAGGTTAAGATCCCTAACCTGATGCCGACGATTACCATCTGCCTGTTCCTGTCCATCACCAACGGCTTTAAGCTGTTCGACCAGAACCTCGCCCTTACCGGCGGCGCTCCCGCACACTCCACCGAGATGCTCGCCCTGAACATCTACAACACGTTCTATTCGCGTGCCGGTATCGCATGGCAGGGCATTGGTCAGGCCAAGGCGGTTATCTTCTGCATCCTGGTCGTAGCAATCTCCATGATCCAGCTTAAGGCCACGAGGTCCAAGGAGGTGCAGCAGTAATGAAACGCGATAAGGCTATTAACCGCGCGCTCTCGATTTTCTTTACGATTCTGTCGCTCGCGTGGATCTACCCCGTGTTCATGATTGCGCTCAATTCCTTTAAAAAGGGAACTGCAATCAGCACCACCACGGCGTTCGATCTGCTCACGCCCGAGACGTTCAACGGCCTTGCAAACTACGTGCACGCTCTTAACGAGCAGGGCTTTGCCTCGGCGTTTATGTACTCGCTCATCATCACGGTCACGTCGGTCGTGCTGATTCTAGTGTGCTGCTCCATGTGCGCTTGGTACGTAGTGCGCGTCAACAGCAAGATCTCGAACTTCTTCTATTACCTGTTCGTGTTCTCGATGGTCGTGCCTTTCCAGATGCTCATGTTCACGCTGTCCAATTTGGCGGACCGCATCGGCTTCAACACGCCGTTCAACATCTGCTTTATCTACCTTGGCTTTGGCGCGGGCCTGGCGGTCTTTATGTTCGCCGGCTTTGTAAAGAACATCCCGCTCGAGATCGAAGAGGCGGCCATGATTGATGGCTGCAACCCGGTCCAGGTGTTCTTTAAGATCGTCCTCCCCATCATGAAGCCCACCTATCTTTCGGTCGGCATTCTCGAGACCATGTGGGTCTGGAACGACTACCTGCTGCCCTACCTTACGCTCGACTCCACCAAGTACAAGACCATTCCTATCTTGATCCAGTACTTCCGCGGCGGCTACGGCCATGTCGAGCTCGGCCCCATGATGGCCTGCATCATGATGGTCGTTGTCCCCATCGTCATCATGTACATCCTCTGCCAGAAGTACATCATTGACGGCGTGGTGGCAGGTGCCGTCAAGGGCTGATGCCGTAACTGTTTTGCAAGTTTTAGCGGCGCCCCTCAGCGCGGTGCCGCGTATCGAAAGGTAGAGACATGGCCGAGATCGTTCTCAAACATGTTCAGAAGGTGTATCCCAACAACGAGTCCAAAAAGAAGGGCTTCTTTGGCAAAAAGAAGAAGACCGAGGAGAAGAAGCACAACCTCAAGGTTACCGAAGACGGCGTGCTCGCGGTGGAGGACTTTAACCTCACCGTGCATGACCAGGAGTTCATCGTTCTCGTTGGCCCCTCTGGCTGCGGTAAGTCCACGACGATGCGCATGGTCGCCGGCCTGGAGGACATTACCTCGGGCGACGTGCTCATCGACGGCAAGCGCGTCAACGACGTGGCGCCCAAGGACCGCGACATCGCCATGGTGTTCCAGAGCTACGCTCTGTACCCCAACATGACGGTATACGAGAACATGGCGTTTACGCTTGAGCTCAAGAAGGTCCCCAAAGACGAAATCGACCGCAAGGTTCGCTCCGCTGCCGAGATCCTGGGTATTACCGAGTATCTCGACCGCAAGCCCAAGGCGCTCTCGGGCGGCCAGCGTCAGCGCGTCGCCATCGGCCGCGCCATCGTGCGTGACCCCAAGGTCTTCCTGATGGACGAGCCGCTGTCCAACCTGGACGCCAAGCTCCGTAACCAGATGCGCGCCGAGCTCATCAAACTGCGCCACGAGATCAAGGGCACCTTCATCTACGTTACCCACGACCAGACCGAGGCCATGACCCTCGGCGACCGCATCGTGGTCATGAAGGACGGCGTCGTCCAGCAGATCGCCACCCCGCAGGAGGTCTTCAACCATCCCGCGAACATCTTCGTTGCCGGCTTTATCGGCGTGCCGCAGATGAACTTCTTCGATGCCCAGCTGGTGCGCTCGGGCAACGGCTTCACCGTCAAGACCGAGGATATGAACGTGACGCTCGCCCCCGAGACCTGCGCTCAGCTTGCCCTCAACTGGGATGGCGGCGACGTGAAGGAGATTACGGCCGGCGTACGTCCCGAGCAAATCCTGCTTGCCGACAAGGACGAGGAGGGTGCGCTCCAGGGCACCGTCGAGGTGACCGAGCTCATGGGCTCGACCGAGCATGTCCACGTGACCGCTCCCGATGGCCAGTTCGTCCTGATCATTCCCGTTGTCGATCTTGAGGCCAAGGGCGCGCTCAAGGCGGGCGACCCCATCTGGTTCAAGTTCGAGAAGAACGCGACCCACCTCTTCGATAAGGTCTCGGGCAAGAACCTTATCTAGGCCCGGTGCAACCAGGCCCTTCCTTTGGGCGACTGCGGTATTGCCATCCTTTTGCCGCGGTCACATATAAGGCTCCCCTCCCGTCCACTGGGCGAGAGGGGGGCCTTTCTTTGTGTCGGGGCTGTCCAATCGGTCATTTGTCTTGATCTGTAATAGGTGGAGGGTTGAATCAGGCTTAGATGTTACAGAACAAGATAGTGTCGAGCCGTCTACCTGTTTGTCTCGATCTGTAACAGTAAGGACTGATTTCGGGTGCTAGGCGTTACAGATTGAGATATTGCTGCAGGACGATTCCGTTTGTCTCGATCTGTAACATCTGGAAGGTCAATCCGGGTCTAACTGTTACAGATTGAGATGCTTCGGTGGGGTGTTACTGTGTGTCTCGTTCTGTAACAGGTAGACCCAATTTTGACGGCTAGATGTTACAGATCGAGATTGTTTGGCCGAGGCGGGCCATGGGTCAATGTTTCGGCACAAAAAACGGAGCCGTGTTGCCACGACTCCGTTTCTCAAGAGGATGGGTGAGGGGAATGGGTCAGTCCAGGTGCCAGATCTCGTCGTTGTACTGCGAGATGGTGCGGTCGGACGAGAAGGTGCCGGCGTTGGCGATGTTGATGAGAGCCTTGCGCATCCAAGCGTTCTGGTCCTCGTAGTCGGCCAGTACGCGCTCCTTGGTCTGGATGTACTCCTCAATGTCGAGCAGGGCCATAAACCAGTCCTTGCCCTTGATGTCGTCGTGCAGGCGCTGCAGGCGCTCCGCGTTGCCGGTCGCCATAAAGGCAGGGTTGGTGATAAAGTCCACCAGCAGCTTGATGCCGGGCTTGCGGTAGAGTGCGCCGGCGTTATAGGTGCCGTCGGCGTAGAGCTGCTCGACCTGTTTGGACGAGGCACCAAAGGTATAGATGTTCTCGTCGCCCACGAGCTCGGCGATCTCCACATTGGCGCCGTCGAGCGTGCACAGAGTCAGCGCGCCGTTGAGCATGAACTTCATGTTGGAGGTGCCGCTCGCCTCCTTGGAGGCAAGGCTGATCTGCTCGGAGATATCGGCGGCGGGAATCACGCGCTCGGCAGCGGTGACGTTGTAGTTCTCGATCATGACAACCTGCAGGTAGGGGGCCACGTCGGGATCGTTGGCGATCCACTGCGACAGCGTCAGGATCAGATGGATGATGTCCTGGGCGATAGTGTAGGCAGGGGCCGCCTTGCCGCCAAAGATGATGGTGACGGGGTGCTTAGGTCTGTTGCCGTTCTTGATGTCGAGGTACTTCCAGATGATGTAAAGCGCGAGCATCTGCTGGCGCTTGTACTCGTGGATACGCTTGACCTGAACGTCGATGATGGCGTTGGAGGGGATGGTCACGCCCTGCTCGAGCGCCATGAACTGGCGCATGATGGCTTTGGCGTCGGCCTTGGTAGCGGCCAGGCGCTCAAGAACGTCCTTGTCGTCGGCGAACTTGGCGAGCTTGCTCAGGTCGCCGGTGTTGCGCCAACCGGTGCCGATCACGTCGTCGAGCAGGCTGGCGAGTGCGGGGTTGGCGCCATGGATCCAGCGGCGGAAGGTGATGCCGTTAGTCTTGTTGGAGAACTTCTCGGGATAGATCTCGTAGAACGGGTGAAGCTCGGTATCCTCCAGGATCTTGGTGTGGAGGGCGGCTACGCCATTGATGGAGAAGCCAAAGTGGATGTCCATGTGGGCCATGTGGACGGTGTCGTATTCGTCGATGACGGCGACGCGCGGGTCATCGTGCTCGGCCTTCGCGATCTCATCGAGCTTGACGATAATGTCGGCGATGGCAGGGGAGACCTTCTGCAGGCTGACGAGCGGCCACTTCTCGAGCGCCTCGGCAAGAATCGTGTGGTTAGTGTAGGCGACCATGGAGCGTACGATGGTCACGGCCTCGTCAAACTCGATGCCATGCTCGGTGGTGAGCAAGCGAATGAGCTCGGGGATGACCATGGTGGGGTGCGTGTCGTTAATTTGGACCACGGCGTAGTCGGCCAGATCGTGCAGGTTGCTGCCGCGCTCGATGGCCTCGTCGATCAGGAGCTGGGCGGCGTTGCTCACCATGAAGTATTCCTGGTAGATGCGAAGCAGGCGGCCCTGCTCGTCGGAATCGTCGGGGTAGAGGAACAAGGTGAGGTTTTTGGCGATCTCGGTCTTGTCGAAGTCGATGGAGCTGCCGGGGACCAGGCCGTCGTCGACGCTCGCCAGGTCGAACAGGCGCAGACGGTTCTTGGTGGGCTGGCCGTAACCGGGCACGTCGATGTTGACGAGCTTGGAGGTAACGGCAAAATCGCCGAACTCGACGGTGTAGGAGCGGTCGTCATCGATCAGGATGTCCTGCTCGCCGAGCCACTCATCGGGGACGGCCTTCTGCTGGTTGTCGACAAAGCGCTGGCGGAACAGGCCGTAGTGGTAGTTGAGGCCCACACCGTCGCCGGTAAGGCCCAGCGTGGCGATGGAATCCAGGAAGCACGCAGCCAGGCGGCCCAGGCCACCGTTGCCGAGCGAAGGCTCGACCTCAAACTCCTCGATCTTGTTGAGGTCGTGGCCCGCCGCGGTGAGCTGGTCCTTAACCTCGTCATAGATGCCGAGGTCGATCATGTTGTTGATAAGCAGCTTGCCGATCAAAAACTCGGCAGAGATGTAGTAGAGCTTTTTCTTGCCGTTGTTGAGCGGGCAGGCGGCGGAGCGCTCCTGCACGAGCTTGACCAGCAGCTTGTAAATGCGACGGTCGTCGAGCTGCTCGAGCGCAGTGCCAAAGGACTGCTCGGCGAGATCAGCGAGATCGATACGGGGCATGTTTCCTCCTGTGGTGAGTTGACTTCATGTCAGAAATACAAAAGAGCCCGCGCGAGGGGATTGGGGTGGCCTCGCGCGGGGAAAGCGAACGCGTCCACACGATGGGGTGGGGTCGGGCGCGGTTGCTCCTATTGGGGAAGCTCGATTTCGGCTTCCGACGGGATGCGGAAGTAGGTCTCCGTCCAGTCGGTAAGCTTGTGCTCGAGCTCGCGGGTGATGGCGCCATCGAGCATGCGCCAGGTCCAGTTGCCGCCCAGGGTGGCGGGCGTGTTGATGCGTGCCTCGTTGCCCAGGTTGAGCAGGTCCTGCATGGTGTAGATGCAGGTGTCGCTCACGCTGGCGGCAATGGTGCGGTTGAGCGCATCGGTGATGGGCTCGCCAGCCTGCTGATGGGTGTACAAAGCTGCCTGCTCGCGCTGACGCGGGGTGGCCGTACCCTCGAACCAGCCGCGTGCCGTCTCGTTGTCGTGCGTGCCCACATAGGCGACGGTGTTGGCGATGTAGTTGTGGGGCAGATAGTATGAGTTGCTGCCCTCAAAGGCAAACTGCAAGATCTTCATGCCAGGGAGGCCCGTGGTGTCGCGCATGTCGATAACGCCGGGGGTAAGGAAGCCAAGATCTTCGGCGATGATGGGCAGTGTGCCGAGTTTTTCCTCGAGCGTCTTGAAGAGCTTGAGGCCGGGGCCCTGCGTCCACGAACCGTAAGACGAGTCGGGTGAAGAGAAAGGCACCTCCCAAAAGGCTTCGAATCCGCGGAAGTGATCCAGGCGGATGACGTCGTACATGTCGAGGGCGGCGCGAATGCGGTCCTCCCACCAGGAGAAGCCGTCGGACTCCATGGCGTCCCAGTCGTAGATGGGGTTGCCCCAGTACTGGCCGGTGGCCGAGAACTGGTCGGGCGGCGTGCCGGCGACGCTCACGGGATTGCCGGCGGCGTCGATCTTAAAGAGCTCAGGTGTCGCCCACATCTCGACGGAGTCACGCGAGACATAGATGGGCAGGTCGCCGATGATCAGGATGTCGCGCTCGTTGGCATAGGCCTTGAGGCGGCTCCACTGGCGATCGAAGAAGTACTGCGTCATCTGGTGGTAGAGCATACGCGCCGGATGGTCGGCGCAGACCTTGGCGGAAGCCTCGCCGCGGCGGCGGAGCTCCTCGGGCCACTCCCAAAACGCCTTGAGACCGCACTCCTCTTTGACGGTCATGAACTCGCAGTAGGGGATGAGCCAGTCCTCGTTGGCCTGGATAAAGTCATCGAAATCGGCCGGCTTGTCGGCAGCAAAGCGCTCAGCGGCTCGGTCGAGAATCTGACGGCGGCCGCCAAAGATAGCACCGTAGTCGACATTGCTTGGGTCGGATCCCAGATACACGCCATCGATATCGCGCTGCTCCAGATACCCTGCCTCGATAAGCTCGGCGAAGTCGATGAAGTTGGGGTTGCCCGCACGGGCCGAGAACGACTGATACGGAGAGTCGCCGTAGCTCGTTGTCGTAAGGGGGAGAATCTGCCAGTAATGTTGTTTGCACGAGGCAAGAAAATCGACGAAGTCGTAGGCATTCCAGCCAAAGCCGCCGATTCCGTATGGTCCGGGCAGAGATGAGACGGGCATGAGGACGCCGCTTGCACGCTCCATGAATGCGCTCCAACCTTCTTGTTGTGGGGTCGGCCTGCCGATGGGTATGCAGTCCGCCTCCGATGTTCTGATTCGATACGCCTATTGTAAAACATGTTGTTTAAACATGTACAGGCAAGATAAAAAAGTTGGAAGTATTTCGGTGAATGGTTACGCGTCATGAAAAAGCCCCGGTCTCACATCGTGAAATCGGGGCAAGAACGGTATGTAGGTTTTTGCTACTCGGCGTCGGCGAAGCCGTTGGGGTTGTGGCTCTGCCAATTCCAGCTGTCGCGGCACATGTCCGCGATATCGTACTGGGCCTTCCAGCCCATCATGCGCTCGGCCTTGGAGGCGTCGCACCAGTTGGCGGCGATGTCGCCGGCGCGGCGCTCGCGGATCACATAGGGCAGCTCCTTGCCGCAGGCCTTGGAGAAAGCAGCGACGACCTCGAGTACCGAGGTGCCGGTGCCGGTGCCCAGGTTAAAGATCTCGACGCCGGTCTTGCCGTTCATCCAGTTGAGGGCGGCCACGTGACCAGATGCCAGGTCACACACGTGGATGTAGTCGCGCACACCGGTGCCGTCGGGGGTGGGGTAATCGTTGCCAAAGACCTGAACGGCCTCGAGCTTACCGACGGCGACCTGGGCGACATAGGGAACCAGGTTGTTGGGGATGCCCTTGGGATCCTCGCCGATCAGGCCCGACGGATGGGCGCCGATGGGATTGAAATAACGGAGTAGCACGACGTCCCACTCGGGGTCGGCGGTGTGGACGTCCATAAGGATCTGCTCGATCATCCACTTGGTCCAACCATAGGGGTTGGTCGCGGGCTTCTTAGGATCCTCCTCGGTGACGGGCGGGTTGTCCGGGTCGCCGTAGACGGTCGAGGAGCTCGAGAAGATGATGGACTTGCAGCCATGGTTGCGCATGACGTCGATGAGCACCAGGGTGTTCTCGATGTTGTTGTGGTAGTACTCGACGGGCTTGCTCACCGACTCGCCGACGGCCTTAAAGCCGGCAAAGTGGATGACGCGGTCGATCTGATGGGTATCGAAGATCTTGTTCATCGCATCGCGGTCGAGCACGTTGGCCTCGTAGAAGGTGAGGTTCTTGGCGGCCTCGTCGCCCACGATGGTCTTGACGCGGTCGACGGCGACGGCGCTGGAGTTGGAGAGATCATCGACGATGACGACCTGGTAGCCACCCTCGAGCAGCTGAACGACGGTGTGCGAGCCGATAAAGCCGGCGCCACCGGTAACGAGGACACAGGTGTCTTTGGGGTCGAGTGCTTTGGACATGTAGTCTCCTATCGAATCAGGAACACTTCTTGAGGGGAGTATAGCGCAGCCAGGGGCGCCCAAAACGCGCGGGGCAGGAAAACCAGAGGATTGATGTTAACGTACTCATAGGGTGTTATTTGCATAATCCTTACCTTGGGTGTGGGACGTATTTGCGAGCCGCTGACCATACTTTTCCAGCCGTTCGTGGAAATAGTTGGGACAAGCGCGATGTGCGTTAATATGTTTGAGTTGAGCGACATATAAATAAGCATGTAACGGAGTACATATGTCACCGAACAACGATTCCATTTTTACGCAGGAGCTTTCGCGCCGCACTGCCCTTAAGGCTCTTTTCGGCGCCGCTTCCGCGGCTGTTCTTTTTGGCCTGCCTGCTCGCGCCCATGCGGCTGAGGCCAGCCAAGAAACCACCGACAAACTGAATGCCGCCCAGGCCCAGCTCGACGAGGTCCAGGCCCAGCTCGACAGCATCGCTAATGAGTACGCGACGCTCGCCAACAAGAATGCCCAGACCCTCAGCGATATCGAGGGCGTACAGGGCCAGATTGACGAGACGCAGGCTCAGATCGACACCAAGAAGACCGAGCTCAAAGAGAAACGCAGCGACCTTTCCGATCGCGTGGCGGCAAGCTACAAGTCGGGCGGTACCAACATCCTGTCGTTGCTGCTCGCTTCTGGTTCGTTTGAGGAGCTCGTCGCCAACGCGCATTACGTCGAGAAGATCAACAAGAGCGACCGTGACGCCATCGAGGACATCCAGACCATCCAGAAAGAGCTCGATACACAGAAGTCCGAGCTCGAGTCGCAAAAAGCCGACTTGGAGAAGCTCAAGGACCAGCAGACTGCTCAGATGCAGGACATGCAGGCCAAGCAGCAGGAGGTCCAGACGGTTCTGAACGGCCTCTCCGACGATGTCAAGGAACTCATGGCCCAGCGCGATTCCGAGATTCTTGCTGCCGCTCAGGCCGAGGAGGCTGCCAAGAAGGCTGCCGCTGCCGCGGCTGCCGCAAACAAGAACAATTCCTATTCGGGCGGTTCAAACTCGGGTGGAGGATCGTATGCGCCCGGAACTCCGCAACAGAATGCCGGCTCGGGCAAGCAGCAGGCCGTCATCAACGCGTGCTACTCCACGCCCTCGCCTGGTCAGAACTGGTGCGCGGCGTGGGTTACCAACGTGTTCCGCAACGCCGGCGTGGGCTACTTTGGCGGCAATGCGTGCGACATGTTTAACGCTTGGTGCTACAGCTCCAATCGTTCGGCGCTGCAGGTGGGCATGATCGTGGCCGACTCGTCGCACAGCGGCACCGGTACGCCGGGTCTGCTGTACGGACACGTGGGCATCTATGTTGGCGGCGGCATCGTTATGAGCAACGAGGGCGCCATCACGTCGAGGTCGCTTGACTCGTTCATTGGGTTCTACGGCACTGGCTCTGGCGTGCGCTGGGGCTGGCTCGGCGGTATTGCGCTGTCGTAAAGCCGACCGGGCCGCGTGCCCGCCCACAATATATTTGATTGCCTGCTCGGGCAGTCCTGCGCAAGACGAAGGCCACATTAAGTGGCCTTCTTTGCGTGCGGAACTC
>CALEDY010000145.1 GCA_937949355.1 uncultured Collinsella sp. | reverse complement strand
GTCCTCCTCCTTGAGGGACTGGCCGACGGTCATGCCCTGGGCCAGGAAGAAGGTGTAGGCCATGCCGCCGCCGATGATCAGGGTGTCGGCGGAGTCGATGAGGTGATCGAGGACGCCAATCTTGGAGGACACCTTGGAGCCGCCGACGATGGCCACGAACGGACGCTCGGGCTCGGCGAAGATGCCGGTCAGCGTGTCGACCTCCTTCTCAAGCAGGAAGCCGGCGACGGCGGGCAGGTAAGCGGCGGGGCCCACAACGGAACCCTGGGCGCGGTGAGCGGTACCGAAAGCATCGAGAACGAAGACGTCGCCATAGGAAGCGAGCTTCTTGGCGATCTCGGGATCGTTCTTCTTCTCACGCTTATCGAAGCGGACGTTCTCGAGAACGAGGACCTTGCCCGGCTCGACGGCAGCGACAGCCTCGGCAGCCTTCTCGCCGTAGGTGTCGGCGACAAAGGCAACGTCGAGACCAGAAAGCTCGGCGAGCTTCTTGGCGACGGGCTCGAGGGACAGCTCGGGCTGGAAGCCGGTGCCATCGGGACGGCCGAGGTGGCTCATGAGGATGACGCGAGCGTTGTGCTCAACGAGATAGTTGATGGTGGGCAGGGCAGCCTTGATACGGGTGGTGTCGCCAACGACGCCATCCTTGATAGGCACGTTGAAGTCAACGCGGACGAGAACGCGCTTGCCGTCGACATCGATGTCGCGGACGGTCTTCTTGGTAAAGGCCATGTTTGCTTCTACCTTTCGTACGTGTCTGCCTCCCATTACGGCAGACGATTTCCTATAAAAAGGGCGCGACCCTAGGGTGTAAGCCCTATAAGGCCGCGCCCTTCTTTAGACGCTCAACGAGCTATTCGCTAAAAGCTAAATTAAGCAACGAACTTCTCGAAGTACTTGATGGTGCGGACCATCTGAGAGGTGTAAGAGTTCTCGTTGTCGTACCAAGAGGTGACCTGAACGAGGGTCTGGCCGTTGCCGAGGTCAGAGCACATGGTCTGAGTGGCGTCGAAGATGGAGCCATGGGTCTCGCCGATGATGTCGGTGGAGACGATGTCGTCCTCGTTGTAACCGAAGGTCTCGGAGATGGTGGCAGCGTAGGCCTTCATAGCGGCGTTAACCTCGTCGACGGTGACCTTCTTGTCAACGACAGCGTAGAGGTTGGTGATGGAGCCGGTCGGCGTCGGGACGCGCTGGGCGGCACCGATGAGCTTACCGTTGAGCTCGGGGAGAACCAGGCCGATAGCCTTGGCAGCACCGGTGGTGTTGGGGACGATGTTGACGGCGCAGGCACGGCTACGACGCTTGTTGCCCTTGCGCTGCGGGCCGTCGAGCGGCATCTGGTCGCCGGTCCAGGCGTGAATGGTGGTCATGATGCCGGACACGATGGGGGCGAAGTCGTTCAGACCCTTGGCCATCGGGGCGAGGCAGTTGGTGGTGCAGGAAGCAGCGGAGATGATGTTGTCCTCAGCGGTCAGCGTCTCGTGGTTGACGTTGTACACGATGGTGGGCAGATCGCTGCCGGCCGGAGCGGAGATGACGACCTTCTTGGCGCCAGCGTTGATGTGGGCCTGGGCCTTAGCCTTGCTGGTGTAGAAGCCGGTGCACTCGAGAACGACGTCGACGTCGAGGTCGCCCCAAGGCAGGTTGTTGGCGTCGGCCTCCTTGTAGATCTTGATCTCCTTGCCGTCAACGGTGATGGAATCCTCGCCAGCAACGACCTCGTGATCGCGAGCGTAGTTGCCCTGCGTGGAGTCGTACTTCAGCAGGTAAGCGAGCATATCGGGAGAGGTGAGGTCGTTGATAGCGACGATCTCGGAGCCCTCATGACCGAACATCTGACGGAAAGCCAGACGACCGATGCGACCGAAGCCGTTAATAGCAACCTTTACTGCCATTGTGTCTCCTTTCGTAAGGCCCCCGCAAGCTACAGCGCCCGCCGTTGAGGCCCACAAACTAACCACTCGCCTAATATACCTTTTTTTTGACTTGAATTTCACGAGAATGCTCGAAATTGAAAATCAAATTTACGTTAAAACGTTTTAAAGAATAAAATAGCAGCTAAATCCGTATATAAGTCGATACTTTAAACTACCTGTTTGCTTCAATGAGCTTTTCAAGTCTCAAAACTCGATGGTAGAGGGCCGACTTCGACAAGGGAGGGTCAGCCATCTCCCCCAAATCGCGCAGTGACAGATCGGGATAGCGCTCGCGCAGGTCGCAAAAGACCGCCAAGGCGTCCGGAAGCGTGTCGCGCAAACCCCGCTGTTCGAGCTCATCGATCAACGCAAGCTGATGCTGGGCGGCACCTGCACTTCTGGTCTGATTGGCCAGCTCGGCATTCACGCGACGGTTTACGTCGTTCTTAACCAATTTGACCGCGCGCGCTTCCTCAATCTCGGCAACGCTGCGCTTGGCTCCGACCAGCTTTAGGAGCTGCTCGATCTCCTCGGCGCTCTTAATGTACACGGCATAGGACCCGCGCCGTGCGTTGACGCGCGCATGGACCCCAATCTGCTCCAGCAGATCGCAGAGCCCCTTGGCATATTGCTCGCCCTGCACCGCGATCTCCAAATGAAAGTCGCCGCGGGGATCGGCCACGAAACCGCCGGCGATGAGCGCGCCACGGATGTAGGCAAGCCTGCAGCAGGGACGGGCAACGATGTGCCGGGGAACACCGGCGACGAGCCCTCCCCTGCGGTCGAGAATGCCCAGCAGCACCAGAGCCTTGTCCAGGTCGGGTTGATCGGGCAGGGTAATGAGATAGTTACGGACCTTATGCAAGACCGATTTACGAACGGTGAATTCCGTTTTGAGCTTAAGGATGCGATGCGTCAGTGTGATCATCGTGCGCGCGACGGCGCCCGTCTCGGTCGCGACCGTCAAACGATACCGCCCGGAGCCGGCCAGCGAAAGTGTACCGCTCACACGCGTCAGGGCGGCAAGCGTCGACAAATCACAGTATTCACATTCGGGTTCGCAGCGCGCAAGCTCGTCGCGCACCTCAGCGGTAAACGACATGCAGGCCTATGCCTTCGTGTTGGCGCGCGACAGGTCGCGGTGGGAGATGCTCACGTGATACTGGGCGCCTTCCAGGTAACGGGCCGTGGCCTCGGCAATGGCGACGCTGCGGTGCTGTCCGCCCGTGCAGCCGATGGCGATAGAAAGCTGCGGCTTACCCTCCGCGATATAGCCCGGCATCACCGTATCGAGCAGCTGTGTCCAAGCCTTCCAAAACTCCTGCGTCTTGGGGTGGTCCAGAACAAAATCGGAGACCTTTTTATCGAGACCGGTCATCGTGCGCATCTCGGGATCGTAGAACGGATTGGGCAGGAAGCGGACGTCGATCATAATGTCCGCCTCGACGGGCATGCCGTGCTTAAAGCCAAACGAGAACACATGGACGTCCATGAGTTGTTGGTCGGACAGCTCGGAAAATGCCATACGTAGCTTGTTGCGCAGCGCAGAGGTGCGCAGACGGCTCGTATCGATAATCATATCGGCTCGATCGCGCACGCCCTGCAGCTGAAGGCGCTCGCGCTGAATGGCATCGGCCGTAGTCTCCCCCGGCTTGGCAATGGGATGACGGCGGCGATTTTCGCTGTAGCGACGAATCAGCACCTCGTCAGAAGCCTCCAGGAACACGATGTCGCAGCTCATCTCGCGCTCCTCGAGCGCGGCGACCGCATCGAGCAACTCGTCAAACAGTCCCTGGCTACGCAAATCGCAGGTGACGGCGAGATGCCTGCCCACGCCCGTATTGATGCCGACGAGCTCGGCAAGCTGGGCGATGAGACGCGGAGGCAGGTTATCAATGCAAAAATAGCCCATATCCTCGAACACGTGCATGGCCTGTGTGCGGCCCGATCCGGACATTCCGGTGATGATGACGATATCGGGGATGCGCTCCGAGCGCTCCGCCGCATCCATGGCATCTCCCTTTTGCATGTGCTGCCTCCCAAAAACAAGCGCGGGACCCAGCAACCCGGATCCCGCGCGGTCAATTGCCTATATTGAGTATACCGCCCCGAGCGGATACGAGGCCTGTCTTACGCCTCAAGCGCAGCCTTGAACCAACTCGTAATACTCGTGGGGTGCGTGATGGCGGTGCCGACGACAACGGCCCAGGCGCCAGCATCAATTGCGGCGCGGGCCTCCTCGGGCGTGTGCACGCGGCCCTCGCAGATGATGGGAAGGCCGGGAAACTCCTCGGTCGCCTGGCGCAGGAGCGGCAGATCGGGACCATCGGCCATGGTGCAGTCGATGGCGGCGACGCCGTGAGAAAGCGTGGTGGATACCAGGTCAAAGCCCATATCAACCGCACGGCGAATGTCCTCGATGGTGGCACAATCCGCCATCAGGAGCACGCCCTCCTCGTGCAGCGGACGGAAGGTGTCCTCGACGGTCTTGCCATCGGGACGCGGGCGATCAGTGGCGTCAATTGCCACGATGTCGGCACCGGCGGCAACGCAGGCGCGAGCATGACGCAGCGTCGGCGTGATGTAGACGCCCTCGTGTCCATCCTTCCACAAGCCGATGACGGGAACCTCGCAGCGGCCCTTAATGGCGGCGATGTCGGCAAGACCCTGGCAGCGAATAGCGGCGGCGCCGCCAAGCTCGCAGGCGCGAGACATCTGAGCCATGGTTTCGGGCGTACGAAGCGGCTCGCCCATATAGGCCTGAACGCTCACGACGAGCTTGCCCTTCAGGGACTGGATCAAAGGATCAACGGTCATGTTCGACTCAACCTTTCTCAAAATAGCCTTCTGAGACACCGCACCTTGACGTTCAAACCGTCGCTCGCGTACCGAAGTACGCTTCGCTCCTCTTTCACGTCAATCTGCGGCACCTCAGAAGGCGCACTTGGTAGTTATGTTTACTTCAACGACGCAAGAAGGTGTTCGGCGGCACCGATGAGCGGCGCGTCACCCTCCAGAGACCCGATGAGGATCGGCGTGTCCTGAAGCGGGTCGAGCGCCTGGCTGGCATAGCCCTCGTGCACCGAGTCCTTCCACGTCTGCGAGCGCCAATCGGGACCCTGGTGAATCACACCTCCCGAAAGCACGATGACCTCGGGATCCAAGATGTTGGCAAGCGAGCCCAAGCTGGCACCCAGCGCAAAGCCGGCATCATGGATGACCTCGGTCGCCTTTGCGTCGCCTGCACGGCACAGGTCGTTCACATCGCGACCGACCGAAGGACGGCTGGGGTCGACGCGGCCAAAGCGCTCATCGTACATACGACCAATGGAAGTGCCCGAAGCAACCGACTCCAGATGGCCGGAACGCCCGCAGGCGCAGGGAATGCCGGCGGCAGCCGAGCACTCGATGTGGCCCATATGGCCAGCAGCACCATGGAAGCCCTGCATCACGCGGCCGTTCTCGACATATGCGCCGCCGATACCCGTACCGATGCCAAGACACAAGACGGAGAACTTGCCCTTGCCGACACCCCAGTGGGCCTCGCCCAGAGCATGAGCCTGCACGTCGCCTACAACGGCAACGGGAAGACCGAGATCCTCACGCAGACGCGGCCCCAGCTGAACGCCGGACCAGCCGGGCATGATCTCATTGGCATACGCGATGGCGCCCGTCTTGGGATCGACGACGCCAGCGGCACCGATACCGACGCCAAGGACCTCGACATCGGGATTCGCCTCGAGAGCAGCCTTGATGGATGCCTCGATACGCTGGAAGACGGCCTCGCCGCCCTCTTGGGCCTCTGTGGGAACCTCGGCCTCAAAAACGGGATGGGGCACACTACCGTCAGCCGGGTACTCCATGATGGCAGTCGCGATCTTAGTTCCGCCGATATCGACAGAGCAGA
Organism: uncultured Collinsella sp.; assembly: GCA_937949355.1. Taxonomy (GTDB): domain Bacteria; phylum Actinomycetota; class Coriobacteriia; order Coriobacteriales; family Coriobacteriaceae; genus Collinsella. The sequence goes on along the minus strand of CALEDY010000145.1, from coordinate 22,701 downwards.
CGTACTTGTTCTCCATGTCGCTCTCCTTCGGAGATAAAAACAACTACAGGAAATGCGCCGTCAGGCTAGCCGTCACAGCGCAGTAAAGGTTATCCAGGTGCCCGAGATCGCCGAGAAACCGTGTGGCCATTGACCTAACGGGTCATGGCCACACAGTTGAACGGCGAGGTCGGGTGCCTGGGAAAGCTTTACAGGAGACCGTTGTCCTGGAGGACCTTCTTAATAGCCTCGACGTTCTCGCCAGTCATGGCCTTCACCGGGCGCGGCATGGTCGGGCTGTCGAAGATGCCCATGAGGTTCATAGCGGTCTTGAAGGCGCCGACGCCACCGGCATAGCCCTGGACGCCCGAGGTGACATCCCAGATGTGCGAAATCTCATTGAGGCGATCCTGCTCGGCCTTGACGGTAGCCCAGTCACCGGCCTGAGCGGCCTTCCACTGGCGCACGTAGCCCTCGGGCTCAACGTTGGCAAGGCCCGGGACAGAACCGTCGGCGCCACCGAGGTAAGCGCCGTCGACAACAACCTCGTGACCGGTGAGGATGCTCATCGGATGGCCGTTCTTCTCGTTCTCCTGAACGAGATAGCGGAACGAGATGTCATCACCCGAGGAATCCTTGACGCCAGCAAGGACGCCCTCGGCGCCGAGCTTGGCAAGGAGCTTCCAGGGGAGCTTGGTGTGAACGCAGACGGGAATGTCATAGGCAAAGATGGGCAGGTCGAGCTCCTCGTGCAGGATGCGGAAGTGCTCCTCGACCTCGGTCATGCCCTGCAGGGCATAGAACGGGCAGGTGGCGACAAGCGCATCGGCGCCCAGCTCCTGAGCGACCTTACCGTGCTCGATCATGCGCTCGGTCTCGGTATCGATGATGCCGACCAGGACGGGCACGCGGTGGTCGACGATACGAACGGCCTCGGCGATGATCTGGCGACGACGCTCATCGGTGGAGAAAACGACCTCGCCCGAAGAGCCCAGGAAGAACAGGCCATCGACGCCGGCATCGATCATGCGGTTGATGCTGCGCTCAAAGGAGGCAACGTCGAGCTGGTGGTCTTCGGTATCGGGAACAACGACGGGAGGGATAACGCCGGTGAATTTCTGAGTTGCCACAAGAATCTCCTTAGTTGTCTGGCGGGCGGCCCTATGCCACCCACTCTTGCTGGCAGTGTCCAGGCCGTCTAGGCCAAAGAACACGGGTAGAACGTTTGGTTAAAGAAGTCGACGACTTCGTTTTCGAACGCATTGATGCGCTCATGAGCGTATTTGGCATAGATGATATGCCTCCGGTCACACTCAAGACCGTTGAATGCGGCAAACTGATCCTTGGGATCGCTCACGGTATCCATAAGCGATGTGCCCATGAGCACCGATCCGCGCACCCGAGACGACAGCGCCTCGAGGCCGCCAGGAAGCGGATTAGCAACCGCCGTGCAGGCGAGGCCCCGCTCGTCCAGAGCAGAAACCGCCAGCGCGACTCCGCCGCCAAGACCCTCGCCCCATGCAAAGATGCGGTCGGGGTCCATGCCATCAAGATTGCGCGCCACCTTCGCCATCGCGCAACCCCAACGGACGCGCTTGACAAAAACGGGCGAAGCGATCCCCCGCTGCAGGTCGTCCGCACCAGCGACATCGTCATCCAGCGCGAGGATGGCATACCCCATGGCGGCAAATCTCGTCATGTGATGCCAGCCGCGCACAGGCCGATCGATGTCGTGGAACATCAGGCACAGCGGCACGCGCTTAGATACTCGGGCACGACCGACAGGCTCAATCAAGCGAGCGTGGACCGCATCGTCACCGAGCTCAAAGGAAATCTCCGAGTAACGAGCGCAGGGGTTAACAAAGTCAATCGCCGTAATGGCCTGGCCTTGAATCTCAAGATTCGAAGCGCATGTCTCTAAATCAGAAACATCTGCTTGGACATCGCCGTGCCAGTCCCGATATTCTGCGAGCCTTGATGAAACCGTTCCGGGAATTCCCACGAGCCCGGGGACTATCAGCTCGTCAACATTGCTCTCGCACTTAGACATGAGCCTCCCCTCCCTCACAGAAAAACGGAATGATCAGATCGTCAAAATCCTGAATCTCCTCGTGGCCAAAGCCCTCAAAGAACTCATGACGCTTATCGCAGGACAGGTTGTTGTACACCGCAAACTGCGTTGCCGGCGGACAGACGATATCGGCCGTGCCCGTGCCAAACAGCACGGGGCACTTGACCAGGGGGGCAAAATTCTTGGAATCGAAGTACGCCAGCTTGGCATAGGCTTCCTCGATACGAGTCGAGTCCTCGTCAAACCAACGCGACCAATAGCGCAGGCCCTCGTAGGCAATATCGTCGGCGTCCAGATCCCAAACCAGGCGAAAGTCCGATAAGAAGGGATAGAGGATGGCCGCGCGGTCAACCAAATCACTATTGAGCGCACAGGTCGCAATGCCCAAACCGCCGCCCTGCGACGCGCCGTTCACAAACACACGGGCAAGATCGATGCCCTCAAGCTCGCGAACGATACGGCACAGGATGCGAATATCTTGGTGCAAGCGGACATAGTAGAGGTTGGCCGGGTCGCCGTCGATGCCGGCGACGATATGGCCCGCGACCGTTGTGCCCTCAAATCCACCAATGTCCTCGGAGGGACCACCCTGGCCGGGGCAGTCTAGGGCGATGAGTGCCATGCCCATGCCCGCAAACGACGCCTGCTCAAACCAGCTGCGGCTTGCACCCGGATATCCATGGAACTGAAGTACCAATGGCACTGGCTCGTCCGAGACGGGTTTAAGGTACTTGGCATGCAGGCGAGCGCCACACATGCCGGTATACCAGAGGTCGAAAAGCTGGCAGGTCACGGCATCGGTGACCGATGCCGTCTCGATCGCATAGTCAAGCCCGACGGCGTCGGCCTCGGCCATGCGGTCCTTCCAAAAGAGATCGAAACCCGATGGACGGGGCATAGCGCCTCGATATTCACCAAATTGCTGTTGTAGCTCCTGAGCACTTGGCATGGCTCGTGAACCCAACCTTTCGAAATCGCAACGGAGGTGCGCCCGGCAAGGGAGCCGGGCGCACGGGAGGGAAAGCGAGGCTACTCGCCGAGCTTGGGATGCAGCAGCGACGGCGCAGCGCCGAGCAGCATCTTGGTGTAGGGGTCCTGGGGGTGCTGGAAGACCTGCTTGGCCTCGCCCTGCTCGACGATCTTGCCGCCATTCATAACGATGATGTCGTCAGAGATATAGCGGACCGTCTGGATGTCATGGCTGATGAACACCATGGCCAGGCCGAGCTCCTTCTTAAGGTCGGTCAGCAGGTTCAGAATCTGCGCGCGGACCGAAACGTCCAGAGCCGAGGTGGGCTCGTCGGCGATGATGGCATCGGGGTTCAGCGACAGGGCACGGGCAATTGCGACGCGCTGGCGCTGGCCGCCCGAAAGCTGGCCGGGAAGAACCTCGGCGGCGGAGCTGGGCAGACCGGTGAGCTCCAGGAGTTCCTTGACGCGCTTCTCCTGCTCGGCCTCGGTACCCAGGTTGTGGACGCGCATGGGGTCGAGAAGCTGCTCGCGAACGACCATGCGGGGGTTGAGCGCCGTGGCCGGGTTCTGGAACACGACCGAGATGACGCGACCCATGTGGCGACGGTCCTCGGCGGTACGCTTGGTAACGTCCTTGCCCTTAAAGTAGACCTTGCCGCTCGTGGGGGCCTGCAGGCCGCACATGACGTTGGCGGTGGTGGACTTACCGCAACCGGACTCGCCGACGATGCCGATCGTCTGACCGGGCATGAGCTTAATCGTTACACCCTGGACGGCGTGAACCAGGTTGGGGTGCAGAATCGAGCCGGTACGGGTCCTAAAGGTGACGTGGACGTCATCAAGGAAGATGATCGGCTCGACGCCGTTGACTGCGGTCTCGCTCATCTACATCACCTCCGCGTGAGGGGTCAAACCATTTGCCTTGAGCACCTCGTCGGGGAGCTCGGAATAGAAGTGCTCGGTGCCGGGCACGCGCTTGAAGACCGGACGGGTGTCCAGGCCAATACGCGGATGGCTCGAGCGGGGCGCGAAGCGATCGCCCTTGGGGAAATCGCGCGGGCTCGGAACGGCGCCGGGCACCTGGTGAAGGCGGCCCGAACCGCTCTCGATGGACAGAACGGAACCCAGAAGACCGCGGGTGTACTCGTGAATCGGGTTGGTGAGCAGCTCCTTGGTGGGCGCCTGCTCGATGACCTGACCGGCATACATAACCGTGATGTTATGGGCGACCTCGGCGACCAGCGCCAGGTCATGCGAGACGAAGATCATGGCAAAGCCGAGCTTGGCCTGAAGGTCGTTGAGCAGCTTGATGACCTGCTTCTGGACGGTAACGTCCAGAGCGGTCGTGGGCTCGTCGCAGATGACCAGCTTGGGGTCGCGGGTAAGGGCCATAGCGATCAGAACACGCTGACGCTGACCGCCGGAAAGCTCGTGCGGATAGCTCTCGAGCGTACGCTTGGGGTCGAGGCCCACGAGCTCCAGGAGTTCCTCGGCGCTGCGGGTGCCGCCGCGCTTGGTGAGCTGCTTCATCTGGGCAGAGATGAGCATGGAGGGGTTGAGCGAGGACAGGGCGTCCTGATAGACCATAGCGATATCGGTACCGCGCAGGCCGAACCACTCCTTCTTGCTCATCTTGAGCAGGTCGCGGCCCTCCCAGAGGACCTCGCCGGAAAGGTGCTCGTCATCGTCGGTCAGGCCCATGATGGCCAGCGTGGTGATGGACTTACCGCAACCGGACTCGCCCACCAGGCCCATGGTCTGACCAGGACGGACGTCAAAGTTGACATGGTCGACGACGTTGATATCACCGTGATGCTCAAACTGAATGCAGAAGTCACGGACCGAGAGAATCGGTTCGACAGACTCGTCGGGCACATGGCGATCGTCACGCTTGAGCTCGACATCGCGCAGGGCGCCAAGGCGAGCGGAGAGGGACTGGGCCTGCTCCTTGTAGGCGCGAACGGGGTCGGAGACCAGCAGGTCGGCCTCGCGACGCTTGGAGGAATCGGTCGGATCCAGGGCGGCGGAGGGAGCAGCGGCCATGGCGTCGGTAATGCCCTCGGAGAGGATGTTGAGCGCCAGGCAGGTGATCATGATGGCCAAGCCCGGGAACAGCGCCTGCCACCAACGGCCGGCGAGCACGCCGCCGCGGGCGTCGGCGAGGATGTTGCCCCAGGTAGCGGTGGGCTCCTGGATGCCAGCGCCGATGAAGGTCAGCGAGGCCTCGAAGATGATGGCGTCGGCGACCAGGGTAACGGTGAAGACCATGATCGGGGCGATGCAGTTACGCAGAACATGCTTGATCAAAATCCACGGAGCCTTGGCGCCGGAAACGATGACCGCGCGGACATAATCCTCGCCGTACTCGGACACGATGTTGGCGCGCACGATACGGGCAATCTGCGGAGTGTACATAAAGCCGATGGCGAAGATGATCGACGGCACGGAGTTGCCCAGGATGGAGACGAAGACGGCCGCGAGGGCGATGCCCGGGATGGACATGATGATGTCCAGGATACGCATGATCGTCTCGGAAACGGCCTTGCGCGAAACCGCCGCAAGGGCGCCCACGACCGAGCCGCAGACCAGAGCCATGGCAGTGGCGCCAAAGCCGATAATCAGCGAGTAACGACCACCGTAGAGCATGCGCGACAGAATGTCGCGACCCTTATCGTCGGTACCGAAGATAAATCCGTTGCCGGGAGCCTGGCGAGCCGTAAAGATCTCGACCGGGCTATAGGGGGCAAGAAGGGGCGCCAGAATCGCAGTCAGGGCGACCAGCACCAACACGACGGCGGCAATCTTAGAAGACAGCGTCATCTTCTTCCAGCCACCGAGCTTGAGCCCCTTGGAGGCAGCCTTCTCGAGCTGCTCGGTTTGCTTCTCTCGAATCTTTACCATAATCTACACCGTCCTGATGCGCGGGTTGATGAGCAGGTAGAGCATGTCAACCACGATGTTGATGATGATGAAGGCAAGAGCAACGACGATGACGACGCCCTGAACCAGGTTCGCCTCGTTGCCCTGAACGCCCTGCAGGATCGCGGTGCCCATGCCGGGGAGGTTGAAGATAACCTCGATGACGACGGCGCCGCCCATGAGGTAACCGATCTTAAGACCGAGGGTGGTGACCGGGGTGATCAGCGCATTGCGAAGTACGTTGATGCCGACGACGACCTTCTCGGGAACGCCGGCGCCGCGAGCCATACGGACATAGTCCTTGTCGAGCTCCTCGACCATGGCCGTACGCACGATACGAGTCATCTGACCCGTCAGCGGGAAGGCAAGAGCAATGGCGGGCATGATCATGCGTCCCAGATAGCCAGCCGGGTTGGTGGTGAAGTGAGGCAGAGCACCGGACGCCGGAAGCACCTTAAGGTAGGAAGAGAACAGCAGAATCAACAGAACGGCAAGCCAGAACGACGGGGTTGCCAAGCCGGCGATGGAGAAGACGCGGATCACTTGGTCCGGCCATTTATCGCGATACAGTGCCGCGATGACGCCGAGTAAAAACGAAACGACCGCGCCGATGGCAAGACCGATGAAGGTCAGCTGCATCGTGACGGGCAGGGCAGTGGAGATGCGCTTGGCAACGGAGTTGCGAGCAGCACCATAGGTGCCCATGTCGCCATGGATCAGATCGCCCATGTAGCGCACGTAGCGCACGGGCCAGGGGTCGTCCAGACCATACTTCTCATGGTACTCGGCAACCGCCTCGGGCGAGGCACCGTCACCCAACGCCGTATAGGCGGGGTCGGTCTTGGAGAACGACATAAGGAAGAACACCAGGACGGTGACGCCCAATGCCATGATCGGCAGCGCCACGAGACGCCTTCCAATCAAACGTAGCAAGTTGTTCACGTTCTCTCCCCTTTCTTTTGTCGGTAGGACCAACTGGTATATGAGTACGGATACTCATTACAAGACCCGAGCGACATCGTTGCCGCCCGGGTCTTTGTTTCAACTATGAGGATACGGTCCCAACGACCGACATCCTGCATACAGACTCAAGCGAGCCTTACGCCTTGACGGTCGCGACGCCCCTGAAGGACATGCTCGTCGTGCCGATGCCCTTGAAGCCATCGAGGGCCTCGCCGTTGGGCGCAGTGGACGGATCGTCCCAGGAAGCGGAGACGGTCTTGACGTGGACAACGGGGTACAGAACAGCGTTGTCGGCAATGATGTCGAAGCACTCGTTCCACTTCTTCTGCTGCTCGTCGCCCTCGGCGGCAAGAGCCTCGTCCATGAGACTGTGAAGCTTCTGCCACTCAGCGGACTCCTTCCACGGGCAACGGGTCTGCATCCAGACGTTGTCGCCGTACCACCAGTTGAGCAGCAGGTCGGGGTCGGCGCCGAAGCAGGAAGGATCGCCAGGGGCAAGGAGGATATCGTAGGCCTCGCCACCGTCGATGGCAGCGTAGGTGGCCGGCGAGGTATCGGTCTGGATGGTCACATCGAAGCCGAGAGCGTCGAGGTCGTTCTTGACCTGGGCGGCCATGCCCTTAATCTGCTCGTTGTCGGTGGTGCGCAGGGTGATGGCACCCGGGGTGATGCCAGACTCCTCGATGAGCTTCTTAGCCTTCTTGGCGTCGGTCTTGTACACCGTGGAAGCCTCATGATAGTTGGTGAAGCTCTTGGGCAGGTAGCAGCTGGCAGCGGTGGCAAGGCCGGCGAAGGTGTTGCTGACCATCTTCTCGGTGTCGAGTGCATACATGACGGCCTGACGGACCTTGACGTTGTTCCAGGGCTCCTTGGCGACGTTGAACATGATGAAGCGGGTGCCGAAACCCTGAACGTTATCGATCTTGCAGCCGGCGCTCTCGAGCTGGTCGACGGCGTCAGCGGTAACGAGCTCCATAACGAGCGTGGAGCCCTCCTGCTGAGCGGTAACGCGAGCGGTGGGGTCGGTCAGGATGCTGTACTGGATCTTCTTATCCTCGGCAGCATACTCACCGTTGTACTCGGGGTTGGGAACCAGGGTGATCTCGGTATCGGAGATAGAGTCGTACATCCAGGGGCCGGAGCCGATCGGCTGCTTGGCGCGATCCTCCTCGGTCTGGGTGGCCGGGGTAACGCGGACGATGGCCAGACGATCCTTGAGCAGGGAGAAGTTGGGGACCTTGGTCTTGACCGTCACGGTGCTGGCGTCCTTGGCCTCGATGGACTCGAAGGGCTGGAAGAACGGAGCATACGTAGCAGAAGCGGCGCAAGCGGTGTAGGAAGCGACGACATCGTCAGCGGTGACCTCGGTGCCATCGGAGAACTTGGCGCCCTTGCGGATGGTGACCTCGAAAGTGGTGTCGTCCACAGACTTGGGATCGTCGGTGGCGAGCTCGTTGAAGGTGCTGTAGTCGTGGTAATCGATGCCGTAGAGGCCCTCGACGACGTGCCAGTTAGCACCCAGGCCCACAGCGGAGCCGGTGCTGGCGGGATCGAAGCTGGACGGAGCGTAAGCGGAACCGGCGGTAATCACGCCGCCGCCACGGTTGGCGGAATCGGTGGAACCGGAAGCGGAACCCTCGTCGCTAGAGCTGCCACCGCAGCCGGTGAGACCAAGCCCTGCGACAGCAGCGACGCTGCCGGTGAGGCCGAGGAACGAACGCCTGGACATACCCTTGTTGATGATGGCCATGTCTTCTCCTATCAATAGAGAATCTTACCCGGGAGCACCTAGACGTGCCCCCGCGCAACTTGCGGACGATATATACCTTACCTACCGACGAACCCAACTGAGGTGCCGCGCTCGGCGACCGATACATACATCCGCTTGAACGGTATTTACTACCGTTCACCGAATTCATTGACAAATGATTCGACAGACAGTATGTATCGACTAGGTGAGATATCAGTCTTCGTCAACGCGCAGGATAGCAGTGTTGTTCACCATGGTTAGTCAAACGTTTTAGCGTTAATAAAACCCGAAATCGGCAGGTAATCACCGCGAAACAAATGATTGATAATCGGCCAATCATGTATATCAGTTGTTTAGAAGCGCGTTTAGCTTTCGGAACGGTTGGCCGATGCCTGGGCGCGCTCGGCATTCCATGCAACAAGTGCCTCGTGGACCGCTTTGGCGACATCGGCCGGAACGCCTCGAACTTCTGCAATCTCCTGCTCGCTTGCCGCGCGCAAACGCTTCATCGAGCCAAAATGGCGCATAATGGCACGTTTTCTGGTGGGTCCCACGCCTGGAACGTCGTCAAGCACCGAAACCGTCATGGCCTTATCGCGCAACTCGCGGTGGAACGTAATCGCAAATCGGTGGGATTCATCGCGAACCTGCTTGATCAGATAAAGCGAAGCGGAGCCGGTCGGCAGCACGACGGGAGTCTCGTCCCACGGCACGAAAACCTCCTCATCGGCCTTTGCCAAGCCACAAACTGGTATATCGAGGCCGAGCGCCTCAAGTTGCTTAATTGCAGCGGTCAATTGTGGCTTGCCGCCATCGACAACGAGCAAATCGGGGCGCGAGCCAAAGCGTTCGTCCGCCATGCGCTCGGGAGCATAGCGACGTCCCAGAACCTCGGACATCGATACGAAGTCGTTCGCCTCGTCCAATTCGGCCTGAATTTTAAAGCGACGATACTGGCCCTTGTCGGCACGGCCGTTGGTAAATACCACCATCGAAGCGACGGTAAAGGTGCCGTGCAACGTCGAGATATCGAAGCACTCGATGCGCAACGGCGGCGCAGGCAGCGCCAGCGCACTTTCGAGCTCCAGGAGCGCCTGATTGGTGCGATCGTCAGCATACCCCGTGCGCATCATGTAGCGCATGAGGGCATGGCGCGCATTTTTGGAAGCCATGTCGAGCAGGCGGTGCTTTTCGCCACGCTGCGGCCTATGGAGATGGCAAGAGCGCTCGCGCTTGCCCGCAAGCCACTCCCCCAACGCTTCGGCATCCTCAAGCTCGACAGAGAGATTGATCTCGGCTGGAATATCAGCCGTCTCGTCGTAATAGCGCTTAAGAAAGCCCGATTGAAGCTCTTCCTCGTCGACATCCAGGCCTTTATCGAGGATGAACTCACAAGTTCGAACCGTTCGGCCCTCGCGAACGACAAAGACACAGGCGGCAGAGATAGTCTCTTCGCGATAGAAACCAATGACGTCGATATCGACGCTTGATGGAAAAACGACCTGTTGGCGATCGTCCAGGCCTCTAATGACTTCCAGGCGACGCTTGATGCGCGCCGCACGTTCAAAATCGAGCGTCTCGGCTGCCTCCGTCATCTCGGACGTAAGCTCGTCGACGACATCCTTGCGATGGCCCGACAAGAAACGTTCGACGCGCTTGACGTTCTTGGCATAGTCGGCAGGGGAAATCGCACCGACGCATGCGCCCGGCCCGCGCCCGACATGGTAGTCAAAGCAGGGACGCCCGTTTTGCGCGCAAATCATATTGACGATGTCTTCTTCGCCCTTATGAGATTCGACGATGCGGCGGCAGCGGCGCCATTCCGCACAGGATGCCGAGCAAATAGGAATAACCTTGCGTAGCGTATCGATGGTCTCACGCGCCGCACGGCTATCGGTATAGGGGCCAAAATAGCGCGTTCCCGGTTTATGACGCTCTCGCGTGTATTTAATAGCCGGAAACAAGTCGCTCTTGGTAATGGCGATAAAGGGATAGCTTTTATCATCTTTGAGATCGACGTTAAAGTACGGATGGTACTGGCCAATCAGATTGCGCTCGAGCACCAATGCCTCGTGCTCGGTCTCCACCACGATATAGTCGAAGCTCGCCACCAGCTGCATCATGAGCGGGATCTTTTGACGCTCGTCCTGCAGCGTCACGTATTGACGCATACGGGCACGCAAGTTTTTTGCCTTGCCCACATAGATGACATCGCCCTTGGCATCTTTCCAAAGGTAGCAGCCGGGTTGCGTGGGAACGCGCGAAACCTGTTCGGCAAGTGTTGGAATGTTGTCGTGACCTGCCACACGCACCTACTTGCGACGAAGCAGCGCCGAGACCTCGGGCATCTTAAAGACGAAGGCAAGGCCAAAAGTCACAGCGAGCGAGACGACGCCTGCAACGCAAACGTAGCCCAGGGTAATGAGGATCGAGCTGCCAAGCATTCCGACAAAGTGCTCAAGTGCCCACATGACGCCGGCGCCCGCGGCAGCGCCCAAGCCACCGAACAACAGGCCGAAGAAACCGCCGTGCAGGATAGACTTGACCTGAAGGCCATGCAGACGACGGCGCAGCCACCACAGCGAGCATCCGACCAAGACCACGTAGTCAACGACGTACGAAAGCGCAATTGCCGGCATACCGTAGCCCAGTACCACGCCAAACAGCAGCACCGAACCGGCCTGACCGATAGCGGAGTACAGGCAATAGCGGCTATAAGGTTTCATATCGAGCAGGGCCGAGAAGCTCTTCTGCATCAGCACGACCACGCCGTAGAGCGGCAGGGAAAGTGCCAGATAGATAAGGAACTCCGACACCAGCGCCACACCGGATTCATCGAACTTGCCGGCGCAGTAGATCATGTTGAGCGGACGGGCGAAGACGATCAGGTACATCGAAAACGGAATCAGGAAGAAGAGCATCTGGGCGACACCGCGCGAAATGCCCGTGCGGACGCTGTCGTAATCCTTCTCCTGCGCATCGTGAGAGAGTTCGGTATAGAGTGCCGTCGAAAGCGAGGCGGCGATCAGCGCATAGGGCAGCGTGTACCACAGGCGCGCATACGCGATGACGGAAGGGCCGGTCTCGGGCTGCACCACCAGCGCGGCGGCATTGGTAATGGAGGTCGAGACAAACATGCACACCGTGGCGAGCAGCGTCGGGATACCAAGCGCAATCGTCTGTCGCAGCGCGGGGTCCTTAAAGTCGATATGGATATGAGGACGCACGCCATGCTTGCCGAGCGCGGGAATCTGACAGGCCATCTGGACAAAGACGCCGAGAGTCGTACCAGCTGCGATCAAGATGATGCCAGCCTGCTCGCCAAATTGCGCAGATACGGGCGCAAAGCCCATAAAGCTGGCAATGACGATGACATTGTTGAGGACCGGGGCAAACGTCGACCAGAAGTAGTCGCGGTGTGCGTTGAGAACGCCCGAGAACACCGAGCCCAGGCCGTAAAACAGAATCTGGATAGCAAAGAAGCGGAACATGAACGCAGCGGTATCCATGCTACCGCCATCGCCCGAAAGGAACGACTGCGTCCAGATAAAGCCGGGAGCAAACACGGTGCCCAGCACCGAGATGCCGCCCAACAGCAAAAGCAAGATGCCAAGCAGGTTGCCCACATACTCGTTCGATGCCTCGCGGCCCTGCTCGCGCCTCACGCCCATATACACTGGCAAAAACGCCGTAACGAGCATGCCACCCATCACAAGCTCGTAGAGCATATTGGGCAGGTTGTTGGCGACCTGATACGAGGACGAGAGCAGCGACATGCCGATGGCGGCGGCCATGGCCCACGTGCGGATAAACCCGGTGACGCGCGACACGATGGTCAGGACGGTCATGAGACCGGCAGAACGGCCAACCGTGGAGTAGTCCGACGAACCCATATCGTCTACATCTGCCTGAGAGTCCTCCTGGACCTCGTCTTGCGGCAGGAAGTCGTCCACGGCGGCAAAGGAACCGGTCATCGCAAAGGGGTCGTCGACCAAAACGGCGTCGTCGGCAGGGGCGACGTCATCGCTGGCAGGCATGACGTTACCAGTCACGGCAACGTCATCGAATATGGCATGGTCGCCAAACACCGTATCAACCTCTTTGGCGGCGACGGTTCGGGCGGAAAACGAGAAAGGATCCCAGTCGTCATCTCCGTCGATGGCCACACCCTCGACGGGATCGGTCGAACCAAGCGGTGACCATTCATCATCCGAAAGAAGCGGTTCGCCATCATTATGAGCCGCTGGCTTAGCGGAGCGAGCAGCAGGAGCGCCCTGCGGCGTGCTCTTTCCCTGGGCAGCCATCAAGAATACCGCCGTCTCATCAGGACGCGGCGCACGAGGCGCCTCGGAGGCAGCCGGCGTCACGCCGTCACCAGATTGGGCGGCAGCCAGAAAGACGGCCGTCTCATCGGGGCGAGCCGAAGAAAGAACCGTACGGGAAAGCACTGTGCCGGCACCGGCAGCGCGCAAGTACACGGCCGTCTCGCCCGGATCAGCGGCAGCGGACCAGGCGCTTCGAATCTCATCTTCGACCGTAGCGGCCTCGGGCGCGGGCGCCTGAGGAGCCGAACCGTTTGCAAAGTGAGCTCCGCGCTTTGATTCTTCTTGCGGCATCGCTCAGTCCTCTCTCGTGATCGGGGCAACCGTCGCCCCGCAAAATGCAACTAGATCATCGGGCGCAAGCTCAAGCTGATAGCCGCGCTTGCCACCCGAGATAAAAATGGTATCCCAAAGGACGCATGTCTCATCGATCAGCGTTCGAAAGCGTTTTTTCATACCGACCGGGCTGCAACCGCCGCGGACATACCCCGTCGCGGCAAGCAAGTCCTTAACATGCATCATGGTCAGCGACTTTTCGCCCGCGGCGCGCGCAGCGGCCTTTAGGTCGAGCTCGTCGGCAACGGGAATGCAGCACACGACTTGGTCGTTAGACGGCGTTGTGCAGACCAAGGTCTTAAATCCCTGACCGAGCTCCTCGCCAAGCTGCTCGGAAATCGCGACGCCCAAACCTGACGATTCGTCGCCATCGTCTTCGTACGTATGGAGAACGTAGGAGATGCCGGCGCTTTCCAGCTCGCGCATCGCATTGGTTTTTGGCGTCTTAACAGCCTTTGCCACGGCACATCCTTTCCCTCGCAGAACGACACGAAGATTAAGTATAGGGCCAATTCCGACGCATACGCCATCTCGACACACAGAAGCGCCACCGAATCGGAAGGAATCGGTGGCGCCTTTCGCATTACAACATCTCTTTACTGCACGTCGAGCTGTGCCTGGCGCTCACGGTCGCGCTTGAGCAGCGGTGCCAAGAACTTGCCCGTGTAGCTCTGCGGGCACGCCGCAACCTGCTCCGGTGTTCCCGAGACAACAACGGTTCCTCCGCCATTGCCGCCCTCGGGACCCATATCGATCAGGCGGTCGGCAACCTTGATGACATCAAGGTTGTGCTCGATTACCAGAACCGTGTTGCCCGCATCGACCAGGCGCTGCAACACGTCGAGCAGCTGGCGGACATCCTCAAAATGAAGACCGGTTGTGGGCTCGTCCAAAATGTAGAACGTCTTGCCCGTCTGACGACGATGGAGTTCCTTGGCGAGCTTCACGCGCTGTGCCTCGCCGCCCGAAAGCGTCGTGGCGGGCTGACCCAAGCTCACGTAGCCCAGGCCAACGTCATACAGGGTCTGGAGCTTGCGCTTAATCTGCGGGATATTCCCAAAGAAGGCAAGCGCCTCGGTAACGCTCATGTCGAGCACGTCCGAGATGGTCTTGCCGCGGTAGGTGACCTCGAGCGTCTCGCGGTTATAGCGCTTACCGCCGCAGACCTCGCAGGGGACATAGATATCGGGGAGGAAGTGCATCTCGATCTTGATCTGACCATCGCCCTTGCACGCCTCGCAGCGACCGCCGCTCACGTTAAAGGAAAAACGTCCCGGCGAATAGCCGCGGGCCTTCGACTCCGGCGTGCTTGCAAACAGGGCACGCAGATCATCCCACAGGCCAATATAGGTCGCAGGGTTTGATCGCGGCGTGCGACCGATTGGCGACTGGTCGATATCGATCACCTTATCGATGCACTCGATACCCTCAATCTTCTTGTACGGCCCCACGGGGCGCGTCGAGCGATGGATAGCATTCGTAAGGGCAGGCGCAATCGTATCGGTGACCAGGGAGCTCTTACCCGATCCCGACACGCCAGTTACGACCGTGAGCGTACCGAACTCAATCTTGGCGGTAACGTTTTTGAGGTTGTTGGCACGGGCACCCGTAATCTTGAGGCAGCCGCGACCGGGTTTGCGGCGCTCATCGGGCACGCGGATCATCCGCTTGCCGGTCAAATAGGCACCCGTCATGGAATCAGGGCACGCCATGATATCGGTAGGCGTTCCCGCGGCGACCACATGTCCGCCGTTAACACCCGCACCGGGACCCATATCGATCACGTAGTCGGCAGCGCGAATCGTATCTTCGTCGTGCTCGACGACAATCACAGTGTTACCGATATCGCGTAGGCGCTCGAGCGTCTTAATCAGGCGCTCATTATCGCGCTGGTGAAGACCGATCGACGGCTCATCGAGAATGTACAGGACGCCCATGAGGCCAGCGCCGATCTGCGTTGCCAGGCGAATACGCTGGGCCTCACCACCGGAAAGCGTCGCCGAAGCTCGATCGAGTGTCAGATAGTCGAGTCCGACATCGACCAGAAAGCGCAGGCGCTCCAGGATTTCCTTGACGATACGGCCGCCGATAAACTGCTGGCGCTCGGTAAGCTCCAGGCTCTCAAAAAACTCGAGCGACTCGCGGCACGACAGGCAGCAGACATCGTAAATGGACTTGCCGCCCACGGTGACGGCAAGCATCTCAGGACGCAGGCGGGCGCCATGACAGCTCGAGCACGGCTCCTCGCGAATATACTTCTCCAGGCGGGCCTTGGTGTTCTCATTCGTTGTCTCGTTGTAGCGCTCGTACAGGATGTTGCGCACGCCCGAGAACTTGGTGTCCCACTGACTGCGACGCCCATCGAGCTTTTGATAGTCGACCGAAATCTTCGTGTCGCCCATGCCATCCAAAAACGCACGACGCACCCGCGGGGGCAGGTCCTCCCATGGCGTGTCGGCGCCCACCTTAAAGTGCTTGCAGACCGCGGCAAAGATTTGCGGATAGTAGTTGGAGTTGCCGAACAGGCTGCCAAAGACTCCGTCGGTGATCGACTTTGAGGGGTCTTCAATCAGCGCCTCGGCATCGACTGTCTTTTTAAAGCCCAGGCCATCACACTCGGGACATGCACCATAGGGCGCATTAAACGAGAAATCGCGCGGCTGCAGATCGTCAATGGAATGTCCGTGCTCCGGGCACGCCAGCGCCAGCGAATACTCCAGCAGCTCGCCCTCGGTTCCCTCGGGAGCGTCGCGGTCGGGCAGCATGTACACGTTCACGTTACCGTGCGCCAGTGCCGTCGCCTGCTCAACGGACTCGGCAATGCGACCCAGGGAGTTCTCTCGAATCACGATACGGTCGACCACGACCTCAATGTCGTGTTTGAACTTCTTGTCCAGGTCGATGGGATCGTCAAGCGAGCGCACCTCGCCGTCGACGCGCACACGGCTAAAGCCCTCCGCGCGCAGGTCCTCGAACAGCTTGGCATACTCGCCCTTGCGTCCACGAACCACCGGAGCCAGCACAAACGCTCGACGGCCCTCCCCCGCCGCCAGCACCTTATCGGCGACCTGGTCGGTCGTCTGACGTTCAATGACGCGACCGCACTCAGGACAGTGCGGCGTACCCACGCGAGCAAACAGCAGACGAAGGTAGTCATAGATCTCGGTTACGGTACCCACCGTCGAGCGCGGGTTCTTGGACGTCGTCTTCTGATCGATTGACACGGCCGGCGACAGGCCGTCAATCGAGTCCAGATCGGGCTTGTCCATCTGGCCTAAAAACTGACGCGCGTAGCTCGAAAGGCTCTCGACGTAACGACGTTGGCCCTCGGCATAAATGGTATCGAACGCCAGCGAGCTCTTGCCCGATCCGGAAAGACCGGTTATGACCACGAGCTGGTCACGCGGAATGGAAACATCGATATTGCGCAGGTTATGCTCGCGCGCGCCGCGAATAACGATAGAAGAATCAGACATGGAAGCTCCTTGCCTCCTATAGCTTCAAATCACACTGACGATGAGTTTAGCGCACTCGACGCGCACAGATGTTCGTAATACAAGATTCGCAGACCTTTTGCGTTGTCTGACGCAAACTACATGTTCGGCCCATGCGCTCGGATGCCGTCAATCGCCCGCCCCGCATCACGAATGACTCTCGCTCGCAAACGAGGGTACAATGACGCTCGTGTCACACCGCGGGGCTTCGGCCCCAACATATACAAAGGAGTCATACATGGGTTGCGAGCACGCACAGGCTGCCGGCGGACAAACCGCGCCGCAGGAATTTGAAGAAAACACGCTGTCCGAGGTCAAGCGCGTTATCGCCGTGCTTTCCGGCAAGGGCGGCGTCGGCAAGTCGTTCGTCACCGGCGCCATCGCTACCGAACTTGCCCGTCACGGTCATAAGGTCGGCGTCCTCGATGCCGATATTACCGGTCCCTCTATCCCCAAGATGTTCGGCATGAGCGGACGCCACGTCCATGCCCTCGGCAACCTTATGCTGCCCGAAATCTCCGAGCACGGCGTCAAGGTCATGAGCTCTAACCTCCTACTTCAAAACGAAACCGACCCTGTCCTCTGGCGCGGTCCGGTTATCGCGGGCGCCATCAGGCAGTTCTGGAGCGAGACCTCTTGGGGTCCCATCGACTACCTGCTGGTCGACATGCCCCCGGGAACGGGCGACGTCGCCCTCACCGTCTTCCAGTCGCTGCCCGTCGATGGCATCGTCATCGTCACGAGCCCGCAGGATCTGGTCTCGATGATCGTCGCCAAGGCGGTCAACATGGCCGAGAAGATGAACGTCCCCATTCTGGGTATCGTCGAGAACATGAGCTATATCGAGTGCCCTGATTGCGGCAAGAAGATTGAGGTCTTTGGCAAGAGCAAGCTCCCCGAGGTCGCCGAGCGCTACAACCTCGAGATCCTGGGCCAGCTTCCCATCAATCCGGCACTCGCCGAGGCCTGCGATAAGGGCGAGGTTGAGACCGCACTGCCCGACGGCATGCTGCCCCAGGCCGTCTCTGCCGTCGAGGCCATTGCCCCGCACGAGACCGCCGAGGCCTAAGTGAACACAAACGCCTCCTATGACGTCTTGGTAATCGGCGGCGGGGCCTCGGGTCTCGCCGCTGCCATTACGGCCGCACGCGCAGGCAAAAGCGCCTGCATCGTTGAGCGCGATGTTGCCTGCGGTCTTAAGATACTTGCGACCGGAAACGGCCGCTGCAACCTTTCCAACGAATCAATTGATTTCCAGCGGTACAACCACCCCACGTTTGTTGAGTCCGTCATGGGCCCTCAGCCCGAGCAAGAGCTCAGTGGCTTCTTCTCCTCGCTGGGCATCATGACGACCTCCGAGGAGGGCCGGCTGTATCCGCGCTCCCTTCGTGCCGAATCGGTGCGCGATGCGCTTCTCAACGCTTGCAATCGCCTGGGTATCGCCTTGATCTGCGGGGCAAATGTCGCCTCGGCATCCAAATCCCCCAAGGGCTGGGCGCTCCAGATAGATCGTCCCGCGCGGGCACTCAAGACAAAAAAGCACGATGACCGAAAAACGGAGGTCCGCTCGCTTCGGAAGGCGCTCGCCGACACTCCTCGCAAGAACGAGACGTTGCAGGCAAAGGCTGTGATTATCGCCACGGGCGGCAGTATCGCCGACATCGCGGAGGCGTTCGATCTTTCCCTCACGCCGCGGCACCCCGTCCTCTGCCCCGTGTCGGCATCGGTCTTCGGCGACCAGACGGCGCTCAAAACACTGGATGGCCTGCGCGTCCGCGCCCGTTTGACGCTCACCCGCAATCACGAGGAGCTCTGGCGCGAAGACGGCGAGGTGCTCTTCCGCACCTTTGGCATCTCGGGCGTTGCCGCTTTCAACCTCTCACGTCGGGTCCAGCGTGGCAACACCATCTTGCTTGATTTCTTCCCCGACCTGCCCAAAGATGAGTTGCTCGATACGCTCAACCAGCGAGTCGAGTTATTCGGCGACTTTTCGCCCCGCGATCCCCGCTGGCTCGACGGCATGCTTGCCCCGCAGCTCTCTCACGTCGTCTGCACCGCATTCGAGCAGTGCCATCCCGGGTCGCACGATATCATCCATCTGGTCTCGATCCTCAAGCACTTTAAGCTGCTCGTCGAGGGAACGACAGAGGAGCGTTCGGCCCAGGTCACGCGCGGCGGCGTGCCCATCGAGAACGTCTCGGCTCCCAGCCTCTGCGTGAACAACGCGGCAGGCGCCCCACTTTACATCTGTGGCGAGGCGCTCGATATCGATGCCGATTGCGGCGGTTTCAACCTTGCATGGGCTTGGATCTCGGGTATTCGCGCTGCCAGCAGCCTATAGCCGCGCAGTCTATAATCAAAACGCATTCGGGCCGTCTGGGACACCGGGCGGCCTCTTTCTTGCATCTAAGGAGACCTCGATGATCGAAATCACCCAAGTCCACGCGTCACTCGACGAGGCCGGCGACGAAACAGCCTGCCTTGCTATTGGCAGACGCGCCGTCAAACGAGCCCTGCGATGCGAGGATTCCCAGATTAAAGCCATTGAGCTCCATCGCAAGTCAATCGACGCCCGCAAAAAGCGAGACGTCCAGTTTATTTTGAGTTTTCGGGTTGAGCTGACAACTCCCCGACTCGAGCAGGATGTGGTCGACAGCGTCGCCGAGCGTGACCGATCACGCATCCGCATGGTAGACGGCAAGGCTCCTTCATTCCCCAGCCCTATCCCGAATGCACCCAAGGAGTGTCCCGTCGTTGTCGGCGCCGGTTGCGCCGGTCTCTTCGCCGCTCTCACCCTTGCCGAAGCGGGCCTTAAACCCCTGCTCATCGAGCGTGGCGACCCCGCACTTCGCCGCTCGGAAGCGATCGATCTCTTTCTTAAGGAGCGTATCCTCGACCCCGAAAGCAATATCCAATTTGGCCTGGGCGGCGCAGGGACCTTCTCGGACGGCAAGCTCAACACGGGAACCAAGAATCCTGCCCATCGACTGATTCTTGAGACCTTCGTCGAAGCGGGCTCACCTCGCGACATCCTGTGGGACGCCAAGCCGCACATTGGCTCCGACATTCTCCCCACCGTCGTCACCAACATTTCCCAACGCATCGAGCAGCTCGGTGGAACTGTCCGTTATCGAACGAGGCTCGTCGATATTCGAACCAATGGATCCGGCGCCATCACCGGCATCGATGTCCAACCGCCCCAAGAAACCACAAACGAGACAATCGCCACAAAACACCTCATTCTCGCCTGCGGCCATTCCGCCCGCGACGTATTCGAGCTTCTCAAGGAACGCAACGTTGCCCTCGCGCAAAAGACCTTTGCCATGGGTGTGCGCATCGAGCATCCACAGCGCGACGTCGACCGTGCCCAATATGGCCCTTCGGCGGGGCACCCGGCACTCGGGGCAGCCCCCTACAAGCTTGTCGCCCATCTCCCCAACGATCGCAGCGTCTTCTCGTTTTGCATGTGCCCCGGCGGGCAGGTCGTCGCGGCTTCTTCCGAGCAGGGCCATCTGTGTGTCAACGGCGCCAGTCTCAATGCCCGCGACGGGCGCAACGCGAATGCCGCCCTGCTCGTCAACGTCACACCTGACGACCTTCCCGGCGATGATCCGCTTGCGGGCATTGAGCTCCAGCGCGCCTGCGAGGCGGCCGCCTATCGCCTGGGCGGCTCCAACTGGAACGCACCGGCGCAGCTCGTCGGAGATTTCCTTGCGAGACGCCCCAGCACGGCGCCCGGAAAGATTAAACCAACCTATCCACTTGGCGTGACCTGGACGGCAATCGATGACGCCCTCCCGCAGCATATCGTTGAATCGCTTCGTTTGGGAATCCCCGTGCTTGGCAAAAAGCTGCGCGGCTACGACCGCCCCGATGCGGTCCTCACAGGCGTGGAGACGCGTTCGAGCTCGCCTGTCACCGTCACCCGTGACCGAGCATGCCACGCCGCGTCGACTCCGGGCCTTTATCCTTGCGGCGAGGGTGCCGGATATGCCGGCGGCATCATGAGTGCCGCTACCGACGGCATCCGTTGCGCCGAAGCCCTGATTGCAGACCTCTAACACGCGAATTCCCGCGTCAAAACGGCACAGGCCCCGAGTTCCACAGGGAACTCGGGGCCTGTTCGCTATTTCTTAAACCGTGCGCCCTGGCGTTTTCTGCCCGAAGCAAAGGCAGAACCCTTGCGAGCCTGCGAACGCAAACGCTCAATCGTTTCGTCCTCAGATGCGCCCTCAAGCATCGCTCGA
The DNA here is from genome assembly GCA_937949355.1 of uncultured Collinsella sp. Taxonomy (GTDB): domain Bacteria; phylum Actinomycetota; class Coriobacteriia; order Coriobacteriales; family Coriobacteriaceae; genus Collinsella. The sequence continues at coordinate 1,648 of CALEDY010000145.1, read as the reverse complement.
ATCTGGACGACGGCATCGCGCAGACGCGCCGCCTCCTCAAAGTCCATGGCGGCGGAAGCATTACGCATGTCCTCCTCCATGGTCTCGACGATTCGCACGAGCTCGTCATGTGGCAGCCCTTCCAGCTGCTCGGCAAGCGTCTGCTCGGGCGCCACCGTCTCCGGCGCGGCGCCTTCGCCGTTTTCATCGGGTGTATAGAACGCGCCGTGACCCAGCGAATCGCCTTTCGAGCGCCCCTTGGAGCCCACGGTCTTCTCTGCCTCGGCGATAAAGCTCGAGATGTCGTTAATGGCCTTGCGGACCGTCTTGGGCACAATGCCATGCTCTTCGTTATATGCCATCTGAATCTCGCGACGGCGCTGCGTCTCCTCGATGGCTTCTTTCATCGAATCGGTCACAACGTCTGCATACATGATGACTTCGCCATCGGCATTACGGGCGGCACGGCCAATCGTCTGAATCAACGAACGACGGTTGCGCAAGAAGCCTTCCTTGTCGGCATCGAGAATTGCCACCAGCGAGACCTCGGGAAGGTCCAGACCCTCGCGAAGCAGGTTGATGCCAACGAGAACATCGATCTTTCCCTCGCGCAGCGTTCGCAGGATCTCGACACGGTCCATCGTCGCCGTATCGGAGTGCATGTAATTGACCTTAATGCCGGCATCAAGCAGATGGTCGGTCAGATCCTCGGCCATGCGCTTCGTCAGCGTGGTCACCAGCACGCGCTCCTTGCGCGCCACCCGCTCGCGAATCTCGTCCTCAAGATCGTCAATCTGCCCACGAACCGGACGCACATCGATCTTGGGGTCGAGCAGACCGGTCGGACGAATAATCTGCTCAACGTCGTTCTGGCTAACCCGCAGCTCATAGTCGCCCGGCGTGGCCGAAACGTAGATGAACTGGGGAATCCTCGCCTCAAACTCATCGAAACGAAGCGGGCGGTTATCGAGTGCCGAGGGTAAACGAAAACCGTGCTCCACCAGCGTCACCTTACGCGAACGGTCACCTTCGTGCATGCCGCGGATCTGCGGCACCGTCACATGGCTCTCATCGATGATGCAGAGCATGTCCTTGGGAAAGTAATCGATGAGGGTAAACGGCGGCTCGCCCGGCTTGCGCCCGTCCAGATGACGCGAGTAGTTCTCGATACCGTTGCAAAAGCCCATGGTCTCGAGCATCTCGAGATCATAATCGGTGCGCTGCTGCAGACGCTGTGCCTCGAGCAACTTGTCAGTCGCCTTGAGCTCTGCCACGCGCTTCTCGCACTCTTCACTGATCGATTTCAGGGCCGCCTTAACCTTGGGCTTCTCAGTCACGTAGTGCGAGGCCGGCCACACGGGAATGGCCTCGTATTCGCGCAGCATCTCGCCGGTCACCTCGTCGATCTCGGCAATCAGCTCAACCTCGTCGCCAAAAAACTCAAAGCGCAACGGATGTTCGGCATAAGGCGGGTACACGTCGACGACATCGCCGCGCACGCGGAAGGTGCCGCGCGCCAGATCATAATCGTTGCGATCGTATTGAATGTCGATGAGCGCATGAATAAAGTCATCGCGCTCGAGCGGTACTTTCTTGTCGACGTTCGGCGCCAGACCCGCATAGTCCTCGGGAGAGCCAATGCCATAGATACACGAGACCGATGCGACAA
>CALEDY010000144.1 GCA_937949355.1 uncultured Collinsella sp. | reverse complement strand
ACCTACAACCTCAAGTCGACCGCTGCTCGTATTGTCGGTGCTTCGGGCGATGCCTGGACCTCGACCGTTACCATCGACAAGGGATCTGCCGACGGCCTTACCATCAACATGCCCGTGACGAGTTCCGCCGGTGTTATCGGCCAGATTATCGAGGTATCGGCCAAGACCTCTACCGTGCGCCTGATTGGCGACGAGAACTCGGGCGTGTCGGCTATGGTGCAGGACACGCGCGCCCAGGGTATGCTGCAGGGCCAGCCCGATGGCACCCTGCGCCTTGAGTACGTGAGCGTCGACTCCGACGTCAAAGTGGGCGACATCATCGTGACCTCTGGCATTGGCGGCGTGTTTCCCAAGGGCCTGCCGCTCGGCACCGTTTCCTCGGTGGAGAAGTCGGCCAACGACGTGTATTACACCATCGTGGTGCGCGCTCAGACCACGGCCGAGAACAACGAGGAAGTTCTGGTCATTACCTCGCTGACCGACGAGCAGTCGGCCTCGGACGAGGACGTGAACACGGCCAACAGCACGCCGCAGGGAACGTCGCGCGATGCTGCGACCAAGACGAAGGACGAGAGCTCGGATGACAGTTCCGACACGTCCGAGACGACCGATTCCGGCTCGAGCGAATAGGGGGCATGTCCATGGATCTACACGAGCAGGGGGCGAGCTCCCGCACGTTTGCAATCGCCGCCATTGTGTGCGTGCTGCTGCAGGCGGGCCTGGCGCCGCAGGTCTCCATTGCGGGCGGTCGCGTCAACTTTATGATTATCCTGGTGTGCCTGAGCGTGTTCTCGGGCGATCCCACGCGGGCTGTCGTCTGCGGTTTCTGCAGTGGCCTGTTCTATGATCTTTCCGCCGCCGTTCCGGTGGGCGTTATGTCGCTGCTGTTGACGGTGGGCAGTTTTGCCCTGGTGCACAGCGCGGCCGGTCAGACGAGCGGCTCCCCGAGCGCGCGCGGTATTACCGTGGGCGCCTTTGCGCTTGCCATCAACGTGGTCTACAGCATCATCTTGCTGTTTATGGGTCTGGAGACGAGCATTGTGGTGGCCGTTTTTGGTCATGCACTGCCGTCTTCGATCCTGACGGGTCTGGTTGCCATTCCGTTTTTGATGTCCGGTGTCGTGCCGCAGTCCGGTTACGGATTCTCCGCACGCGGTGGTCATCAGACGGGCATGCGCTTTAAGCCCAAGACCCGCAAACTCAAATAGGGGAGGCTCATAGATGTCTTCCCAGATGACGGTTATCATCGCCGGTATCGTGCTGGTCGTGGCCATTGTGGTCGCGCTGGTCATCATGCGCCGCGGCGATTCCCGTTTTACCTACGACACGCAGCATGGAACGGCCCCGCGCGCCACCGAGGGCGAGGGCAATACCGCCGCGACCGCCTTCAAGGGTCGCTTCTCTATCCTCACCGCCGGGGTGGGCGCGATGTTTGCCGCGCTCGCCGTCAAGCTGTGGGGCATGCAGATGGTCTCGTCGGACTACTACGACAAGCAGGCCAAGAGCAACCAGACCCGTACTGTCACTACGCCGGCTGTGCGCGGACGAATCCTTGATCGCAATGGCGTGGCACTTGTGCAAAACCGTCCCTCACTTGCCGTCGTCGCCTATCGCGACCTGGCTGATGACACCGTGCTGGTGCATCACCTCGCGAATGTGCTCGGAATGCCCTACGTCGCGGTTCTGCGCAACATTCAGGACAATTCTGAGGGCGCCCAGAGCCTACATACCATCGCGACGGACGTGCGCCGCTCCACGGTTGCCTATATCAAGGAGCATGCCGGCGAGTTCCCGGGCGTGAAGATTGCCGAGCGTACCGAGCGCCAGTACCCGTACGGCGAGACGGCTTGTCACATTTTGGGCTATACCGGCACCATTACCTCCGAGCAGCTTGAGGCACAGAACAAGAAGGCTTCGGGCGATAACGATAGCGCCGCCGGTCAGATTACGTACCAGTCGGGTGATATCGTGGGCCAGGCGGGCGTCGAGAGCTACTACGAGAACTTGCTGCAGGGTATTCGCGGCGAGCAGACGGTGAAGGTCGATGCCTCGGGCAATGTGACCGGTCAGGCCGGCGCCGTGCCCGCCAAGGCCGGCTCCGACATTAAGCTCACGCTTGACCTCAAGATTCAGCAAGCCTGCGAGACGGCGCTTGCAAGTGCCATTGAGCTCGCTAAGACCACAGGCCACAGCGACGCCGGCAACGGTGCCGTGGTGTGCCTCGACCCCAATAACGGCGAGATTCTGGGCATGGCCAGCGAGCCCAAGTTCGATCCTTCGGTGTTTATCGGCGGCGTCTCCAACGATGTTTGGACCGAGCTCAACGATGACGAGGGTTCGCATCCGCTGCTCAACCGCGCCATTAGCGGCCAGTACATGTCGGCTTCGACCATTAAGCCTCTCTCGGCGCTGGCTGGTCTTGAGTTTGGAACGTACACGTCGAGTCAGACGACCAACTGCACGGGATATTGGACCGGCTTGGGCAAATCTTGGGGAAAATACTGCTGGCTGCACTCCGGCCACGGCACGATGACGCTGCAGTCCGGTATCGCCAACTCCTGCGACCCCGTGTTCTACGATATGGGCAAGGCGTTTTTCTACAACGACCAGCATCCCGAGGGCCTGCAGGAGGTCTTTCGTCGCTGGGGCCTGGGCAAGACCTGCGGCATCGACCTGCCGAGTGAGGGCACGGGCCGTATTCCCGATGCCGAGTGGAAAGAGTCTTACTTTACCGACGCATCTGCCGAGGACCGCAAGTGGAATGCCGGCGATATGACCAACATTGCCATCGGCCAGGGCGACATTTTGGTGACACCGCTGCAGATGGCCTGCGCCTATATGGGCATTGCCAACGGCGGCAAACAGTACGTGCCTCACGTGTTTTTGTCAGCCGTGTCGCGCGATGGCGACGGCGATGCCTATAAATACAACGGCAAGGGCAAGAAGAAGCGCCTGGAGGCTAAGATCAACAGCGATTCGGATTTGGCTCTTGTTCGCAACGGCATGCACGATGTGATTTACTCCGCGTCGACTTCGACCGCCGCGCACTTTAACTCCCTGACCCCTACGGTCTACGGCAAGTCCGGCACGGGCGAGAAGAGCGGCGAGGACGATTACGCGTGGTTTTGCGCCTACGCGCCGGCCGATGAACCCAAGTACGTGATTGCCACTATCTTGGAGCAGGGCGGTGGCGGCTCCGATACCGCGTTGCACGTCGTGCGCGATGTCCTCGGTGCGATTTATGACGAGCCCGACACGTCGACGGCCACGGGCGATTCCTCGGTTCGATAGGAGGTTGCGATGGACTTTTCGCCGGCGGACCTGTTCCGCTCAACCAAAACCGGCTCCCGCAGCAGCCTGGACCGCGTTAACAAGCAGCTCTCGGCCTCGCGCGGCACGTTCCGCCAGAAGGTACACATCGGTGTGCTGCTGGCTACCGTCGCGCTCGTTGCCTATGGCGCCATTATCATTTGGTCGGCGTCGCAGTTTAAGGCCGATGCCTCGTTCTCGCGACACCTGCTGGGTATCGGTATTGGCGCGGTTCTGGCGGTACTCGTCTGGCGCACCGACCTGCGCGGCATTTCCAACTTTTCGACGGCCCTGCTCGTCATCGATCTCATCGTGATCTTCTCGCCTAAGATTCCGGGCCTGTCCTACACGGGCGGCTTGGGAATGACGGGTTGGATCAAGATTCCCGGTATCGGCCTGACCTTCCAGCCCGTTGAGCTTGCCAAGCTCATCACCATTTTCTTTATGGCCACGCTTGGCTCGCAATACAACGGCCGCATCGATACCGTTCGCGACTACGTCAAGCTCTGCGGCATGCTGTCCATCCCGTTTTTGGCCGTCGTCGCCATGGGCGACCTTGGCTCGGGCCTGGTCGTGCTGGTCTCGGGCGCCATCGTCATCTGCATGAGCGGTGCACGCCGCGAATGGGTGCTGTCGACCTTGGCCCTGCTGGTTGGTTTGATTGCGCTCATCTTGGCGCTCGACTCGGTCTTTGATTCGCTCCTTGGCCACGACGTGCTAATCAAGCAGTATCAGATGAACCGTCTGACAGTCTTCATCGACCCCGACAAAGCCGATTCGGATGATGCCTACAACCTGCAGCAGTCGCTCATTGCCGTCGGCTCGGGTGGCTTCTTTGGTAAGGGCCTGGGCCACGCGACGCAGTCGGCCGGTGGCTTTCTACCCGAGTTCCACACCGACTTCGTCTTCGCCTTCCTGTCCGAGACGTTCGGCTTCTGCGGTTCCTTTTTGCTTCTGTGCCTCTACGTTCTGCTGATCTTTTCGACAATCCGCGTTGCCTTTAAGTGCGAGTCATTGTTCTTGCGCCTATCGTGCGTGGGTATCGTCGGCATGTGGGCGTTCCAGACCTTCGAGAACATCGGCATGTGCATTGGCATGATGCCGATTACCGGTATTCCGCTGCCGTTTATTAGTTTTGGTTCGTCGTCGATGATGATTCAGTTGCTGACGGTGGGTATCGTACAATCCATATGGCGGCATCGTTCGGGCGCCGCGTAACCGCTGGAGGGGTTTGCCATGAAGATTCCCGTAGATAAGTTGACCAGCGCTTTTAAGATGGGCGCGTCTGTTAAGAAGGATTCCGATACACCGGTGCGTGTCTCGGTTTACCTTGATTCGACTGCGTCTCGCTTTTTGGTCGAGACGGTGCGCGATGCTTTTGTGCCGCAGACGACTTCGGGTATTGTGCGTGTTGATCGCCTGGGGGAGGACCGTATCGTTCCCAAGGCCGATACCGACGTGGTGCTGGTCCTCTCGTGTGGATCCGACCGCCTGGAGAGTGCTGTGCAGGAGCTCGTGATTGCCGGCGCGCCCGTGTGCGTGCTTGCCGAGTCCGCCGTCGAGGCGCCGTTCGTTGAGGAATCTACGCCCATGCTCGGCGTGGTGGCGGCGACCGATAAGACCTATCTGCTCGAGACGCTTGCCCGCTGGATCCTCGATCGTACGGATAAGGAGACGGCTTTTGCCGCAAACTTTGCCTTTATGCGCATCGCGGCGGCAAATCGCATCATTACCTCGTGCGCGCTCACCAACATGGCGACGGGCGCCCTGGTGTTTTTGCCGGGTGCCGACTATCCCGTGATGGCGCTGGCGCAGGTGGGCATGCTCTTTGAGCTCGCGGCCATCTTTGGGCGCGGCATTAAGCCCGAGCGCGGCTACGAGGTCGCGGGCGTGCTCGCCGGCGGTCTGGTGATTCGCGCCGTCACCCGCGCATTGGTGAAGCAGACGCCGCACATCGGCTTTGCCGTTAAGGCGCTTACCGCCGCCGCGGGTACCTATGGCATGGGCCGCGCGCTCGTGTCGCTCTATGAGCGCGACGTGGACTACAGTCGCGCCAACGAGGTCGCTGCTGCCACGTTCTCGCGCGTTCGCGACCTGGTGACCACGGTCGCCGGTGCCACCCGTCCCATGAGTCCTTTTGAGGATGCATCCGATCTCGCTGCTTAGGGGTTTCTTTTGCGCGTTCCATACCAAGACTGTTTTCATCTGATTGAGCCGCTGCTCGCCAAGGTCGAAAAGCCGAGTCGCTATATCGACCACGAGTGGGGCACGCTCTCAAAGGCCGATGCCGACTATCGCTGCTGCATGATCTATCCTGACGTGTATGAGGTCGGTCTGCCCAACCAGGGCATCGCCATTCTCTACAACATCCTTAATCAGGCCGAGGGCATTTCCTGCGAGCGCGGCTACGTGCCGTGGCCCGATATGGGCGATGCCATGCGCGAGGCGGGGATTCCGCTGCTGTCGCTCGAGGGTGCAGCGCCCGTGGCCTCGTTCGACATCGTCGGCATGCACGTGCCGCACGAGATGGCTGTGACGAACTTCCTCGAAGCGCTCGATCTCGCCGGCATTCCGCTGTTGGCTGCCGACCGCACCGAGGACGATCCCATCATCGTCGCCGGTGGCCCCTCGGTGTATAACCCCGAGCCGTACGCGGCATTCTTCGATGCCATTCTCATCGGCGAGGGTGAGGAGTCGCTGCTCGAGATCTGCCAGCTGCATCGCCGCTTGCGCGACGAGGGCGCCTCGCGCGCGCAGATTGTCGAGCAGCTCGCGACGGTCGCCGGTACCTATGTGCCGTCTCTGTATGAGGTGCGCTACGACGAGCCCTGCTCGCCGCATGGCTACACCGTGCCGCGCGAGGGCAAGGACGTCCCGCCGGTAGTCTACAAGCGCGTCGTCGAGGACTTTGGTGCCACCAATCCGCTTTCTCAGTCGTGCGTGCCGTATGCGCAGCTCGTCCACGATCGCCTGTCTATCGAGATCCTGCGTGGCTGCGCCCGCGGCTGCCGTTTTTGCCAGGCAGGCATGACGTACCGTCCGGTACGCGAGCGTTCGGCCGACCAGATCGTGTCCTCGGTGATCCAGGGCTTGGAAAAGACTGGCTATGACGAGGTGTCGCTTACCTCGCTTTCGACGACCGACCACTCCTGTATCCGCGACGTGCTCGGTAGGCTCAACCGTCGTCTGGAGGACACGGGCATTCGCGTGTCCATTCCGTCGCAGCGCCTGGATTCGTTTGGTGTTGATATGGCCGAGTCAGTCGCCGGCGAAAAGAAGGGCGGCCTGACGTTCGCGCCCGAGGCGGGCAGCCAGCGTATGCGCGACATCATCAACAAGAACGTGACCGAGGAGGACTTGGACCGCGCGGCCAAGGCGGCCTTCGAGGCCGGCTGGAACCGCATGAAGCTGTACTTTATGATGGGCCTTCCTGGCGAGCGCGACGAGGACATCGTGGCTATCGCCAACCTGGCCGATCACGTGCTGGAGCTTGGCCGCTCCGTGGTGCCCAAGGCGCGCCGCGGGTCTATCTCGGTGTCTATCTCTGTTTCGGTGTTCATCCCCAAGGCGGCAACGCCCTTCCAGTGGTGCCCGCAGCTTGATTACGATGACGTCAAGCGCCGCCAGAAGCTGCTCATCACGAGCGTGCGCAACCGCGCCGTACGCGTGCATTACCACGATGCCGAGACCTCGCTTATCGAGGCTGCGCTTTCCCGTGCCGGTCGCGATATGACGCCGGTCATCATCGATGCCTGGCGTGCGGGCTCGCGCTTCGACGCCTGGGTGGAGCACTTCTCGCTCGACAACTGGAAGGAGGCCGCTGCCAAAAACGGCATCGACCTCAACGAGCTGGTGCACCTGCCCTACGAGCTGGACTGGCGCCTGCCCTGGGAGCACGTGAGCCCCGGCTGCACGCGCGGCTTCCTCGAGCGCGAGTACCGTCGCTCGCTCGAGGGTGTCACGACGCCCGATTGCACCCGCACGTCGTGCACCGGCTGCGGAATCTGTCCCACGCTCCACGCCAAGAACGTATTGATGGGTGATCGCGCATGAGTGAGCGCTTGACCGACAATCCCACGCTCTTTAGGTTGCGCGTTCGCTACGGCAAGCGTGGTCGCCTTAAGTACCTGGGCCATCTGGAACTAATCCATACCATTGAGCGCATCGTGCGCCGTGCGGGCCTGCCCTATGCCGTGACGCAGGGTTTCTCGCCGCATATGCGCGTGGGCTTTTCGTCGGCGCTGCCCGTGGGCACGTCGTCGACCTGCGAGTGGTATGACCTGTTTTTGACCGAGTTCGTCGCTCTCGATGAGGCCTTTGAGCGCCTGGCCGCTGCATCGCCTGCCGATCTGTCGCCTATCGAGGCCGCCTACATCGACGTGCGCACGCCGGCGCTGACGGCTCAGCTTACGCGTCTGTCGTACCGCATCGACCTGCACTTGGATCCCGAGGCGCCCGTAAGCGCCGACGAGGTGCGTCGTGCGATCGACACGTTGCGCGCGGACCATGGCATCGACTACGCGCGCGGAAAAAAGAGCAAGCGCTTGGATTTGGATCACACGCTCGTTGGCTATGAGCTCACGGCGGGGGAGCGCCCGAACCATTTGGTACTCATGCTCGACACCCATGCCGACAACGAGGGCTCCATGCGTCCGGAAATTTTGCTTTCTGCTGCTGATGTTTTGTTGCAGGGCTTGACCCCGGGCGTGGATGCACCTATTGTTTCCACCGGTATGCAAGACCTCGTGACCATCTGCTCCTACGATGTCGAGCGTCAGAATCAAGCATGCGAGGACGACGAGGGCCGACTCGTCAGCCCCATACCTGTGCGAACTTGTGGATTTGCTCCACATACTCGTTGACGGGGGTATTTTCGCCTGCTACTATATTCGGCTGTTGCACTAACTGATGCATGAAGGGCAAGTAAACATGTACGCAATCGTTAACACGGGCGGCAAGCAGTACAAGGTCGCCACCGACGATGTCATCACCGTCGAGAAGATCGAGGGCAATGAGGGCGACAAGGTCACCCTGCCGGTCATCTTCCTCAACGATGGTAAGAAGATCGTCACCGATCCCGACAAGCTGGCCAAGGCCAAGGTTACCGCTCAGATCGTTGAGCAGTTCAAGGGCGAGAAGCAGCTGGTCTTCAAGTTCCACAAGCGTAAGCGCTATCGTCGTCTGAAGGGTCACCGTCAGCAGCTCACCAAGCTGAAGATCGTGAAGGTCCAGGCTACGTCCCGCGCCAAGAAGGCTGTCAAGGCAGAGGCCGAGGCTGTTGCCGAGGCTCCCGTCGCCGAGTAGATTACACTCGTAACGAAAGAGTAGGTATACACAATGGCACACAAAAAAGGACTCGGTTCCTCCCGTAATGGCCGTGACTCCCGCGGTCAGCGCCTTGGCACGAAGCGCTTCGCCGGCCAGACGGTAACCACGGGCACGATTCTCGTCCGTCAGCACGGCACGCACATCCACCCGGGTGAGAACGTTGGCCGTGGCAAGGACGATACGCTGTTCGCGCTGGTCGACGGTACCGTTGAGTTCCACAAGGGTATCAAGCACAGGGTCAGCGTACGCCCGCTCGCGAACGCGTAATTCACCCTTCATAGAGCACATATGTGGGAGGCACTTGAGTTTTAGGATTCAAGGGTCTCCCTCTTTTTTGTAGGAGGCGATTCTGTTGTCACAGTTCACCGATATCAGCCGCATTAACGTGTGCGGCGGCGACGGCGGTGCCGGATGCATGTCGTTTAGGCGCGAGGCCTTTGTCCCCAAGGGTGGCCCCGATGGCGGCGACGGCGGTCGTGGCGGCAATGTCGTCATCCAGGCCGATGCTCAGCTGTCTTCGCTGATCGACTACCGCTTTAAGCATCACTTCCGCGCCGAGCGCGGAACGCACGGTCAGGGCGCCCGCCGCAACGGCAAGAGCGGCGAGGATCTGATTCTTAAGGTTCCCATGGGCACCGTGGTGCGCGAGCTCGACCCCGAGACGCAGACCCCGATGTTCGAGATTGCCGACTTGGTGCATGATGGCGAGCGCGTTGTCGTGGCCCCTGGTGGCGCCGGTGGTCTGGGCAATACGCACTTTGTGACGTCGGTGCGCCGCGCGCCCGCGTTCGCCCAGCTGGGTGAGCCGGCCGAGGAACACTGGATTGAGCTCGAGATGAAGCTCATGGCCGATGCCGCGCTCGTGGGCTTCCCCTCGGTGGGTAAATCCTCGCTTATCGCGCGCATGAGTGCCGCCCGACCCAAGATCGCCGACTATCCATTTACCACGCTCGTACCCAACCTGGGTATGGTGCGTGCCGGCGAGTACTCCTATGTCGTTGCCGACGTTCCTGGCCTCATCGAGGGTGCGAGCGAGGGCAAGGGCCTGGGCCATCAGTTCCTACGCCACATCGAGCGCACGGCACTCATCATGCATGTCGTCGATATGACAGGCGGTTTTGAGGATCGCGATCCGGTTGAGGACTACCGCATTATCAACCGCGAGCTCGAGCAATATGGCGCCGAGCTTTCGGAGCGCCCGCAGATCGTCGTCGCTAACAAGTGCGATGCGCCGGGCACGGCTGACAAGATCGCCGACCTCAAACGCGCTGCGCTCGACGATGGACATATGTTCTTTGCCGTGTCTGCTGTGACGGGCGCCGGCCTCAATACGCTGATGCTTGCCGTGGGCGAGCAGGTGGCCAAGCTTCGCGCCGAGTTGGCTGTCTCCGATGAGCCGGTCGATCTGCGCGACGATGAGTGGGAGCGCCGTCGCCTGCAGCGTGAGAAGCGTTTCCGCATTGTTCAGGAAGAGCCCCATGCCTTCCGCGTGGTCGGTCGCGCCATCGAGCGCATGGTTATCCAGACCGACTGGGAAAACGAGGAGGCTGTCATCTACCTGCAGCACAAGTTTGCGCGCATGGGTGTTGACGACGCACTCGAGAAGGCCGGCTGTCGTGCGGGCGACGAGGTTCGCATTTGCCAGCGCGCCTTTGACTTTGAGGGCGCCGAGGACTTCTCGGAGTACGAGGAAGAGCTTGAGGACGAAGGCGTTGAGGTTATTGACGTAGCCGACGCTGCGGACGAGGGCGTCAAGGTTGTCGATGCGGCAGAAGTCGCGGACGATGTCGAGACCCCGGAGGGCGAGTAAGCAATGTCGCTGCGCGGTGGAATTGGTCTGCCTGAGCTGCCTATCAAGGATGGGCAGGAGTTTCGGCTTGGCGTTATGGGTGGCACCTTCGACCCGATTCATTACGGGCACTTGGTTACCGCCGAGCAGGCGCGCGAGTCGCTCGACTTGGACGCCGTGCTCTTTATGCCGGCCGGCTCTCCCGCCTTTAAGCTCGACAAACCGGTGACGCCTGCCGAGGACCGTTATGCCATGACGGTCCTTGCCACCGCTGCGAATCCGGCCTTTTTGGCGAGCCGTTTCGAGATCGACCGTCCGGGCGTGACCTATACGGCCGATACGCTTCATGCCCTTCGCGACTTTTACCCGCCTCAGGTAAAGCTCTACTTTATTACGGGCGCTGACGCGATTATCGATATTGTGACCTGGCATGATGCCGACCGAATCGCCGAACTTGCCACGTTTATTGCGGCGACGCGACCGGGCTTTGACATCGATACTGCTCGCGCGCGAATCAAAGAGTCGGGCCTGCCGTTTGACGTGCGTTATATCCAGATTCCGGCGCTGGCGATTAGCTCGACCAACATTCGTAAGCGAGTTGCCCGTGGCATGAGCGTGCGCTATCTTACGAGCGAGTCCGTGCTCGGCTATATTCGCAAGCGCGGGCTGTATGCCGATCTGGGTCAAGAAGATTTTGAGTGATGGGGGTCTACGTTGTCGGTAGAGGATCAGTTTGAGGGCGATGAGCGCGCGCTGCTCAAGCGCATTCAAGAGCTGCTCGATGTGCGTATGAAGGATAAGCGCAAGCGCTACATGCATTCGCTGGGTGTTGCCGAGACCGCACTCCATCTGGCTGAGGTGTATGGCGTCGACCGCTTTGATGCCGCCGCCGCCGGCCTGATTCACGACTGGGACAAGGTGCTCTCCGACGACGAGCTGGTCACGCGCGCTCTGCATTACGGCATTAAGATTGCCGGCTCTCCGTCTGCCGCGACGCCGCTTTTGCATGGCCCGGTCGCCGCCTATGAGCTTCCGCAGCTATTTCCCGAGCTGTCGCCGGCGGTCTTTCAGGCTGTCGACCGTCACACCGTGGGCGCCTGCGACATGACGCCGCTCGATATGGTGGTCTTTGTGGCCGATGCCATCGAGCCCAACCGCCATGGTGATTATGCCCACGCGCTGCGCAAGATGGTGGGGGAGTCGACACTTGACGAGTTGTTCTTCTCCTGTTTTGCGCAGGGTCTGGTCTATGTGATCCAGTCCGGGCGCTATCTTTATCCCACGGCTATTACGATTTACAACCATTACGCCCAGCTACGATAGCTCGGGTGCGTCTAGAAAGAGGTATTCCATGGCCGACGAGACCATGACCGACGAGCAGATTCTTGAAGGTGTGGAGCACAAGAGCTTCGTCGCCACGTCCGACCGCACCGCTGCCTCGCTGTCCGCGAGCGGTGTCGCCGCCGAGGATGTCGCCCGCGCCGCCGCGCAGGCCGCCTACGACAAGAAGGGCGAGGACGTGCAAGTGCTCGATCTGACCGAGCTCTCCGACGTGTGCGACTACTTTGTGCTTGCCACCGGTACCAATAACCGTCAGGTCGATTCGATCGTCGACGAGATCGAGGAGAAGGTCGCCGAGGCTTGCGGTGAGCACCCGTTCTCCATCGAGGGCCGCGAGCAGAAGACCTGGATGCTCATGGACTACGGCTCGGTCGTCGTCCACGTTTTCACCCCCGAGGCACGCGACTTCTATCGTCTCGAGAAGCTCTGGGGCGACGCTCCCCAGCTCCCCCTCAACCTCCTCTAGGACCTTATTTGGGCCGGGGCTTCTCTTGAACTACCCTTTACCGTTCGCCGGGCACTTGCACTACCTGCAGCTGTCCGGCTTTCTTTTTGCCCAAAACGCAAATCATTGGGAGGAGAAGCGGGATTGGCGGCCGAAGGATAGGGCGGTGTCGCCGAATTTGTCTCGGACGGCGTCGATGGCGACGGAGAGGTCGCGGCGGTCGCTGGATTGGGCTCCGCGGTCATCGATCTCGCAGAACAGGTCGGTTTGGATACCGCCTTGGTGGTTGAAGTCGCTCATGCCGATACCCGCTAGACGCACGTGCATGCCTTCTTGCCAGATATTGTCGAGCAGCTCGAGCGCTACGGCCACAAAGATATTCTCGTCGTCGGTGGGGTGGGGCAAGCGGCGCTGTGCCGTGCGTCCGCTGCCATACGAATACTTGAGCTTGAGCGTTACGGTTCCGCCTGTCAGCCCCTGACGGCGCAGGCGCCGCCCAACCGACTCGCCGAGCAGCGCGATCGCCGCCTCGATATCCCCACGCTCAGTCAAATCCTTCGCAAAGGTGCGCTCATTGCTCACCGATTTAACTTCACGTTCCTCTTCCAGGCTGGTGACCTCGGATACTTCGAGCCCCAAAGCACGTTGACGCATGCGCTCGCCATTCACGCCAAAGATTGCAGCCAGGGTGGACTCTGGCGCGCGTGAAAGCTCGCCGAGCGTATAGACGCGCATGCGACGCAGTCGCTCCTCGGCTGAACGCCCGATTCCGCTCATGGCAGATACCGGCAGCGCGGCCAAAAAGCGCTGCTCGGTTCCGGGGCGCACGATGGTCAGCCCAAACGGCTTGTCCCGTTCGCTTGCGATCTTTGCGACCGTCTTGTTGCAGCCCACGCCAATGGAGCAGGTCACTCCCAGCGCCGCCACGCGGTCGCTTATACGCCGCGCAACCAGTAGCGGGTCTTCGGGCGCAAAGCGGCCAGGCGTGATATCGATAAAGGCCTCGTCGATGGATACGCGCTCAACGCGCGGGGTCTCGTCGGCGAGAATCGCCATGACCTGCGCGCTGACCTCGTGGTAGCGATCGAAATGCCCATGCGTCCAAATGGCCTGTGGGCACAGACGCCGCGCCTCGGCCGAGGCCATGGCAGAATGCACACCAAAGCGACGTGCCTCGTACGAGCACGTGGACACGACGCCGCGTGATTCGGCGTCTCCGCCCACGATGAGCGGTTTGCCGCGCCATTCGGGATGATCGAGCATCTCCACGCTCGCAAAAAATGCATCGAGGTCCATCAGGCCCACCGCCGGACCCGTCCAGGGCGGCGGCGTGACGCCCGCAGCATCCTCATAGCCGTATGTATGTTCGCGTCTTTCCATGTCATGAGTATACCGCGCAGCTCATGTGGGGTGCGTGTAAGTGCTTGCAAATCGCGAATTCTTGTCTAAGATATGGATTTGCCCTCGACTACACCGAAGAAGTTGGTCTCACGGACTTCACCTGCCCGCGTCGATGGCGTATTATGTTCAACTGTTTGTTTGTAGTTGCAGCCTAAAGCTGCTTGGTTGGAGGAGTTTCCTTTGGCAGTCAAGATTCGCCTTGCTCGTCACGGCGCTAAGAAGCGTCCGTACTACCGTGTCGTCGTCGCCGATTCCCGCGCCCCGCGTGACGGTCGTATCATCGAGGAGGTTGGCCGCTACAACCCGATGACCGCCCCCAAGACCATCAACCTCGACCTCGAGAAGATTGCTGACTGGCAGTCCAAGGGCGCTCAGCTCACCGACGCCGTCGCCGCTCTGGTCAAGGCCGCTAACGAGGGCGAGAAGACCGAGACCGTCGTCAAGAAGTCCAAGAAGCAGCTCGCCAAAGAGGCCGAGGCCGCTAAGGCTGCCGCTGAGGCCGCTGAGGGCGCCGAGGAGTAAATCGTGCCTGAGGTTGACGCTGCACAGCTCGAGGGTGAGGCAATGCTCTCAGATCGCATCGCCGATCTCGTCGAATATCTCGTTGTTCAGATCGTCGACGACCCGGATTCCGTGAGCCTCGAGGTCATCGATGGTGACGACGCCTCTACGATTGAGGTTTCGGTTGCCGAGGATGACGTCGCTAAGGTCATCGGCCGTCGCGGCCGTACCATCAAGGCCATTCGCACGCTCGCCCGTGCACTGGCCGCTCGCCTCGACACCGCTGTCGAGGTAGAGGTTCTGGGCTAGGACCTTGAGGTCCCAGTACAAAAACATCGCCCGTGTGGTCAAGCCGCACGGAAGGAAGGGGGAGGTCCTCGCGCAGCCGCTGCGGGGGCTTCCTTCTGTATTGGAGCCGGGTATGCGTGTCGCCTTGACGCCGCCGGCGCTCAAGCGCGACCGTTTTTGCACGGTCGTGTCCGTCACCGATACGGGCGATGGCGATCTGGTCTCGTTTGAGGGCATAGATGACTTGACGGCCGCTGAGGGCATCACCGGATGCTATGTGCTGGCCAATCGTGACGACTTCGAGCTCGATTCGCTCGACGCCGCCTATACCGACCTTATGGGTCGCGAGGTGGTCGATGAGCGCTTTGGCTCGCTCGGTACGATTGTCGAGATCATGTCGACGCCCGCCAACGATGTTTGGGTTGTCGAGGGCGATCGGTACGGCGAGGTGCTGATTCCCGTGATCGAGCAGGTTGTGCTCGATCTTCCCGACACTGGAACAATTTCCGTCCACGTTATGGACGGCTTGATCGATATGGACAAGTAGGGAGGACAGCATGCTGATTGAGACCCTTTCGGTCTTTCCCGAGATGTTTGAGCCCGTCATGTCCACGTCGATTTTGGGTCGCGCCCGCAAGGCCGGCCTTTTTGATTTTAAGGCGTATAACCTGCGCGACTGGACGCACGACCGCCATCGCACCGTCGATGACGAGCCGTATGGCGGCGGGCAGGGCATGCTCATGAAGGTCGAGCCCATTGCCGAGGCAATCGAGGCTATCAGCTCCGAGGGTACCAAGCCCACCGTGGTGTTCTTCACCCCCTGCGGCGAGCCCTTTACGCAGCATGTTGCTGAGCGCCTGCTCAAAAGCGAGCGCCTGCTGTTTGTGTGCAGCCGTTACGAGGGCGTCGACGAGCGCGCATATGCGTATGCCGATGAGCGTCTGTCGATCGGCGACTATGTGCTTACGGGCGGCGAGCTTCCCGCCATGGTCGTGGCCGATGCCGTCGTACGCCTGATTCCCGGCGCCCTTGGTGACGAGATGAGTAACGTCGATGAGTCGTTCTCGACCGCCGAGGACGGTGGCCTGCTCGAGTACGCGCAGTACACCCGTCCCGCTGAGTTCAATGGCGAGGGCGTGCCTCCAGTGCTCGTAAGCGGCGACCATGCCAAGGTCGATGCCTGGCGTCGCAAAAACGCCATCGAGCGTACCTGTCGTTGGCGTCCCGATCTTATCGAGACGGCACGCCTTACGGTAGAGGAGCGCGCGTACGCGCAGGAGATCCTGGACGCTTCGTATTCACAGAGCGAGGAGTGAGAATGGTTCCATCGCAGCATTCCGTGCTAAAGGGTGCGTTTGAGTGGATCGTGGTCGTCGCGATCGCACTGGTCGCCACCTTTTTGATTCGCTCGTTTGTGGTCGAACCCTTTGTGGTGCCTACCGGTTCCATGGAGTCCACGATCGAGATTGGCGACCAGATCCTGGCGCAAAAGGTTAGCCTCGAGCTTGGGCAGCCCGTCAAGCAAGGCGATATCGTGGTGTTCCACAACCCCGATGCCACGTCCGAGCATGACATGCTGGTAAAGCGCGTTATTGCCACGGCCGGTCAGACGGTCGACCTGCAGGACGGCAAGGTTGTCGTCGACGGCCAGGCGCTCGACGAGGACTATACGACTGGCATGAGCTGGCCGCTTTCGGTCCAAGCCCCCGGCGCTCAGGTGAGCTATCCCTACACCGTCCCTGACGACTGTGTGTGGGTGATGGGCGACAACCGTGAGAACTCTGCTGACTCCCGCTACTTTGGCCCGGTCGACCGCTCCGACTTGATCGCCGTGGCACTTGTGCGCTACTGGCCGCTCAACCGCATCGGCGCTATCGAATAAAAACCGCTATAGTACCTAACCGTGTAATCGCTTCGACGAGGGGATATTAGAGGCATGAACGCTTCACCGCTTTCCTTCCAAGACATCATCCTGCGCCTCCAGCAGTACTGGGGCGAGCAGGGCTGCGTCATTATGCAGCCCTATGACTCCGAGGTCGGTGCCGGTACCTTCCATACCGCGACCACGCTGCGCTCGCTCGGTCCCGCCGAGTGGCGCACCTGCTATGCGCAGCCCTGCCGCCGTCCTGCCGACGGTCGCTACGGCGAGAACCCCAACCGCATGCAGCACTACTATCAGTTCCAGGTGCTCATCAAGCCCTCGCCGGTCAATGCCCAGGAGCTCTACCTGGGTTCGCTGGCCGCTATCGGCCTGGACCCCAACGACCATGACGTCCGTTTTGTCGAGGACGACTGGGAGAGCCCGACGCTCGGCGCCTGGGGCCTTGGCTGGGAGGTCTGGCTCAACGGCATGGAGGTCACGCAGTTTACGTACTTCCAGCAGGTGGGTGGCATCGAGGTCGACCCCGTGCCTGTCGAGATCACCTACGGCCTGGAGCGCATCGCCATGTACGCCCAGGGCGTTAACTCTGTCTACGACTTGGTGTGGAGCTACCTGCCCGACGGCACGCCCATGACCTACGGCGACGTGTTCCTTGAGAACGAGCGCGAGTTTAGTGCTTACAACTTTGAGGTCGCCAACGTCGAGATGATGCGTCAGAAATTTGACGACTACGAGGCCGAGTGCCACTCCTGCCTGGAGCGCAAGCTGCCGCTGCCGGCATATGACTGCGTCATGAAGTGCAGCCATGCCTTCAACCTGCTCGATGCCCGCGGTGCGCTGTCCGCAGTCGAGCGCGCCAACTACATCCTGCGCGTCCGCGCCGTCGCCAAGGCGTGCTGCGAGGCCTATATGGCCGAGGTCGCCGGAATCAACGAGAATGCCGATCAGGAAGGCGAGGTGGCGTAAGCCATGGCAGACGCTAAGGATTTCCTGTTTGAGATCGGTACGGAGGAAATGCCCTCTGCACCGCTGAACAATGCCGTCAAGCAGCTTGGCACCATGATCGCCAAGGGTCTCGACGAGGCCGGTCTGGCCCATGGCGAGGTCCGCGTGATCTCGAGCCCGCGTCGCCTGGCTGCGCTCGTTGCCGACGTCGCCACCGCGACCGATGAGGTTCACGAGGTTAAGCGTGGCCCCGCGGCCAACATCGCCTTCGACGCTGACGGTAACGCCACCAAGGCCGCCCAGGGCTTCGCCCGCAAGTGCGGTGTGGCTGCCGAGGACCTGGTCCGTCGCGAGGACACCGACGGACGTGAGTACGTCTTTGCCGAGAAGAACATTCCTTCCGCCCCGGCCACGCCGATCCTGACCACCCTGTGCGAGAATACCATCGCCGGCCTGCAGTGGCCCAACTACCGCAGCCAGCGCTGGGGTCACGAGCACGCTACGTTTGTTCGTCCGGTCCGTTGGATCTGCTGCCTTTTGGGCGAGGACGTCGTGCCCGTGTCGTTTGCCGACGTGACGAGCGGTAACACCACGCGCGGCCATCGCGTGCTTGGTCCCGGTGAGCATGTGGTCGCCAACCCTGCCGTCTACGAGCAGGTGCTCGAGGACGCCGGCGTGCTTTCTGCCGAGCGCCGTCGTGAGGCCATCCTTGCCGGTATCGCCGAGGTCGAGGCCGCTCGCCCCGGCTGCCACGTCGATACGCCCAAGAAGGTCTTTGAGGAGGTCATCAACCTCTGCGAGTGGCCGACGGTGCTCGTCGGTACCTTTGATGAGGAGTTCCTCAAGGTTCCGCATGAGATCATCTGCGAGTCTATGCTCACCAACCAGCGCTACTTCCCGATCTATGACGGTGAGGGCAAGCTGACGCGTGAGTTCGTGATCGTCTCCAACAGCAAGCCCGAGAACGCCGAGCGCGTGATCGACGGCAACGAGCGCGTTGTGCGCGCCCGCCTGGATGACGCTAAGTTCTTCTACGAGGAGGATCTGAAGATCTCCCTCGACGAGTTCCGTGAGCGCCTGGCCAAGGTTGCCTTCCAGGAGAAGCTCGGCAGCGTGCTCGCCAAGTCCGAGCGTATTGAGCAGCTTGCGCTCGCTATTGCCCGCGAGGCGCACCTGGGTGCCCACTTGGCCGCCGATGCCGGCCGCGCCGCGCACTTGTGCAAGGCCGACCTGGTGTCCAACGCTGTCGTCGAGTTCACGAGCCAGCAGGGCGTGATGGGCGGTTACTACGCCATCGCGATGGGGGAGAACGACGAGGTCGCCCATGCCATTCGCGATCACTATCGCCCTCGCTTCGCTGGCGACGAGCTGCCCGAGGGCACCGCTGGCTGCATCGTTGCCTGTGCCGACAAGCTCGATACCATCGCCGGTATCTTTGCCATCGGCGAGCCCCCGACCGGCTCTTCCGACCCGTACGCGCTGCGTCGTGCCGCCATCGGCATCATCAACATCCTGCGCGACCGTCTGCCGATCGACCCCACGTCGCTCATCGACTTTGCGCTCGAGCTCTATAGCGAGCAGGGCATTGAGTTCGACGCCGCCGAGGTCGCCCAGCAGGTTCGCGACTTCTTCCATGGCCGCCTGGTGAGCATGGCCCGCGACGAGAAGATCCCGGCCGACACCGTTGCCGCCGTTTCCGCGGTGCACATCATTGCCCCGTCGGTCTTCTTCGCCCGCTGCGCCGCCCTCGACGAGGCCCGCAAGAACGACGCCGAGACCTTCGACAACCTGGCAACCGCCTACGCCCGCGCGGCGCATATCTCCAAGCCCGAGCTGGGCGCGGAGTACGACCGCGCCCTGATGGGCGAGGTCGAGCTTGCGCTTGCCGACGCCTCCGAGGCCGCCCAGACCGCCGTCGATGCCGCCCTTGCTGCCGAGGATTACCCTGCCGCGTTTGCCGCCCTGGCCGCCCTGCGCGCGCCCATCGACCGTTTCTTCGACGAGGTCATGGTCATGGACAAGGACGAGCAGCTCCGCGATAATCGCCTTAAGCTGCTCAACCGCTTCGAGGCCGTTTTCTCCGGCATCGCCAACATCGGTGAGCTTGCTCGCAAAAAGTAAGCTAGCCTGCGCATAAGCGCAAAAGGAGCCCCGCATGGATTGCCCGGTCACCGCTCGTCCCACCGTTATCGTTATCTCCGACTCGCTCGGTGATACCGCTTGTGAGGTGGTGCTTGCGGCGTCCGGGCAATTTGTTGAAGGGGCTTTTCGTGTTTTACGTCTGCCTAAGGTGACCTCGGTGGAGCAGGTCAAGTCGTTTGTGGGCCCGCGAGTTGATGCCGACCATCGCGATATCGCCGTGTTCCATACCATCGTCGATCCGGCGCTTCGTGCTCGCGTGCTCGACTACTTGGGCATGCTGCACATTCGCTCGGTCGACCTGATCGGCCCGACGCTTGCGGTGCTGTCTTCGCTTATTGGCGTGCCGCCAAAAGGAGTGGCGGGTGTGATTCACAAGACCGACGATCGCTATTTCCACCGCATCGAGGCCATGGAGTACTTCGTTGAGCACGATGACGGGCGCGGCTGCGATGATTTGTCGGATGCCGATATCGTGCTGCTGGGCGTGTCGCGCACATCCAAGACACCGCTGTCGATGTATTTGGCCTTTCAGGGCTACAAGGTCGCCAACGTTCCGTTGGCGCACGGTATGGAGCCGCCCAAGTCGATTTACGAGGTCGATCCGATGCGTCTCTTCGGTCTGATTTCGACCGTCGATGTGATTTCCGAGATTCGCGATAGCCGCCTGGGCGACGACTATGCCCGTGCCGTTGCCGGCTCCTATGCCGAGCCCGAGAGCGTGCGCAGTGAGCTCGAGGAGGCTCGTGCCCTCATGAAGCGCCTGGGTTGCTTTGTGGTGCGCACTGACGGCAAGGCGATCGAGGAGAGTGCCTCCGAGATCATCGCTCATATCGAAGAGATTCAAGAGGCAAGAGCTCGCCGTGCCGCCCGCCGCGCCCAACAAAAGTAGCTAATTTGGGACGGGGCTTTTTTAGCTACCCCGGCTGAGGTCGCGAGCTCTTTGGCCGATTGCCTGCGGAGGCAGCTAAAAAAGCCCCGTCCCAAATTAGCTACTTATGATAAAGCGATTTAGCAGTATTTCTTGCATCTGACCTGCAATTTACTTTGGTGGTACCTTCATAAGGTAACCATCTTTACCTACCGTTTACCGCCACTTTTACCACGTTTACCAAACCGCGTATTCTCTGCTCAGGCCCGTTCAAATCCCGCCGTATAGTTCCCTCACGGCCCGCATCCGGCGGGCCGATTCGTCACCACGGTCGTGCGCGAGAGCGCATGGAAGGGGAAGTATCGTGAGCGATTGCAAGAGGGTTTACCGTTTTGGAACCGATGCCCAGGGCACCTGTGTCACTGAGGGCGACAAGTCGATGAACTTCGTGCTTGGCGGCAAAGGCGCTAACCTTGCCGAGATGAGCCGCATTGGCCTGCCGGTTCCCGGTGGCTTTACCATTACCTGCCAGACCTGCGTCGAGTACTCTGGTGCCGGCAACGTCTGGCCCGAAGGCGCGCTCGACGAGATCGTTGCCGCAGAGGCCGACCTCGAGGCCCGCTGCGGCAAGAAGCTCGGCGACGCCCGTGACCCGCTGCTCGTGTCGGTGCGCTCGGGCGCTCCGTTCTCTATGCCCGGCATGATGGACACGGTCCTCAACCTGGGCCTCAACGACGACTCCGTTCAGGGCCTTATCGCCCAGACGCAGAACCCGCGCTTTGCCTGGGACAGCTATCGTCGCTTTATCCAGATGTTCTCCAACGTCGTCATGGGTGTCGATGCCGACTTGTTCGAAAACGCCCTGACCCAGGCCCGCCTGGTCGCCGGCGTTCGCGTCGACTCCGAGCTTTCGGCCGAGGACCTGCAGGAGCTCGTCGAGACCTTCAAGTGCATTTTCTCCGACAACGTCGAGTCCGCCCTGTACCCCGAGCTCGAGGTCGCGGACGGCAAGCCCGTCTTTCCGCACGATTCGGAGCTCCAGCTGCGCCTTGCAATCCAGGCCGTCTTTGGTAGCTGGATGAACGAGCGCGCCTGCATCTACCGCAAGCAGCACGGCATTTCCGACGACCTTGGCACCGCCGTCAATGTCCAGGCTATGGCCTTTGGCAATAAGGGCGAGACCTCAGCGACCGGCGTCGCCTTTACGCGCAACCCGGCCGACGGCACCAAGGAGTTCTACGGTGACTTTCTGGTCAACGCCCAGGGCGAGGACGTCGTTGCCGGCATCCGCAACACCGAGCCCATAGCCGACCTCAAGACCACCCCGGGCCTCGAGTCCGCAGGCGAGGAGCTTGAGCGTGTCTTTCTGACGCTTGAGGATCACTACCGCGACATGTGCGACATCGAGTTCACCATCGAGCAGGGCAAGCTCTGGATGCTCCAGACCCGCGTGGGCAAGCGTACCGCAACCGCCGCTCTGCGCATCGCTATCGAGATGGTCGAGGAAGGCCTCATCACCCGTGAGGAGGCCGTGAGCCGTATCGACCCTTCGCAGCTCGACCAGCTCCTGCACCCGCAGTTCGACTCCTCCAAGAAGTACGAGGCACTCGCATGCGGCCTTAACGCCAGTCCCGGTGCCGCCGTGGGCGAAGTCGTGTTCTCGAGTGATGACGCCGTCGCGCGTTCTGCCGAGGGCCATAAAGTCATTCTGGTCCGCTGGGAGACCAACCCCGACGACCTGAAGGGTATGGTCGCCGCCGAGGGCATCCTGACCAGTCACGGTGGCAAGACGAGCCACGCCGCCGTTATTGCCCGTGGCATGGGTACTCCCTGCGTCTGCGGTGTCGAGCGTTTCCATATCGACGCGGCCGAGAAGGTCGTTCGTATCGACGGCAGCGATCGCGTGCTGCACGAGGGCGACATTATCTCCATCGACGGCACTCAGGGCATCGTCGTCGATGGCGCTGTCGACTTGGTCTCCGCTGAGCTCACCGGCGACCTGGACACCATCCTGTCCTGGGCCGACGAGATCCGCCTGGACGAGACCGACGGTCACGCCAACCACGTGCGCGTCAACGCCGATAACCCCGAGGATGCCGAGCTCGCGCTTGAGTTTGGCGCCGAGTCCATTGGTCTGTGCCGCACCGAGCACATGTTCCTGGGCGATCGCAAGAACATTATCCAGAGCTTCATCCTGTCCGACGACGAGGCCGTGAAGCAGCAGGCCCTGGCCGATCTGCTCAAGGTCCAGACTGAGGACTTCCTGTCCATGTTCAAGACCATGTCCGGTCGCGAGGTGGTCGTTCGCCTGCTCGATCCGCCGCTTCATGAGTTCCTGGATAATCCTCGCGAGCTCGAGGTCGCCATCACCAAGAAGGAAGCCGCCGGCGCCAGCGAGGAAGAGCTTGCCGCCCTGCGTGCCCGCCTGCGCCGTATCGACGGCATGGTCGAGTCCAACCCGATGCTCGGCCTGCGCGGTGTGCGCCTGTCAGTCGTCTTCGGTGACCTGCCGCTCATGCAGGTCCGTGCCGTGGCAACGGCTGCCGCTCGCCTTATCAATGAAGGCGTCGACCCGCGCCCCGAGATCATGGTTCCGCTCGTTTCCATCACGGCCGAGCATGTCCAGACCCGCGAGGTCATCGAGCGCGTGATCGCCGAGGTTTCCGCCGAGGAAGGCGTCGAGCTCAACATTCCCGTGGGCACGATGCTCGAGCTGCCGCGCGCCTGCATGGTCGCTGACGAGATCGCACAGCACGCCGACTTCTTCTGCTTTGGCACCAACGACCTCACGCAGACGACGTTCGGTTTCTCGCGTGACGACGCCGAGGCCAAGTTCATTCCGCTGTACATGCACAGGAAGATCTTGAAGGACAACCCCTTCGAGACTATCGACTCGGCGGTGCTGGAGCTCGTTCGCATGGCCGTCGAGAAGGGTCGTGCCACCAACCCCGGCATGCACTTTGGCGTGTGCGGTGAGCACGGCGGCGACCCCAAGTCCATCAAGGCCCTGTTTAACGCGGCCGACGTGGACTACGTGTCCTGCTCGCCCTATCGCGTGCCCCTCGCGCGCCTGGCGGCCGCTCAGGCCGAGCTCGAGGCCAAGCGTTCCGCTTAACTGAGTCACGTTCCATTTGCGCCTTTTACGCCCCCCTTCGCGCCGTCGCGCCCCTGTGGACGCGGCGGCGTTTTACGTTGGTTCAATACATTGGTAACTGACGGGAGGACTGCGATGAAAAACCTCACCAGGTATTTGCAACGAGCGCGTCGGGGAGCACAGATGACCCTGTGCTGGGTGGTCGTTGCGGTCACGGCGTTTTGCGGGATGCCGACAGCCGGTTTTGCCCTTCAGGATGAATCGCGTGACGAGCTCTATGGCGACGTGGTCAACCCGCTCACCATTACGGTCAACGATCGCGACTGCACGTTTGTAGATATCGATGACGGCAAGCTCGAGGGCCGTACCTCGATGTACGACAACGTCTCGTTCTATACGGCCGCCGTCAAAAAGGTGCTGCCCAACTGGGCATCGCTAGCCTATAACATCCTTGGCTATGGTGGAGGCGACGACTCCGGGGACTTTTTGTACTGGGACCACGCCGGCAAGGGCTTTGAGAAGGACTTTGGTAAGGGTCACTACATCTATCTCTATGATGCGCTTTCGGGCGGCAACGGTGAGCATTCCGATGGTGCCGACAAATCGAAGCAGAGCGGTCTGACTTCTGCAAAAAGCCTCAATGCGGTCTACGAGCGCTTGACCGACGATATCGCCGGCTGTATCGGTCGCAAGCTGAAGGGCTCCGATTTCCGTAAATACGTGCCGCTCGACGGACTGTCGAAAGACACGACTGAGCAGGACGTCATCTATGCCACCATTGCCTGTGTCGACAAGCTCGGCGGCACCTACCAGTACGATTTCAATGGCTTTGGCATCGCGTTCTATAACTTTAGAGTTCAGCAGCTCAACAGCGTGAACAAGCTTAACTGTGCGCCCGAGGACGCGCCGGGTTACTCCTTTGTCGATTCTAAGACTGAGCAGGAGCTCGTTACCTCGGCACTTAACGTCGGCTATGAGGACGCCTCGCAGAGCATCACGCTCGCCCGCGGTACCGAGGAGACGGTCGGCACGAGTACTTCTAAATCCGCATCGTATTCCAAAGGCGGCTCGTGGGGCGCATCGGTGAGCCTCAAGGAGTCGCTGGGCGTGCCCGCAACAGCGAGCGAGGAGATCGAGACCTCGTTTTCGGCCGAAACCACGATGTCCCAGTTGTGGGAGGCGAGCAAGACCGAGGAACAGTCGATTACCACAACGGACAATCAGTCGGTCACCGTCAATATGACGATCCCTGCGCACACACAGGTCAATAGCAAGCAGACGAGTTCTACCACGACGCTGTCCGAGGACTATGACCAGCCGGTGGGTGTGACGTTCGACGTGATCATCTTTAACATGAACGGCGAGTGCTACGACGACAACGCCGCCGTGCAGGAGTTCCATACCGCCGGTTATGACCAGCGCTCGTTCTACACCACCTTTGGCGATCAGTCGACCGACGCCGTGCAGAATCTGTTCCTGCGCTCAATCGCCCATCGTGGCGACGACGGCTACGATACCACCGCCGGAAACGTTACGAGCTGGTCGCATCGCACCAACAACCACATGGTGCGCGCCATCGATTGGAATTCGGTCCTGGCCGATCGCGAGGTGCCTTCGCGCAACGGCGGCGCCCCGCGCACGTGCAATGTGCTCAACGACATGGCAGCCACCTACCCCATGTCCATTACGGGTTCCAATCTGTCGTTCGAGTCGGTGACGGTCGATACCCAGTTGGGCACGCCGCAGCCTATTAAGCCCATCTCCAAGATTCTCGTGTCGCTGCAGACCGATAAGACCCGAAGGCTTACGGTGGGAGAGGAAGACCCCATCTCGTCCTATCGCGTGCGCGCAAGGGACGAGGACGACGTTGACTACTACGGCTTTGTGAAGTCGTCGGGCGACTGGCGCGTGGTCGATAAAAAGGGCAAGGAATGCAAGTCCGACGTCATCGAGATCCAGACCGACCCTGTCACCCACGAGCAAGTCGTGGTGGGTAAAAAGGCCGGTACCGCCTACGTAAAGTACTTTATCCCCGAGGACACCTATGTGGACGTGAACGGGCATGTCTCGACCAATGACGAGATCGACGCCGCGGCCTACAAATATAAGGTAAGCGACGTGGCACCCGAGCCGTTTAACGGCAGCATCAAACTCGAGGGCTCGGCACAGACCGTCGTCGGCGTCGAGGAAAATCTCAACGGCATCGAAGGCCTGACGGCTACGGTCTATGACACGACGGGCAAGGAGGTCGATAGGGTCTGCAGCTGGGAGGCCCAAGAGCTCGAGAGTAAGGGCATTTCGGTCGCGACGGACGGCACGATGACCATCTCGCAACCGGGCACCTTCCATGTTCGCGCCTTTATTGACGGCGTGTATTCCGATTGGGCCGAGGTCATCGCCGCACCCGCACCGGTCGACCCGATTACGACCGTGGTCGAGACACCGGTGAGCGTTACGTCCGCCTCCACGGGGGATTCTTCGGCAACGACGGATAGCGCGGCTCCTGCCCAGGGAGAACAGGCAGCTTCCGATGCGAACGCGGCCGAGTCTGCTCCGCCGAGCGATGATGCCGCTGCGGTAACTGACGACACCGCGCCCGCTGCCGCGAAGGATACCTCGTCGATTCCTACGGGCCTCGTTACCGTTTTGACCGATATCTGCCGCTACGGCATCGATCACGGCCTCATCAGCACATCAAACAAGGAAGAGATGACCAAGCAGGACTTCGACATCTTAGGCATCCTGTACCTGATGGCGGACAGCCAGGACCTGGTGCCCCAAGACGCCGAGGACGCGATGAATGAATGGGCCCATGACAACTATAATGACGAAGAGCTTGCCACCTGGAAGCAGCATGCGCTTTCGGTGCTGCTCGAATACGGCTATATCGCGCCCGGAACGACCGTGACGACCCCGACGACTGATGCTGCGGACGGCGCATAAGTGCAGAAAGAGTGCGTGTTTTTGTCTTTTTGCGCACGGGCAAAATAGTTCTTGCAGCCAAGGTCGTGGCGTGTATACTCGAATACGTTTGTTCAACTACGTGCCGGCCAAGGTGGTACGGCACCTCTAGAAGAGTAAGGAATTGCACATGGATTACATCCGCGCAATCGAGCGTCAGCAGATCCGCGAGGACATCCCGCAGGTCCGCGTTGCCGACAACGTCAAGGTTCACTACCGCATTAAGGAAGGCGACCGCGAGCGCATCCAGGTTTTCCAGGGTGACGTCATCCGCATGGCCGGCGCCGGTGCCCGTGAGACCTTCACCGTCCGCAAGATTTCCTTCGGTGTCGGTGTTGAGCGTACCTTCCCGCTTCACAGCCCCAAGATCGCCAAGCTCGAGGTCGTCCGTCATGGCCGCGTCCGTCGCGCCAAGCTGTACTACCTCCGCGACAAGGTGGGCAAGGCTGCTCGCATCCCCGAGAAGCGCTAAGAAGATCGCAGCGTCTGTCCACTCGTTTGGACAAAAGGGTCACCTTCGGGTGGCCCTTCTTTTTATCTGATTTGCATGCAAGGAGGCCCCGATATGGCCAACATGACGAGCTCGGTTTCGGCATCGCAGGTTGCCGGCGAGCTGGCGAGCGCCACGTTTGAGGAGATCCCCGCCCTCGTGGAGCATTATCGTGAGGATCCGCGCCAGCAAGTGATCAAGGCTTGCGAGCGTGCTCTTAAGCGCCATGCCAAGGAACTTGCCGAGCGCGAGCGCGTCAACGGCATGTACGAGCTGATGCACGAGCTCGGTGGGGATGGCGTGGTCGTGGGCGTGGACGAGGTAGGTCGCGGCTCGGTGGCCGGTCCTTTGACGGTGTGCGCCGTGTGCCTTCCCATGGAGCCGCGCGTCTGGGGCATCAACGATTCTAAAAAGCTCACGCCGGCGCGCCGCGAGCTGCTCTCTGTGAAGATTGCCGAGGTCGCGACGGCGATTGGTTTTTGCCATATCGCGCCCGCGGATATCGATGATATGGGCATGGCCCGCGCCATCCGCGCTGCCGTCGCGGGCGCCGTGGCCGATACGGGGCTCGAGCCCGATTGCGTGCTTATGGACGGTAACCCCTTGGGCGCCGTTCCCAACGAGCGCGACGTGGTGAAGGGCGATGCCAAAATCGCCTGTATCGCTGCGGCATCCATCATGGCCAAGGTCACGCGTGACGAGATGATGGTCGAGTACGACGCCGAGTACCCCGAGTATCATTTTGCCGAGTCGAAGGGCTACGCAAGCCCCGAGCACATCGAGGCGATTCGCAAACACGGACTTTGTCCGCTGCACCGCGTGAGCTTTTGCGGAAACTTTCTGCAGACTGAGCGCCTTTTTTAGGCCAATTGTGGAGACGGGGATCTCTGGCGTTTTATAAACCTGCTGGTAGCGGGCCGTGTGCAACGTGATTGTTGCGTACGGCCCGTTTTTTGTCGGCATTTGGTCAGCTTTTGGTTTGTTTCCGGTACTTACCCGCATGAAAAGTGCCCTCATCATCGGGGCAATGCAGTGTGCGGGAAAGGAGACCCCATGTGTGCCGCAAGCAAAAAGAGCAAGACGCAGCAACTCAAGGAGCGTTGGGAAGACGGCGAGCTCGACTGCGGGGCGATGACGCCCGAGTTTATCAAGGGGCTCAGCCCCCGCGAGCTCGGCATGCTGGGCGAGCTGATCACCATCGATTACTTTAACGAGCGTGGTTACACCTTGTTGGAGCAGGGCTATCGTTGCATTGAGGGTGAAGCCGATCTGGTGCTGCTCGACGAGCTCGACGATGTCGTGGTGATGGCCGAGGTCAAGACGAGACGCGTCGCCCTGGATTGCACCACGCGGGTCTTTCCCGAGGAGGCCGTGGACGCCCAAAAGCAGCGTCGGTATCGCCGTATCGCAAGTTGCTATCTCATGGAGCACTATCCTCTCAGGTCGATTCGCTTCGATGCCGTGGGCGTCACCATCCGCGGCGGGCATATCGCCGAGATCGAGCACCAGTACAATGCGTTCGATTGGCAGGTGTCGTGATGGCGTTCGAGACGTTTGCCGTACACGCGGCCTGTATCCGCGGCGTCGAGGCAATTCCCGTCACCGTCGAGGTCTCGCTTGCCGGTGGCGTTCCGGGCATCCAGATGCTCGGCATTCCGAGCATGGAGGTGATGGAGTCGCGCGGGCGTATCCGGTGCGCCATGCGCTCGGCCGGCTTCGAGATTCCTCGGTCTGGCAT
>CALEDY010000143.1 GCA_937949355.1 uncultured Collinsella sp. | reverse complement strand
TGTGCGGGCACCTTGTCGGCCTGCTCGGCCACGCCCACGCGGCGCAGGAGGTCCATGGCGCGCTCGCGTGCCTCGTCCTTGGACACGCCCAGTACGTCGACCGGACCCAGCATGACGTTCTGCAGCACCGTCATGTGCGCGAACAGGTTGAACTGCTGAAACACCATGCCCAGCTCGGCGCGCATGCGGGCGAGGTCCTTGCCTTCCTGCGGCAGGGGCTGGCCTTCGATGAGGATCTCGCCCGAGTCGATGGTCTCCAGGCGGTTGATAGTGCGACACATGGTCGACTTGCCCGAGCCCGAGGGGCCAATCACGACGACGACCTCGCCGCGGTCGACCGACAGGTTGATGTCGTTGAGGACATGCAGGTCGCCATAGTGTTTGTCGACGTGCTTGAGCTCGATCAGCGGCTGCTTGTCGAAAGAAGTAGTGCTCTGTGCCATGATGCTCGGCTCCTTATGCCTTAAAAACGTGGGTACTTAGCGAATGATGGTTGCGCCGGTCTTGTGCGAAACGTAGATGGCGGCCTTGTTGATGGCGACGTTGATGAGGATGTAGATGACCGCAATCACCAGGTAGACCGATACAAGCGCATCGTAGTTGGTGATAAGCACGCGGGCGTTCTGCATCAGGTCGGGGTAACTTACCACATAGGCGACGGTGGTGTCCTTAACCACGACCACAAGCTGCGAAATCAACGATGGGATGATAAACCGAATCGCCTGGGGCAGCACGATTTTAAAGGTGATTTTAGCCTTGGAGAGGCCGAGCGCCTGAGCCGCCTCGACCTGACCGCGCGGCACGGCATTGACGCCGGCGCGGAAGATCTCGGCCAGCACACCGGCTGCGGCGAGTGCGACGGGCAGTGTGAGCATCCAAAACGACGGCAGCGAGATCTTGTACTGGGGCAGCACCAAAAAGAAGAAATAGATGAACAGCAGGCTTGGCACGCCGCGGAAGAAGTCGGTGAGCACACGGCAGACCAGCTGTAGCGGCTTGATGTCGCTCGTACGGCCGAGCATGAGGCCCAGGCCCAGCACGAGTGCGATGGCGCCGGCGGTGAGTGCAACCTTAACGGTGCCCTCAAAGCCTGCGAGTAAGAACTTCCAGGTGGTGAGGTGCGTAAAGAAGTACCAGTAGTGGACCGAGAGCTGACCGGTCACATAAAAACGCTGTAGCACGAGGACGACGAGTGCGGCTACAGCAACGAGCGAGATGGCGGTGCCGATACGAATCTTGGCGCGCATCTTGGGGCCGGGGGCCTCGTAGAGCGCATCGCGCATGGTAAGCGCGGGGGAGGAGTGCTTGCTCATCGGAGGATCCTCACCTTCTTATCGATGTAGTTGCCGATGTGGCTTACCACAAAAGCCGTGCCCAGATAGCCGAGGGCCGAGATAAAGAACGCGGCGACACCACCGAGCGAGCGCGTGTTGATGTAGCTTACCACGCCGGTGAGTTCCTGCGGCTGCAACGGCACCTGGCTACCCAGGGCGGTGGTGAGCATGACGGCGATAAAGAGGTTGGTCATGGGCAGCACACTCGAGCGCAGCGCCTGCGGAATCACGATCTTGGCGAGGATGCGGTTGAAGTTCATGCCGAGCGAGCGGGCAGCCTCGACCTGGCCCACGCCCACGGTGTTGATGCCGCTCATAAAGTTCTCGGATCCAAAGGCCGATCCCAGTAGCACCGTGGCGACGATGACGCAGGTGCGGTAGGGCAGCACGATCTTGAGCGGCGGCAGCGCGTAGACGACGATGATGAGCAACGCGATGCCGGGGATGTTACGGAAGACCTGGACATACAGGTCGCCAAAGACGCGCAGCGGCTTGAGCGGCGACACGCGCATCACGGTGACGGCGACCGCTAGCACCATGGCGATGGCAAACGACTCAAGCGTCATGCCCCAGGTTGCGAACAGCGCGTCGATATAGTTCTGGCCATAGAGCGACCAGAGCTCGGAGAGACTCATGCGGACCTCCCGCCGGTAAGGAAAGGGGCTCCCGTATGTACGGAAGCCCCGACAACTCAGTGTGGAAACAGTTTAGCGCAATAAAGCGCATCGTGCGTTTCCGTATGGTTTCGTAGCGGCTCTTGCCCAGCTTGTGAGCTTAGGCGCCGACCTCGGGCAGCTCGGGAACGTTGGTGTCGCCCGTGCGGTCGCCGATGCAGATCTGCCACAGCTCGGTCCAGGTGCCGTCGTCCTCGATCTTCTTAAGGAAGTCGTTGACGAAGGCGACGCCGTCGGAATCGAGCGGCAGGCCGATGCCGTAGGGCTCCTTGCTGCCGAAGGGCTTGCCGGCGATCTTGTACTTGCCGGGCTCGCGCACCAGGGCGCTCTGCTGCATGTTGTTGTCGATGACATAGGCGTCAACGCGACCCTGCTGGAGCGCCTGACGGGCCTCCTCGTCGGTCTTGAACTCCTGCTGGCTGGCCTTGGGAGCGAACTCCTCCAGGATGGCGGGGCCGTTGGAGCCGGACTGGACGGCGACGTTCTTGTCGGCCAGGTCGTCGACGCTCTTGATGTCGTCGTTATCGGCGAGCACCAGGATGGCCTGCTGCGTGTAGTAGTAGGGGCCGGCAAAGGAGACGAGCTTCTTGCGCTCATCGGTGATGGTGTAGGTGGCAAACACGGCGTCGACCTGGCCGTTCTGCAGGACGGACTCGCGCGTGTCGGAGGTCACCTGGGTAATCTCGACCTTGTTCTCGCCCAGGATGTAGTTGGACAGGAGCTGTGCGATGCCGGCGTCGAAGCCGCGGGTCTTGCCGTCCTTCTCGTTAAGGAGGGAGAAGAGCGTGGAGGTCTGGACGCTACCGATCTTAAAGACGCCGGCGTTCTTGACGGCAGTTGCCCAGGTGCTGGCGGCGATGGCATCGTCATCGGTCTTGGGGCCGTTGTCGACGAGCTTGTCGAATGCCTTGGCGTCGAGGGTGGTGGAAGCCTCGGTATCGTCGGAGCTCTTGGAAGAGCCGGCGGCGGAACCCTTGTCGGCCTCGGCGCTGGTGTCGGAGCAGCCGGCAAGACCAAGGCCGGCGACGGTTGCGAAAGTAGCGGCGACAAAGCCACGGCGGTCGAGAACGACCTGCTGGGAGAGGTTCTTGCTCATAGGAGAACACCTTTCTCAAAAAATCCTAGCGGTTGAGTAGAGTTATACCCTATCCCGCTTAAGGGGGTCAACACGAAATAACTTAGAAACATACTAACCTTATAGGTTATTTAACCTACCAAAAAGGGACAGGTTTATTTTGGTAGGTTTTATCTGGGCAAACGTCGGTTGTTGCAGCTAAGACTCTGCCTTGCGGCGGGAGCGGGCGCTCGCAGCGGTCGCTATAATGGCGGCAACATGACGTATATATACGTGAGGAGATCGTTGCATGAACGGCTATACATTCTTCGCGCCGACTAAGGTGCTGTTTGGCGCGGGCAAGCTGAGCGAGCTGGGCGCACAGAAGCTTCCCGGTACCAAGGCGCTCATCGTTACGACCGGCGGCAACTCGGTCAAGCGCTTTGGATATCTGGAGCGCGTGGAGGCCGAGCTCGACCGCGCCGGCGTGGAACACGAGCTGTTCGACCGTATTGAGCCCAACCCGCTGCGCGAGACCGTCAACGCAGGTGGCTGGATGGCGCGCACCCATGGCTGCGACTTTGTGCTGGCGCTC
Source organism: uncultured Collinsella sp. (assembly GCA_937949355.1). Taxonomy (GTDB): domain Bacteria; phylum Actinomycetota; class Coriobacteriia; order Coriobacteriales; family Coriobacteriaceae; genus Collinsella. Next base: position 11,574 of record CALEDY010000143.1, on the reverse strand, counting down.
GGCGGCGGCTCGGTCATGGACGGTAGCAAGGGCATCTGCGCGGTGGCGGCAAACCCGCACACGGACGCCGAGGGCAACGAGTGCCCTGGTGATATCTGGGACTTTGTGAACGGCGGCACCGCGCTTGGACTGCCCATTCCCAACAATCCGCTGCCGCTGGTGTGCGTGACTACCACGGCCGGCACTGGCTCGGAGGCCGATGCGGGCGGCGTAATCTCCTGTGAGGAGAACGACGAGAAGCTCCGCTTGGGCGACCCGCGCCTGTTCCCGGTGCTTTCGGTCGTCGACCCTGAGCTTATGGTGAGCGTTCCGGCGCGCTTGACGGCCTACCAGGGATTCGATGCCCTGTTCCACAACGTCGAGTGCTATATCGCCAATACCAACACGCCCATGGGTGACATGGTCTGCCGCGAGGGTATCCGACGCGCCGCGGCTTCGCTGGCTGCGTGCGTGAACAGCGGCGACGACCTGGATGCGCGTGCCGAGCTCGCTTTTGCCAACACACTCGGCGGCTATGCCATGGTGTGCTCGGGCTGCGCGGGATGCCACGGCCTTGAGCATGGCATGAGCGCACATCATCACGACCTGCCGCACGGCGCCGGCCTCATCATGATCGCGCGCGCCTACCACACGTGGATGATCGATCACGGCGCCGCGCCCGAGCGTTATATCGACATGGCACGCCTGATGGGCAATGCTGCCGCGGATGATCCGCATGATTTCGTGACTGAGCTTACGCGCCTGATGGAGGCCTGCCATGTGGCCGATCTTGCCATGAGCGAGTGGGGGATTACGGCCGAAGAGCTGCCCGCGATTGCGCACAACGCCCTAACGACCAACGACGCCCTGTTCGGCCACGATCCCATCGCCCTGACCGAGCCCGACGTCGTCGAGATCCTCAAGCAAAGCTACCGCTAATTACCTTGCTGCTTTGTCTCAATCTGTAACATCTGCAGCCGTTTTTGACGAGTAACTGTTACAGATTGAGATCTTCTCTTCAGGGGAATTCGAATGTCTCGATCTGTAACAGCTTGACGAGGATTTGGCCCCTAACTGTTAAGGATTGAGATAAACATCAGGGGCTTAAGCGTCTCGTCTCGATCTGTAACATCTAGATGCAAATTCTGTCTCCAGATGTTACAGATTGAGGTAATCGCGTCACGAAAACAAAAACCTCCGCAAGGGCGTTTCCCTTTGCGGAGGTTTTTCTACTTGTTTAGTAGTCTTACGGCCTCTGCGGCCATGTTTTCGACCGTCATGCCGTTCTGCGCCAGCAGTTCGTTGGGATCATAGCGGTCCGGGAAGCCCTTGGCGATGCCAAAGGTGCGGGTGCGCAGCGGCGTGCAAGCCAGATAACATGCCACGCGCTCGCCCCAGCCGCCGTCCAAGATGCCGTCCTCGAGGGTGACGACAACGCGATGCTCGGCGGCAAGGCTGTCGAGGAACTCGCGGTCGAGCTCGGTTGCAAAGCGAGGGTTGACGAGTGTGGCCTCGATGCCGTACTCGGCAGCCAAGCGGTTTGCCACGCGCTCGCCCAGCTCAAAGAAATCGCCCAGTGCGAGCACGGCCACATCGCGGCCCTGGCGCGCCACGTTGTAACGGGCGATGCTGTAGTCGGCGTCCTCGGCAGGCGCCAGGTCGGGGCGGCTTACCAGGCCAATGCCCGGCACGCGAATCGCCACGGGATGCTCGCGATGGTCGAGCGACCAGCTCAGCATGGACAGATACTCCTCCATGCAGGCCGGTGCCAGGTAACGCATGTTGGGAAGAGCGCCCAGCATGGAAATATCAAAGAACGAGAGGTGCGTCTCTGACGTGGTACCGAAGATCGACGCGCCAAACACCAAAATCGTCGCCGGGGCGTCGTTGAGGCACAGGTCGTGCCACAGCTCGTCATAGCCGCGCTGCAAAAACGTGCCATACACGCCAAAGACCGGCTTGGCACCGGCGCGGGCGAGCGCAGTGGCAAACGTGACAGCGTGCTCCTCGGCGATACCGACGTCGACAAACTGCTTGCCGGCGGCAGCGCGGAGCTCGGGCGTAAAGCCCATGATGTAGGGCGTCGCGGCTGTGACGCCCACGACCTGCGGGTCGCGCGCGATGGCGGCGCTCAGCGCCTCGCCCGTAATGTCGGCATAGGTGCGTGGCGCGGGCTCGCTTGGATGGCCCGGGCAGAGCTTGCGGCCGGTCGCCATGTCGAATGGGCCGACGTGATGCCAATGCTCGGGGTCGTTTTGAGCCGGCTCAAAACCCATGCCCTTAGCGGTAGAGACGTGCAGCACGATGGGGTGGTCGATATCGCGCAGCTCCTGCAACGTGTCGACCAGGGCCAGCACGTCGTTACCGGCATCCAGATAGCGGTAGTCGAGCCCCATGGCGCGGAAGATATTGCACTCGGCAGCACCGTTGCTGGCACGGAGCTCGGCAAGGTTACGATACAGGCCACCGTGGTTCTCGGCGATGGACTGGTCGTTATCATTGACGATAATGATCAGGTTGCTATCGAGTTCGGCGGCATTGTTGAAGCCCTCAAACGCCAGGCCGCCCGAAAGCGAGCCGTCGCCAATAATGGTGATGACGTTGTAGCTGTCGCCCGCCAGGTCGCGAGCGTGCGCCAGGCCGCAGCCCAGGCTCACTGACGTGGAGGTGTGGCCCATGGCGAACAGGTCGTGCTTGGACTCGTCGGGGTTGGCGAAGCCGGAGGCCTCGCCAAAACGATTCGGATCGATATAGGTATACGCGCGCCCGGTCAGCGCCTTGTGGGCGTAGGTCTGGTGCGACACGTCAAAGACGATCTTGTCGGTGGGAGAGTTGAACACGCGATGGAGCGCGACCGTGAGCTCAACGACACCCAGGTTGGGGGCAACGTGTCCGCCGACGGCGGCGGAGCTTTCGAGGATGGCGTGGCGAATCTCGCCGCAGAGCAGCGGAAGCTCGGCGCGATCGAGAGCCTTGACGTCCTCGGGCGTTGTCGTTTGCGTAAGCAGCATCGTTGTTGGTTACTCCATGCGAATCGAGCGCCGGCGCTCCCTCGGCCGGCACAATTGCACAAGACAGTCTCGCACATTTTGGCGTTTGATATGTGACGGCGGCGCGGTAATTCGCCAACTGGCGGGGCAAAACGTTTTGTCCGATGCCATACTGGTGTATTCCATGATGATTTTATCGATTGCACGCCGGCCGTCGCCTGCCGTCGAGAGCTGCTGAAAGGAGGTCGCATGTCCGAAACCGCTCGTGCCGAGAGAATCGCGCGCGAAGTCGACCGTGCTGCCCGCCAGCTGGCCCAAGCGGGGCGTTTGGACCTGACGCGGGAGTTTATCCAGCACGGCGATGTGACGGTGTACGCGCATGTGACCTCGGTAGCACGGGCAAGCCTGTCCTTTGCCGAGCACTTGGGGCGTGTTGGCATTTCGGTCGACCGCACCTCGCTGCTGCGTGGAGCCTTGCTGCACGATTACTTTCTCTACGATTGGCATGATCCCGACCCGAGCCATCGACTGCACGGGTTTCGGCATCCGTTTTTTGCCCTGGCGCGTGCCGAGGAAGATTTTGAGCTGACGCCGCGCGAGCGAAACATCATCGTGCGGCATATGTTTCCGCTGGTACCGGTGCCGCCGACGTGTCGCGAAGCCTGGATTGTGTGCTTGGCGGATAAGTGGTGCGCGCTGCGCGAGACGGTTGCCGGTCGTCTGCCGCGCAAAGGCGGCGCGAACGATTTGAGCGAGGGCTTGAGTGACAGCTCGAGCAAAGATTCGAGCGGCAAGAGGAGAGGGTAGACGGTGGGAACCGCGATCGACATGGCATTTGACGGCGCGACGCTTGCCGCCTGCCCGCTCTCGGCGTTGGTGCTCTCGTTTGCCTTCTACGGTTTTTGCGGCTGGACATGGGAGTCGACGGTCTGCGCCATGCTCAACCACGGACGCTTTGCCAACAGCGGCTTTTTGTTGGGGCCGTGCTGCCCCATCTACGGCGCGGGCGGCATTGCCTGCTGGCTACTACTGCGCGGGATCCCTGATGCCTCGAGCCAGTTTGTCGCTGCGGCGCTCGTGTGCAGCGTGATCGAATATAGCGTGGGCGTGCTGTTGGAGAAAACGACCGGCGCCCGGTTTTGGGACTATTCGCATCTGCCGTTTAACCTGCATGGGCGAATCTGCCTGTACTGGGCCTGCGCGTTTGGCCTGGGTGCGCTGTGCATTTGTCGCCTGGTGGAGCCGGCGTTGCTGGGCCTGCTCGGACATCTGCCGGTGTTGATCGTGCGCTTGGCGGCCTTTGCCGTTGCCGTTGCGATGGCCGTGGACGCGTTGTGCTCGCTGGCGAGCTGGCGCCGTCTGTCCGACCAGCTTGAGCGCGTGCGCGCCGACCTTGCCGACCGCATCAACGAATCGCTCGCCGACGCCTCGGACTCCATGCTCGAGCGTATTCCCGACTCGGCGATTGACTCGGTGGCGCAGACGCATATCCGCAGTCGTGCCGTCAACGCGTGGCTGGCAGAGCTGGGCGATGCGGCACTCGATGCCCTGCGCGAGAAGGCCTCGGTGCCGACGTTTATCTCGGACGGCGCTCGCGGCCTGGCGCTTGCCGCCCGCCGCGTTGCCGATGCCGCACCGAGCATGCCGCGCCCGTCGCTCGCTCGTCTCCGCGCCGGCAAGCGCGCGAGTCGTCCGGTACCGAGTGTGTCGCTCAGCCGTCGTGACCTGCGCTTCTTCAACGCTTTCCCGCGCCTGCGCATCAACCGCTACGAGGGCGTCATCCGAGCCACCGACCTCCGCGATCGCGCTCGCGAATTGTTCCGCCGCTAGTTGGGATGGGGCAGGTGCGCCCCCCCCGGAGCCCCTCGCCCTCGGAGCCCCTGTTCCGGCGCCTCTCGCCCGCACATTTCCCGTTCGTTTCGCGCCCGTTGCCGCACCGTTTCCAAGATTGCGGCACCGTTTCCATTCGACAACGCAGCGTTTAACAACGCCGTATCTGGTCTACACCAGTTGCCCCTCGGCCGCATCATGAGCGCCGACAACGTCCATGCGACCAAGGGGGAGCGAATGTACGATACGGGATCGACAACCTTTATGCTCATCTGCACCATGCTCGTGTTTTTAATGACACCGGGCCTGGCGTTTTTCTACGGCGGCCTGTCTAGGCGCAAAAACGTCATCAACACCATGCTCATGTGCTTTGGCGTCATTGGCTTGGTGGGCGTGCTGTGGATTGTGGCCGGCTGGTCGCTGGCCTACGGCGGCGACGGTTCCAATCCGTTTATTGGAGGCTTTGACCAGCTGCTGTGCCTGCCGGTGCTCAACCAGGTGCTGCAGGCGGCCGAGGGTACCGCGGCGGATGGTGCCGTCTATCCGGAGATCATCAACATCGCCTTTCAGATGGCGTTTGCCATGATCACGGCCGCTATCGTTACGGGAAGTCTGGCCGGGCGCGTTAAGTTTGGCGCCATGGCGACGTTCTTGGGCATTTGGCTGCTTGTGGTCTACGCGCCGCTCGCCCACATGGTGTGGGGCGGCGAGGGCTCCTTTATCGGCGACATCATCGGCGCGCTCGACTTTGCCGGCGGCGACGTGGTGCACATCTCGTCCGGTCTGACGGGTTTGATCCTCTGCCTGATGCTTGGCCGTCGTCGCGGCTTTGGCATGGTGAGCTATCGCCCGCATAACGTGCCGTTTGTGGCGCTGGGCGCCGGTCTGCTTTGGTTTGGCTGGTTTGGCTTTAACGGCGGCAGCGAGTTTAAGGCCGACGCTGTGGCGGCGCTTGCCATCCTTAACACCGTGACGGCCAGCGCGGCGGGTATGATCTCGTGGCTTGCCGTCGAGCGCGTGCACACCGGTCGCCCCACGCTGGTGGGCGCCAGCACCGGTCTGGTCGCGGGACTGGTGGTGGTCACACCGGGCGCGGGCTTTGTCGAGCCGTGGGCGGCTCTGGTCATGGGTCTGATCGTCTCGCCCGTCTGCTATTTCGCCATCAGCCATCTTAAGGCCAAGTTTGGCTACGATGACGCGCTCGACGCGTTCGGCTGCCACGGCATCGGCGGCATCCTGGGCGGCGTGCTCACGGGTCTGTTCTGCGTGCCGGAGCTCTCGTGGACCGGCAAGGGCGGTCTGTTCTACACAGGCGATGTGTCGCTGCTCATCTCGCAGATTCTGGGCATTGTGGTGACGGTCGTTATTGTGCTGGTGCTCGATCTGGTGATCGCCGCGGTGGTCAAGGCGCTCTTCCACGGCAGCCTGCGCGTTGACGAGGCCGACGAGGCGCTGGGCCTGGATGCAAGTCAGCACGGCGAGAGCGCGTATCCCTCCTTCTCGGGACTTGACTAGCGGCACGGCTTTCCCAGGCACCCGACCTTGCCCCTCAAACCGTCGCTTGCGTACCGAAGTACGCGGCGCTCCTCTTTCGGGGCAATCTCGGGCACCTGGAAAACCCGTGCCATGTGAAGAACAATCAATTTCTTTTATTAAAGAGAGGAATTCACTATGAAGAAAATTACGGCGATCGTTCGTGCCGAGAAGCTTGAGGTTCTTAAAGACGCGCTGTTTGCTGCTGATGTTCGTGGTATGACCATCAACCAGGTGCAGGGCTGCGGCGCTCAGCATGGCTGGAAGGAATACGTGCGCGGCAACGAGTTGCTTGTCAACACGATCCCTAAGGTGCAGTTCACGCTCATTTGCGCTGATGAACATGTCGATGACATTGTCGACATCATCTGCAACGCCGCTCGCACTGGTGCCGTTGGAGACGGCAAAATTTGGGTCGAGCCGGTCGAGGAAGTCATCCGCATCCGTACCGGCGAACACGGCCCCGCCGCGGTGTAGAATCGACCGCCTACCATCCGCAACGTTAAAATGCTGCAATGAGGCACAAGACTTGCGTTGCGGATGGAAGGATTATGGGTCGTAATAAATATCCCGAGGAGACGGTCGCGAAGATCCTCGACGCGGCGCTGGAGCTATTCTGCGCGCAGGGTTATGAGGGGACGAGCATTCAAGATATTGTCGACCGCCTCGATGGCATGACCAAGGGTGCTGTCTATCATCACTTTAAGAGCAAAGAGGAGATTTTCAACGCCGCATTTGATCGGGCAATGGCTCCGATTGTTGAGCGCCGCCGCTCAGCGCTTGGTATCGGTAATATGACCGGAGCCCAAAAGCTCAAGTGGCTGTACGCGCCCGAGTCCGTCGTTCCACAAATTGAGCTATGGGCACGCATGCATCCTGCGGCGGATCCGGTAAAAAGCTCGCGTCTACTGGCGATGCAGTACCAGGGCTCGTTTGACGAGTCGGCCGATGGCTGTCTCTTGCCAGTGATCGAGGAGGGCATCGCCGACGGCTCCATTGCGTGCGAATGCCCGCACGAAGCGGCGGAGGCCGTATCGTTGCTAGCGAATCTTTGGCTGCTGCCATTGTTCCGTCCGCTCGAGCCCAAGGAGCGAATGCTCGCTCGCGCACAATGTTTGGCGCAGATGGCGGCCGCGGTGGGGCTCGATTTGGGTAATGAAGTGCTTCAGACAACGGCGCAGATTTGGGACGTATGGGACCGCGCCGGGTGGTAATATAGATACCAACGGTATGTAATTGATTTATGAGGGTAGCCACGGCTGCCCTTTTCAAGTCATTAAATACATACTAACAGTATGTATTTGGGGGCAGGCTTATGGCTGGGATGCGAAGAATTAGCGTTTCATTGGCGCCAAAAACAGTGCGATCTATCAGGCTATTTGGTCTTCTTGTTGCACAGCTGTGTGCGTATTCGATGCTGTCGGCACTGTGCTTTGCGTGTCCGCTTTACTTGTTCGATTGCAGCGGCTCCTCAACGTTATATGGCGCCGTCGCGGCGATAGCGTTCATACCGGGCGTGCTCGCGACTCCGGTTGGCGGGATTTTGGCGGATCGGGGAAGACATCGCGGGGTTCTTGTGGTACTCGGCATTGTTCTGATGGCTGCATCACTGCTGTTTATCCCCATGAAACGTTCGCTGCCTCTTGCGGTTGTCGTGGCAGCAATGCTTTGCGTTCAATATGGCATCCAATCGCTGCTGAAACCGATGCTTCAAATTGAGGCGGTGCGCATGACGGGCCAAGAAAAGGTTGAGCGTGCCACTGCGTTGGTCTCGCAGATAATCATGATGAGCAATATCTTGGGGCCTGTAGTCGGGACGGCAGTCTATGGGTGCTTTGGTATCGATACTCTATGCGAAACCGCGGCGTTGACGTTTACGATGTCAGCCCTGCTGTTCGGGGGCGCACTCAAGCAAAATGCCTCATCTGAAACGATGGGAGACGGCGCGACTCGTACGACACGCCGAAACGATTTTCGGGAGTTGATTCGGTACCTGTCTCAAAACTCATCATTGCTCGTTGTGTTTTTGATTGCGGCTATTTTGAACCTTGCGTTAGTTGGGTTAACGATTGGTGCTCCCGTTATTGTTGCAAAGCATCTCGGAATGCAGTCATCCTTTGTTGGGATTATTGAGGTGGCTATGGGCTTAGGTGGTCTTGTCGGCAGTGGTTTGGTCGGTATTTGGCCGCATCGTTTTTCCTTCAAGGGCATATGTCGATATGTTGCGATGATCTGTTTAGGAGTCGTACCGATTATTGTCACGCTACTGAGCGGTCCTAACGAATTTGCGTTTGTCGCGCTTGCGGCCGGCTCGGCATGGGTCATGGCGTGGGCAAGCGTTACATCGGTTGAAGTCGTTTCATTCGTTCAGCGGTCAGCGCCAAAGGAACTCTGCGGAAAAGTGCTGGCACTCGTTTACATGGCGCTTTCCTGCGCAACGCCTATTGGCCAATTGGTTTACGGGCTCGCATATGATCGATGGACTCCGGCGATTGTATTCGCAGGAATGTTGGCGGTGCTGACGTTGATTACAGCGCTGTTTTATCGGCTGAAAAGTCGCTTATGGCGAATGTCTTAAGGCACTGGGGCACCGTGAATTTGTGGAGGCAGTGGCACGTCGCGCCGGGACGCCATTGTTTGGGCACGCCCGTTCTCGTCTACAATATCGTGCAGACGAAGGAGAGGCATGCCCATGATCAAGATGTTTGCGAGTGACTTAGACGGAACGCTGCTGAACGCCCTGCACGAGGCCGACGGAACCATCCGCCGCGCCATTCGCGAGCTGACCGAGGCTGGCCTGCATGTGGTTCCCGCGACCGGACGCTCGACGCTGCCGATCGGCGAGCATGGCTTTACGGGCCTGGCGCTTGACGCCTGCTGCTCCAATGGATCAATCGTGCGCGACAGTCATGGCGAGGTGCTCAAAACCTGGACCATCGATCCGCAGGTTACCGAGGAGCTGCTCAAGGCATTCCCGGACATTTGCTTCGACTGCTCCACGCCCGATGGCATGTTCTCGAGCGGTTCGTTCGAGATGCATCAGGCGGGCTTTAAAAAGGACAGCCCCATCAAGCGTATTGTGATGCGCGGCATGCGTGCACGTGGCGGGTATCACGAGGAGCAGTATTTCGACCAGTCGATCGGTGACATCCTGCGCCACGATGTGTGCAAGATCAACTGCCGCGTGACCTCGCCCGAGCTGGAGCGCGACCTTAAGGCATATTTGGCCGAGCGATCGGACCGCGTGGTCAACGCGCCGTTCGATCCGGTGATGTTCGAGATCACGGACGTGGCGTGCAACAAGGGCGAGAGCGTGGCCTGGCTGGCGGGCTACTACGGTATTGCCGAGGATGAGGTCGCGGTCTACGGCGACGGCGGCAACGACATCGCCATGCTCAAGCGTTTCCGCCACAGCTACGCGACCAAAAACGCAAGCGATGCAGCCAAGGCCGCCGCGAGCGCGACCATCGGCAGCTGCATGGTCCACGCCGTCCCCAAACACATGCTCGCCACCATGCGCAAGCAGAATTCCCGCACCGTCATCGAATAATGTGACAAAGGGACAGCCCCTCTGTCACATGGGAGATGCCGGCTTTTGGCGTATAGGACTGTCTCGCTTTCGCCACCAACAAATTTCGAGTTATTCGGCCTGTCGGAGGTCGTTAAATGGCTAAAGATGCCCTCTCGGGAACATTCATACCTCTAATGGTGTTTGATTCGGTGTCGTAAGTGCGCAAATGGGCATGTATGCGCTCAAATAAGGACAAAAACCCTCAGATAATCCCGGCGGTGCATTTATACAGAACTAGCAGCGTGGCCGAATAACTCGAAAAATGTAGGTGGCAGTTCGGCGACAAGCTCGGGCACGGCAAAGGAACTGTTCCTTCGCCGTGCCCGAGCTACGATCTTCTGAAATACGAACAAATATTCGCATATATAACTGCGCTTTGATAGAATCGGTATCGTTGACGGCAGTTCCATGTGCCGGGCAGCGCCCTCCATCTGATGGGAGGTGATGCCCATGACCGATTTGATTGATTTCGTGAGACTTCTGACCGCTCTGGTCTCGTTCTTCACGGCGCTTGTCGGCCTTTCCGAGGCACTCAAGCAGCGTTCGAAGCGCAACAAGAAGGGGTCGCCGCCGCTAAGGCGTTGACCCCCTAATGCAAACAACGGCGCTGCCCAGCTTTCCAGAACTTGGGCCGCCGCCGACACTATTCTACCCACGAATGACATTTTGAACAATCGGCAATGCCGCTCCAAAAGCCAGGCACAACTGGCACAACCTAGGCGGTCGCTGGATGTGACAAAGGGGCTGCCCTTTGTCACATCCAAAATATTGCCTTTACGTGTTGATGCACACGGTGTGCAATAATACTCGCACTGTGCAATAGCGCACAGGCTGAGTAACAAGGAGGACGTTTGTCCCAGCTCGAGAAATGCGATCGCCGGTCCCTTCGCTCGCAGCGTGCCCTTCGCCAGGCACTTGCCAGCGAGCTTGCCGAAAGCGGCGACCTTTCGCGCATTAATGTCGCGTCGCTCACCGAGCGCGCTGGCCTTACGCGCCGCACGTTCTATTCGCACTACCGCGATATCCCCGACTTTATCAATCAAATCGAGGACGGCTTGCTGGCCGAGATCCGTGAGCGTATTGAGCTCATCACCGCAGCTCAGCTGCCCGATCTCTATCACAACATCGATGAGCTCGAGCCGGCGCCCGGTTCGGTTGAGCTGCTGCGTTATCTTGCGGCCAACCGCGACTTGATCGGTGCGCTGCTGGGTCCGGGCGGCGACCAGGCCTTCATTAAAAGAATCATCGACACCGCTCGTGAGGCTGTGGTGCCGCGTGCGCAGACGGGCATTTTGGGCCTGGCGCTGGGCACGTTCTTTGACTATTACGTTACCTACGTCGTGAGTGCCGAGGTCGGCATGATTCAGCGCTGGTTTGAGCGTGGGCTTACCGAATCGCCCGAGGCCATGGCGCGCATTATGACGGTGCTCGCTTTTGTGCGCCCTGGTGACCTGTATGGCCAACCCATTGATATCAACGTGCCGGAATACGGCATGAAGCTATTGAACCTGCAGCTCGAGGACGCGGCCGACACCGCCGCAACCGTCGAGTCCAACAACTAAGAGGAGAGACAATGAGCAAACTCGTCGAGGGCATCAAGGACCGCATGGTCGCTGCTGCACGCGAGGCCGCGCCCGCCGTGGTGGACGCCGCGCAGAAGGCCGCGACCGC
>CALEDY010000142.1 GCA_937949355.1 uncultured Collinsella sp. | reverse complement strand
GCGTAACGCTCGGCGTGGGCGAGGGCGACCGCATTGGCATCGTCGGCAAAAACGGCGACGGCAAGTCGACGCTGCTTAGCGTGCTTGCCGGCACGCTGGAGCCCGACGATGGCCGCGTGACGCATCGTCGCGGCACCACGATCGGTCTGCTCGGCCAAAAGGACCAGCTTGTCGACACCGATACCGTGCATCATGCCGTCGTGGGCGACACGCCCGAGTATGAGTGGGCGTCGAGTCCGCGTACGCGCCAGATTCTGGCCGGCCTTATTAGCGATGTGCCCTGGGAGGGCACGGTGGGCGAGCTTTCGGGCGGCCAGCGCCGTCGCGTGGACCTCGCGCGCCTGCTGATCGGCGACTATGACGTGCTCATGCTCGACGAGCCCACCAACCACCTGGACATGCGCACCATCAACTGGCTCGCGCGCCACTTAAAGGCCCGCTGGCAGCGCGGTCAGGGCGCCATGCTCGTGGTCACGCACGACCGCTGGTTCTTGGACGAGGTCTGCACCAGCATGTGGGAGGTCCACGACGGCCAGGTCGACCCCTTCGAGGGCGGCTACTCGGCATATATCCTTCAGCGCGTAGAGCGCGACCGCATGGCCGCCGTCACCGAGGAGCGCCGCCGCAACATGGCGCGCAAGGAGCTCGCGTGGCTGAGCCGCGGCGCCCAGGCTCGTTCCACCAAGCCCAAGTTTCGCGTTGAGGCTGCTCGCGAGCTGATCGCCGACGTGCCGCCCGTGCGCGACGAGCTGGAGCTCAAGCGCCTCGCCGTGAGCCGCCTAGGCAAGCAGGTCATCGACGTGATCGACGTTGATGCCGGCTATGCGGATTCCGACGGCGCGCCCAAGCAGGTGCTCTCCGACGTGACCTGGCTTATCGGCGCGGGCGACCGCTATGGTCTTTTGGGCGAGAACGGCGCCGGCAAGTCGACGCTGCTCGACGTGATCCAGGGCAAGATCGCGCCCCTGCGCGGCCGCGTGAAGATCGGCCAGACGGTGCGCTTTGGCGTGCTGTCGCAGCAGCTCGAGGAGCTCGAGCCCTACATGGGCGACACGATCCGCGAGGTGCTCGGCAACTATAAGAAGTATTACGTCATCGACGGCAAGGAGACCTCTCCCGAGAAGCTCTGCGAGCGCCTGGGCTTTACGACCCAGCAGCTCTGGAGTCGCATCGGCGATCTTTCGGGCGGCCAGCGCCGTCGCCTGTCGCTGTTGCTGACGATCCTGGACGAGCCCAACGTGCTCATCCTGGACGAGCCCGGTAACGACCTGGATACCGATATGCTCGCGATTGTCGAGGATCTGCTCGACGGCTGGCCCGGCACGCTGATCCTGGTGACGCACGACCGTTTCCTCATGGAGCGCGTGACCGACCAACAGTGGGCACTGCTTGACGGCCACCTGACGCATATGCCCGGCGGCGTCGATCAGTACCTGCGCCTGTGCAACGCCACCGCCGAGGGCGAGCCCGTGGGCGCGCCGAGTGCCAAGACCGGCACGTTCGACACCGGTGCCGCAGCGGTTGCGGCCGAAAAGCCTAAGACGAGCGGGCAGCCCAATGGCCTTTCCAACGCCGAACGCCAGAAGCTCCGCCGCGAGGTGAGCTCGCTCGAGCGCAAGATGGAGACGCAGCGCGCTCGCGTGGAGGAGGCCGAGGCCGCCATGGCCCAGGTCGATCCCACCAACTACACGGCGCTGGGCGTGCAGCAGGCAAAGATCGACGAGGCCCACGCCGCCATGGACGAGCTGGAGATGGCGTGGCTCGAGGCGAGCGAAAAGCTCGAGGGCGAGGAGTAGACCAGGATGATCAAAGCTGCGTTTTTCGATATCGACGGCACGCTGCTGAGCTTTAAGACCCACCGGATTCCGGCGTCGGCTCAGCAGGTGCTCGACAGCTTTCGCGAGCAGGGGATTGCGTGCGTGATCGCCACGGGTCGCCCGACCTATCAGATGCCGGATTGGCTGTTCGACCTTGGTTGGGATGCATACATTACGCTTTCGGGCCAGCACTGTTTTGATGCTGAGGGCGTCTACCGCAGCTGCCCGATCGATCCGGACGACGTCGCGGTGATTGTGGACCAGGTGGCGCAGGGGCGCTACGACTCGCTGTGCATGCAGGGCGAGAACTCGTTTGTGAACCGCCTGTCCGAGCGTGTGGTGACGGCCGGTAGCAACGCGGGAATCGTCTACCACGAGGAGCCGTTTGAGCACGCCTTCGATGCGCCGGTTTACCAGTTCTGCGCCTTTGTGGACCCGGCCGACGAGCATATCGTGACCGACGCGGTGGCGCATTCGCTTACCACGCGCTGGTGCGATTTGTTCTGCGACATTATTCCCGCTAATGGCGGCAAGGACCTGGGCGTGGCGGCGACGCTGGAGCGGCTGGATATCGACGCGAGCGAGGCGATTGCCTTTGGCGACGGCGAGAACGACCTGTCGATGTTCTCGGCCGTGGGCACAAGTGTTGCCATGGGCAACGCGCAGGATACGGTGAAGGCCGCAGCGACCTACGTTACGACCGCCGTAGACGACGATGGGATCTACAACGCTGCTAAACACTTTGGGCTGCTATAGCTGCGGGCCGACACCGGCACCTGGGGACACCCCTTGAGGAGCGTCCCCATTTTGTTTTCGTCCCGCACGTTTTGTGAAACACGGCTAACTTTTAAGCAAAGTAGTAAGACATGGGCAACTTTTGCGGTAAAGTAAATCAAGCAAAAGTATCCAAAGGCTAACTAGAAGCCATCGCGAAAGGCAGCCCATGGCCCTGCGTGAATCCGGAGAAGACTATCTCGAATCTATTTATGTGCTCTCGAAGCACCAAGGCATCGTTCGATCGATTGACGTTGCCGAATACCTGGGCGTAACCAAGGCAAGCGTCTCCAAGGCCATGGCGACGCTGGAGAACAGCGGCTATGTCGAAATGGGCAAGCGCGACGTTCATCTGACGGAGCGTGGTTTGGGGGTCGCTCGCCAAATGTGGGAGCGCCACTGCTTTTTCGTGCGGCTGCTCGAGGAAGCCGGTGTTTCGGCGGATGTCGCGTCGCAAGAGGGCTGCCACATGGAGCACTGCCTGAGTGAGGAGAGCTTCGAGAAGCTGAGGGCGATGCTGGGGCGGGATGGTGCTTCGGCGCCAACAATGACCGACTAGCATTCCCACAGTGGTGCGCCTCCCGCGCCAAAGGCGCGGGACAGCGATTGGGATAAAAGGTTCTTTCGGCAATGTCCAATTCAGACAAGGAACCCCGTCAGCAAGCGATGCCCAAGAACCGCCAGCAACGTTACTGCAGGCCGGGGCCGGGCTTGGTTTTGAAAACGTCCTCGACCATGTGGGGCGCCTGTC